>CADDZO010000112.1 GCA_902812395.1 bacterium | reverse complement strand
GATCAAGGCAGCCCTCGTGGCGGGAGTGACCAGCAAGGCAGCGGCCGGGGCGGCGGCCAGCGCCACCGCCGCCGCCCCGGCCGCTGCCTTGCTGGTCACTCCCGCCACGAGGGCTGCCTTGATCGCCATCAACCTTCCTCCTTGCCGGGCGAGGGCTCGGTAGGCGGCCTGGGCAGCGTGGGGGCGCGGACCCTGTGGGGTCCCCAGCGCCCGGCGGAGCTCTCGCTCCAGCCAGTCCTCGAAGTCGTGGCCGCCAGCCGTCTCCCTCATCTGTCGGAAGGAACTCCGAGCCCCAGCCGAGTACCCGATTCCCTGAGGCCGCGGAGCCGAGCCTGGAGCTGGGCCCGAGCCGCCGCCAGTCGGGAGGCGACGGTGCGCTCCGGTATCCCCAGGCTCTGGGCGATCTCGCGGTTGCTGTAGCCGTGGACGTGACGCAGCACCAGGGCCGCCGCCTGTTTGGGCGGCAGTCGGCGCAGCTCGCGCAACAGCTCCGGTGTCGAGGCCTCCTGGAAGGGGTCGGGGGATCGGGGCGGGCCCAGCCGCAGCACCAGCTGGCCGACCTCGCGCAGCCGCTCCCGGCGGCGGTGCGACACCGCCACGTTGATCGCGATCCGGTGCACCCAGGCTTCGGCGGGCGCGTCCGGGCGCCAGCGGGTCCAGGCGGCGAAGGCGCGCAGATAGGCCTCCTGGGCACAGTCCTCGGCCGCCTGCCGGTCGCCGAGCAACGCCACCAGGGTGGCGAAGACACGCGGGTAGGTGGCCTCGTAAAGGCGATCGAAGTCGTCCCGGGACCCGGCCCGATACGTTGCCGGCTGGCCCTGCACCTCCACCGTGCCGATGGTGGCAGGAGAAACTCGCTGCCGCACCATATCCCGAGTGACGGAACGCGCGGGAGCCTCGGAGTACCCGGAATCGGTACGGGCGAAGCTGCTGCGGCAGATCCGGACGCTTCCCCCACCTGACGGCGAGCGGCAGCTGGTAGCGCGCCGGTGGCTGGTCGTGGCTCTGCAGGACCGTCACCCCTTCGACCGCTGCCGGCAGACGCATGTGACCGCGTCTGCGATCGTGGTCGGCCCCCGCGGGGTCCTGCTCCACCGCCACAAGCGGCTCGGCACCTGGCTCCAACCGGGCGGCCACGTCCACGCCGGCGAGGCGCCCTGGACCGCCGCGACCCGGGAGGTGCTCGAGGAGACCGGCATCCGGGCGTGCTGCCTCCGGCTCTGCCACGTCGATGTGCACCCCGGCCCCTGCCGCCCGGGCGCGGTCCACCTCGACCTCCGCTACCTGTCCTGGGGAGACGGGGAGCCGCGGCCGGCGCCGGGCGAGAGCCCGGAGGCGGCGTGGTTCTCGTGGCCGGCGGCACTGGAGCTGGTCGACCAGGACCTGCGGGCCGGCCTGCTGGCGGCGCGGATCGCCATCTGACCCAGGTCAGCCGCGGCGGACGGCGATCACGGTGACGTTGTCGTAGGCACCCCGCTCCAGAGCCTCCCGTGCCAGCGCCTCGGCCGCCTCTCGGGCCGAGGTCTGGAGAAAGGGTGGCAGCTCGCCTGGATCGAAGACGTCCCAGAGCCCGTCGCACGCCGCCACCAGCCAGCCCCGGCGGAAGCGTCCCTGCCACTCGTAGGGCTCCCCGATGATGCCGATCCGTCGGAACTCGGGATCGCCCAGGGAGCGAGTGGGCATCAACCCGTCGCCGGTCATGGGATCGACGGCGTAGGGCCCGTGGATCTCGGCGCCGGCGGCCACCACCCGGTCTCGCTCTCGCGGACTCTGGATGCGGTGGAGCTGGGTCAGGACCTCCGCCTTTCCCCCGCTGACCCGGACCAGGACCGCGTCGCCCAGGTTGGCCACCTCCAGGCGCTCTCCCCGCAGCCGGAAGACCACCGCACAGGCGCCGCCGGGCAGCAGCCGCGCCTGCTCGTCGATCCGGCGCAGAGCCTCGCCGGGCTTGAGGTCGCCCAGGGCCGGCAGCGAGCGGGCCGCCAACGAGGCCACCCAGGCCCCCCGGTGGCCGTCGAAGACAGCCCCCAGCAACCGATCCTCGCCCACCTCCAGGACGTGGGAGTCCTCCATGTCCGGCCGGAGCCCCTGCAGGCTGACCGCCCAGGCCTCCAGCTCGGGCCTGGCCGGGGCGTGCGTGGCCGACCTGGTCACGTCGGCCTCCGCACTCGGCTGAGCTCGGGCTCCCGCAGCCACTCGAGCACCTTCCAGGGCGCTAGCGGGTAGGAACGGGGCCGGATCCCGGTGGCGTCGGCGACCGCGTTGGCGACCGCAGCCGCCACCGGGATCAGGCCTCCCTCCCCCACTCCCTTGGCCCCGAACGGTCCCTCCGGGTCCAGGGTCTCTACCAGCGAGACGTCGATCGGGGGGACGCCGAGTGCGGTCAGCATCCCGTACTCACGCGGCGACGGTTGCAGGACATGCCCATCGGCAAGGCCGAGCTCCTCGGTTAGCGCCAGGCCCAGGCCCATCACCGCTCCGCCCGTGACCTGACCGATTGCCCCGGCCGGGTGCAGGGCCCGTCCCACGTCGTGCGCACACCAGAGCCCGAGCACCGACACCAGTCCGGTCTCGGGGTCGACCTCCACCTCGGCGACGTGGGCGCCGAAGCCGTAGGCCGCCGAGATGTTGCCCCGGTAGTGCTCGTCCTGGGGCTCGGTGGGCGGGTCGTAGAACGACTGCGCGATCAGGGTCGAACCCCCCTGGCGGAGCAGACGCCGGCGCGCCACCCGATCGTAGGCGATCGCACGCTGGGGCGAGCCACGGACCGAGATCAGGCCGTCCTCCACCACCAGGTCGGCGGAATCGGCCTCCAATAGCTCGCCCGCGGTCTCCAGCAAACGTTGGCGAACCTCCAGGGCGGCAAGCCGCGCCGAGTTGCCGGCCACGAAGGTGGTCCGTGAGGCGTGGGCGCCGACGTCCCACGGCTTGAGCTCGGTGTCGTCCTGTACCACCCGCACGGCCGACAACGGCACCCCCAGGGTCTCCGCCACCACCATGGCCAGGACCGTCTGCGATCCCTGGCCCAGCTCCGACGCGCCGCTGATCAGGGTGACCCGCCCCGCCTCGTCCATCTTCAGGATGGAGCCGCAGCCGTCGCTGGGGTAGATCCTGGCGCCGCCGCCCACGTGGATGTAGGCCGCACAGCCCAGTCCCCGGTGTCGCTCCCGCATCCGGCCCCGGCGCTCCCAGCCGGAGCGCTCGCGGACCTGGCGCAGGCATTCCTCTAACCCACAGGAGGTGATGCGCATGCCCTGGGGGGTGACGTCGCCCGGGCGGTTGGCGTTGCGCAGCCGCAGCTCGATCGGATCGATGCCCAGCGCGTCGGCCAGCTCGTCGGTCTGTTGCTCGACCGCGAAGGTGGCCTCGGGGTTCCCGAAACCCCGTACCGAGCCCCCGTAGGGCTTGTTGGTGTAGACGACTCGGGAACGGACCCGACAGGCCTGGAGCCGGTAAAGGGAGCTGATCGTCTGCATGACCACTAGCAGGGCGTGGGAGCCCCAGGCGTTGTAGGCGCCATTGTCGGAGACGATGTCGGCATCCCGGAATAGGATCCTGCCCTCGGCGTCCGCGCCGGTGCGGAGATGGATGTGCATGGGCTGGCGCAGCCGCGAACCCACGAACTCCTCCTCGCGGGTGAAGTGGATCCTGACCGGGCGTCGGGCCGCCCGGGCCAGGAGCACCGTGATGAAGTCCAGGGGATCGATGTCGATCTTTCCCCCGAAGCTGCCGCCGATGGGGGGCTGGTGGACTCGGATCGCACGCCAGTCCAGGCCCAGCGCATCGGCCAGCGCCTTGCGGTACATGAAGGCCATGTGGACCCCGGTCCACACGTCCAGATCGCCGTTGGGATCGAAGGCGGCGGAGCAACAGTGGGTCTCGATCGAGGCCGGAGCCGATAGCGGGCTGGAGTAGGTGCCCTCGACCACGACTGCGGCGGCCCGCTCTGCCGCCCCGAGGTCGCCGTGCTCGAAGTCCCAGCGCATGGAGACGTTGCCCTCGATGTCGTGACGCTCGTCGTGGACTCGCGGCGCGTCCGCCTCTAGCGCCTGGAAGGGGTCGAACACCGCCGGCAGGACCTCGTAGTCGACCTCGATCGCCTCCAGGGCCCGCTCGGCGATCTCCTCGTCCTCGGCCGCCACCGCAGCCACCTCATCGCCGGCGTATCGGGGATGGTCCTTGAGGGGCACATTGTCGACCCCGTAGCCGAAGGGCCGCTGGTGCACGTTGCCGGCATGGACCACGGCGTGGACGCCGGGGAGGGCCTCGGCCCGGGAGCTGTCGATGCGACGGATCCGGGCGTTGGCATGAGGGCTGCGCAGGATCTTGCCCACCAGCATCCCGGGCAGACGGATGTCGGAGGCGAAGGCCGTCTGGCCCAACACCTTGGCGCGGCCATCGAGCCTGGGGGGCGAGCTCCCGATCACCTTGAGGGTTCCCAACGCGACCGATTCTCCCAGCTTCCCAGAGGATGCTGCCGCAAGGGACCGGCCACGATGCCATTGACATCCCAAGGCCCCCGGCTGCCGTGCTGACGGGGGCTCGGAACCTGGGGGACACGTCTGGATGAACGGTGGTCCGGACCAGCCATCCGCGCGGCCAGGTCACCGGCTCCTCGTTGGCGGTGGTGCTGGAAGAAGCGGCCGGCGCCCCTACTCGGGCTCGTCCTCCGCGGCTCCTCCAGAGGCACGATGACCGAGTTGCGCCGCTCGGTCCATGGACGGGGTCACGCCCTCACGCATTTCCAACCGCTCCTGGTCGACGTGGCCCGCCGAACCCTGAGCTGCTGCCGTGGAGGCGTTGCCCCCGGCCGATTACCGAGGCGGCACCGCGTGAGCCCGGCTCCCCCATTGACCCCTTACCTGCGGACACAGAGCTGGCCAACGGCGCGGCCGGGCCAGGATGAGCAGTGGTCGACAGCACGCCAATCCGATCGGCAGCCTCCGGAACGGCCTGCTGGAGCGATGACAGCAGACGACTGAGGGCCGGCGTCTGATGGCCCTCTGCCACGACACAGTCGAGAGGAACGGATACAGCGGGCTGATGGACCGGAAGAAAGCGCACGCCGGGGACCTTTCGGGCGGCGGTCGAGGCCGCGACCAGTGCCACGCTAAGGCCAGCGGCAACCAGTGCCAGCTGGGCCTGGTCTCCAGTGCACTCATAGCTGATACTCGGGCTGAAGCCAGCCCGGAGGCAGAGCGCAATGACGTGATCGAAGTAGGCCGGAGCAAATTGTCTCGGGAACAGCGCGAACTCCTCGTTGGCTAGGTTGCCGAGCCGAATCCGGCGCAAGTCCGCCAACCGGTGGGAGGCTGGGAGCGCAACCAGCAGCGGCTCGTCGATGAGGCGAGCACTCCGTATCCCCGGTTGCGGGAGCACGAACCGGCCGAAGCCTATGTCCAGGCGATGGTCCCGCAGGGCAGCGATCTGCGAGGTCGTACTCATCTCGGCAACAGAGAGCTGCAGCTCCGGATGCTGCTGCCGAGCCACGCTTAGCACGCGAGGGATGATCCCCAGCCAAGCCGACGAAACCGCCGCCAGCCGCACGTAGCCCACCTCGCCTCTGGCGACCGCTTCGGCGTTGCGCCGCGCCCGCCGGGCAGCGGCGAGCGCGTCCTCGGCATCGAATCGCAGGCGCTCGCCGGCAGCGGTCAGCCGAACCCGCCGCGAGGTGCGGTCGAACAGCGCCACGCCGAGCTCCCGTTCCAGCTGGCGCACCATGTGGCTCACCCCCGACTGCGCCAGGTGCAGGCGAGCGGCCGCCCGGCCGAAGTGGAGTTCCTCTGCCACGGCCACAAAGACCTCCAGCTGCCGAAGCTCCACCTGATCCAGCATAGATCGTGATCGGTCGATCACGGATTGGCTCTTGATGGCAGTGCCAGTCCGCGTTAGATGTGGGTCAGGAGGGTCTGATGGACGCAGAGGTAGGCGTCATCGGGGTGGGCACCATCGGCAGCATGGTTTGCTGGCAGCTGGCCGACCGTGGGGTTTCGGTGCTCGGCTTCGAGCAGTTCGCGCCCGGACATGATCGAGGAGCTGCCGGTGGTGAGAGCAGGATCTTTCGGACAGCCTACCTGGAGGGCAGTGCCTACGTGCCTGTATTGCAGGAGGCGGAGCGCTTGTGGCGCGTTCTGGAGGCGAGATCAGCTCGTCATCTCCTGGAGCTCAACGGCGGGCTCATGATCGCGCCTGCTGACACGGCACTGACTCGGAATGTGCTGGAGTGCACCGAACGATACGGACTCGACGCTACCGTGTTCGATGCGAAGCAGGCAGCAGACCGCTGGCCCCAGCACCAGTTCGACCAGGATGACGTCGTCGTCCTGGACCGTCACGCCGGCTTCCTCCGCCCGGAGCTCGCCGTCGCAACCGCCGCCGCCGCGGCTGAGGAGGCGGGAGCGCGCATCGTCCGCCACTGCAGGGTCGAGGCACTCGAACCAGATGCGGGAGGCGTTGCTATTCGGGCCGGCGGGACACAGCACCGAGTGTCGCGGGTAGTCGTCACCACCGGGCCCTGGACGTCCAAGCTCTTCGCCGGCGCGCTGTCAATCGAACCTCGCCGGCTGGTGATGAGCTGGTTCATCGCAAGGGACGCGGCCCTCTTCTCCCCAAGCCGGTTCCCGATCTTCATCCGCGAGCGCCATGGCATCCACGTCTCGGGGATCCCCACCGTCGACAACGTCGGCGTGAAGGTATCTCTGAACGATGCCTATGGGACCGTTGCCGATCCCGACCTGCTCGAATGCCGTGTCTCCCCCGAGGATATGGCACGCGTCTCGACCATCGTGACCGACTGGCTTCACGGGCTGTGGCCGGAGCCCTGCCGGATCAGCGTCTACCAGGACGGGTACACGCCGGATGGGCATGCAATTCTAGGTTCTCTTCCACAGTTCCCGAATATCCTCTTCGCCGCGGGCTTCAGCGGCCACGGCTTCAAGATGTCCCCGGCAATTGGCCGTGCTATTGCCGACCTCTTGACCCGGGGAGAGACCGAGTTACCGATCAATCATCTGGCCATCGACCGCGATGCCCTCGACCCAAATCTGGGCGAGAGATCCTGAGGTGGACGCAGAGGTCGCTGTCGTCGGCCTTGGGTCGATGGGGAGCATGGCCCTCTGGCAGTGCGCCTCGCGTGGGGCCAGGGTGCTGGGATTGGAGCGATTCGCCATCGGGCACGATCGCGGAGCCGGCCACGGCGATTCCAAGATCTTCCGCACCGCCTACGCCGAGGGCAGCGAGTACGTCCCCCTACTACAGGCTGCGCTAGGGCTCTGGCACCTGCTCGAGCAGGAGACCGGGAAGCCATTGCTGACGATGACCGGCGGCCTGATGATCGGCGATCCCGCGGGCAGCTTCCTTGGCGGCGTGGTAGCCAGCGCCCGGATGCATGGCCTGCTGCACGAAGTCCTCACCCCAGATCAGGCGATGCAGCGCTTCCCACAGCTGCGCCTAACAGCAAGGGAGCATGCCATCTGGGAGCCAAGAGCGGGGGTGCTCCGGCCCGAGCTCGCGATCGCCGCAGCGATCGACCGGGCCCGCCAGCTGGGAGCCGAAACCTTGGAGCAGGTAGAGGTCCAACGCCTGACCGATTGTGGGTCGCACGTAAAGATCGAGAGCAGTCGGGGGACCTTCCGGGTAGCTCGGGCAGTGGTCACGGTCGGCGCCTGGACGCCGAGACTGGTGCAGTTGCCTGGCATGGACCGTTGCTGGGTGGAGCGCCAGGTCCAGGCGTGGTTCCGGCTTGAAGAACCCGACCTCTACCGCCCGGACCGATTCGGCATCTTCGCCAGATACATCGATGGTGTCAACTGGTATGGCTTTCCAACACTCGACGGCGCCACGATCAAGGTTGCCTTTCACCATGGAGGTAGCAGGACCGATCCCGACCAGGTCGATCGCACCGTGCACGCTACTGACCTCGATCCGCTCCGCGAGCGAGTCTGCCGCGGGCTTCGTGGAGTGAGCGAGGAGGTCGTTCGGGCCACCACCTGCCTGTACATCAACACGCCCGACGATCACTTCGTCATCGGCCCTGCAACTGCATCCGGGCGTGTCGTCGTGGCGGGGCCGATGGCTGGTCATGGCTTCAAGTTCGCAGCCATCGTCGGCTCTGTCCTCGCCGACCTTGCGCTGGAAGGAAAGACAGTGCATCCAATCGAACCTTTCGACCCGGCTCGCCCGTCCTTCGCCGGTGAGACATGACGTAGGCAGAAACAGGAGTGACACAAGGAGGACAAGTCAACATGGAAAGCAGTGCTGTCTCAGTCACGACAGACGATGCACCGTTCACCGCCTTCCATGCAAGATTGACGGCATTCACAACTGGTGGCTACTTCTGTGATGGCTACATCTTGGGCAATGTTGGCACGGCACTCGTGTTCGCCGGTCCAGCCCTTCATCTGACTACGCTTTGGACCGGCCTGATCGGCGCTTCAAGCTTGATCGGGCTCTTCATCGGCAGCCTGTTTCTCGGTCCGGTCATCGATCGCTTCGGACGGCAGATCGTCTATACCTTTGACCTTGCATTCTTCGTCCTCGCCTCGATCCTCCAGTTCTTCGTCAGTAACCCTGGCGAGCTGTTCGCGCTGCGGGTTCTGATGGGAATCGGGATCGGTGCAGACTATGATCTCGGGTCAACGCTGCTGGGGGAGTTCGCTCCGCGGCGCTACCGCGGCCTGCTCCTCGCTAGCCTGAACATGATCTGGACGGTCGGCTATGTCGCCGCCTTCGTCGTGGGGTACTGGTTACTCAATCTGGGGCCGAACTCCTGGCGCTGGATCCTGGTCAGCTCCGCAATTCCTGCCTTCATCGTGCTGCTCCTGAGGATCGGTACCCCGGAGTCACCCCGCTGGCTGATCAGCAAGGGCCGCATCGACGAGGCCCGCGGCGTCCTTCGCCGTTATGTGCATCCCCAGATCGAGATCCAAGACCTGCTGGTGGACGTCGAAGCCCGGATCGGGATTCGCGAACTCCTCAGCCCACGGTGGCGGTTGCGGGTGGCCTTCGGCGGCCTCTTCTGGTTCTGTCAGGTCGTTCCATACTTCGCCTTGTTCACCTTTCAGGAACAGGTGCTGAAGGCCGCACGTCTGTCAAATCCTGTGGTGGGCGGCCTGGTGCTCAACCTCTTCATCCTGCTGGGCGCCATTGTCGGCCTCTGGTTCACGCACGTACAGGGGAGACGAACGTTCCTCATCTGGAGCTTCTCAGTGTGCGCTCCTGCCCTCGCCGTCTTCGGGATATGGAGAAACCTTCCTCCGATAGCGGCAATCATCTGCTTCGCTGTCTTCGCCTTCGTGGTTTCAGCAGCCGGTGATCTGGAGAGCACGTACCCGAGCGAACTCTTCCCCACCCGCATCCGGGCGACCGGCGTTGGCGTCTGCACTGCGATTAGCCGCATCGGAGCTGCGATGGGGACCTTTCTGCTTCCGGTCGGAATTGCCACGATTGGACTTGGCCCCTCGATGCTCGTCGCCACCGGCGTTCTCTTGGTGGGGCTGGTCATCTCCATCCTCTGGGCACCGGAAACGCGGGGGCTGAGGCTAGCGGAAGCGAGTGGGACAGTGCCGGTGAGCTCCTAACTAACGGGCCGCTTGCAGGCGGATGTCTTCCTAGCATGGTGATGGCTCGTGGTGCGTGGTGGCTGGGCGAGCCGCCCCCGTCCGGGCAGCCGCTCCGTCTGCGACAAACTGACACGTTGCCGGGCGTCGCCGAGCAACTGCCTGCCATGGTGGATCTCCGAAGGCCCCCCTGGCCTGTAGCGCGTTGGAGATAGTGCTTGGAGCCAACGCGAACCCGATGACGAGTCTTGTCGATGAAAGGTTCCAAGCGTACGGCTTCTTGTGCCATCGATCATTCAGCGGCGGCTCAGACCGAGACCGCACGACACAAAAGACGAAAGGATTCGACCAGTCGGGGACCCGGCCGATTGAAGTAGGCGCAGCCGTCAAACACCGCCACCCGTCGGGCCCCCGTGCTTTGGATGGCTCTCCGCATTCGCTTGGCCTCCCGCTCTGCCTGCCCTCGACGGAGGCCGCAGGGCGCTACCAGCAGCAGTTCTGGCCGTGCCTCGGCAACGGTATCCCAGGTCATCGCTCGGCTGGGTAGGCCCGGCCGAGCCAGCGGATCGTCAACGCCCGCCAGGCGCAGAAGGTCCGGCGTCCAGTGCCCGGCCGGATAGGGCGGGTCCAGCCACTCTAGAAAGACCGCCCGCACCGAGACGGCCGGGGCAGGTTGCAGACGCCTGCGCAACCGCGGCACCAGCCCTCGGTCACCGCCGGTGGCCAGCGCCAGTTCCTCGATGCCAGAGAGGACGTCCTCAAGCGTGTGGGGGTGCTGACGGAGTACCGGCACCCCAGGGAGCAGTTCCTCGATTGCGGAGCCTGGGAAAGCGCAGACGTCGCAGACGTCCTGGGCAACCACCAGATCCGGGCGGAGCCCTCGCACCGCCTCGACGTCCAATTCGTACAGGGGATCACCAGACGCCATCGCAGCCAGTACCCGGCCGTTGATGGCCCCGCCGTCGAGCCCCTCCAGTTGCAGCCGGGAACGAGTCACGCGAGGAAGGCGACGGGCAGCGGCGGGGTAGTCGCACGCATGGCTGACGGCCACGACCGACTCACCTACGCCGAGTGCGAAGAGCGCCTCAGTCGCACCTGGGAGCAAGGACACGATCCGCATCAACCGCTCCCCGCTGCAGGCCCCGCCTCTAGCATCTCCGGCTCAGTCACCGCCTCCTCTCCAGCTTGCAGTATCGACGATGCCAGCTGACCTCGGTCCGCGCCACCGCCTCCCCCGCGCCGTCCGGCTAACTGGCCGCCCCGGAAAAATCCCGGGCGTCGTTTCGGGCACTGACCGTTGCGTCCGGGGACGAAGAAGAGCCCCGCCACAGGTCCAAAGACCTGCGACGGGGCTTGGGTGCCACCACCCTTCGCTGGGGGCGGTCACTGCTTCATCGGGATCCGGGCCAGGGTGCGGAGGTTGTGGGTGAGGAACGTCCAGCTCGACCAGGTGTGCACACCGGCCACGCCCTTCAGGCGCGAGCGTCGCAGCCCCCGGCGCTTGAGGTCGGAGACCCTGGCCTCGCAGCCGACCCGGTAGCAGGCCAGCCGCTTGCGGTGGGCCGGCGAGCCGCCGTTCTTGGCGCCGACGATGAACACCTCGGAGCCGAGCCCGGCCATCGCCGTCCGGGTGGCGCGGATCCCGAACCCGCCGTCGAAGACCGCCACCTTGGGGGCCAGCTCGAGCGCGGCCACCTCGTCCAGGGTCTCCGGGAGGAGCTCGTTCTCGTGGGGGTTCCCGACCCCGACCGTGGGCGGGAGGAGCAGGCCC
>CADDZO010000111.1 GCA_902812395.1 bacterium | reverse complement strand
GCGCCTCGTCCGAGCGCCCCTGCCGCTGTCGCAGCTCTCCCAGGCTGGCCTGCACCCAGACGCGGAGACGCAGGTCGCTGGCGTTGGAAGCCCGCTCCCGGGCCGACTCCAGGATCTCCTCCGCCTCGGCCAACCGTCCCTGCTCCATCAGGAGCACGCCGAGGTCGTTCTCGGCCCGGGTCAGCGGGGCCCGGGCGGCTACCGGACGCAGCTGATCCTCCACCGCGTACAGGGCCATCGCCTTGCGCAGCAGGTCCATCGCCCCGCGCAGGTCACCGGCCGCCCGCCGGCAACCGGCGAGGCCATGCAGGATCCGAGCCATGTCCTCGAGGTCGAGGACCTCCCCCAGGAGCCGGAGCGCGTCTAGGTAGCAGCCCTCGGCCTGCTGATAGGAGTTCTGGCGCGCCAGGAAGGTCCCCATGTGCTCGAGGATCCGGGCCTCCACCTCCGGAACCCGGCCCGGGGCACCGCGGTAGCGCTCCAGTGCTTCCCTGGTCCGCTCCAGGGCCTCGGGGCGGCCGAGGTGAAGGAGTGCCTCCCCTTCCAGACCGAGGCACTCGGCGGCAGCCGCCTCCTCGCCCAGGATCTCGAACAGCCGGCGCGCCCGGCGGAGCGACTCGATCGCTTCCTCCCGGCGGCCGAGCTGCTCCAGGGCCAACCCCGCATACCGGTGGGCCCAGGCCTGCAGGCGAGGCGTGGCCGCCTCCTGGAGAACGGTCGCGGTCCGCTCCAAGAGCGACTCGTAAGCGTGCGACCGAGCCATCTGCTCGAGGCCAGCGATCTCGGCCCCGACCGCGAGCACGAACTCGTCCACCGGCCGTCCCAGCCGAGCTGCGATAAGCTCCAGGCTGCGCCGGGAGGGTCTCGCCCGACCGGTCTCAAAGAGGTGGATGGCCTGACGAGTCAGGACACCACCGCCGACGTCGGCGAGGCTCAGCCCTGCCTCCTTCCGCGCCCGCCGCAGCGCCGCGGTGTCGATCTCGATCCCGGGGCGTCGGCCCCGCGGCCGCACCGGCTGCTGCACGATGCCGCCAGTGTGACACAGACAGCACCGGAACGCCAGGAGGCCGCGGGCGCGCCCCGACCCCTACGGACCGTACCAGGGGTTGGCCCCGGCCATCGCCAGGGCCAAGAAGATCGCCAACAGCGCGGCAGTTGTCGCGATCAGCCGCCCACGTGCTCGCATACCGCACCTCCCTTGCTTCGGCCCGCCCAGGTCACTATACGATCAAGATACGGCATCGGCCTCGATCCGGTCGAGCTTCGAACCGGACCGGCGCTGCCAGGGTGGGCATAGGAGCCTTTCCCACCGGGGATGGCGACCCTGCTTGCCTTTCCGCTGACTAGGCCACCTCCGGTTCCCGGGAGGCCGTGGCGTGCGGGCCAGAGAGGAGGCGTGCCAGAGAGGTCTTCGAGCTCCGGCGATTCCGCATCATGCCGGTCGCGTTCAGACCCTTAACCACTGTCTCCCGTGGCTGCAACGTTCCATCCTGTGATCTCTTGTCGGGCCGGCTAGCGCGGATAGAGGTGGGGTTGATTGATTATCACTGAAACGAGCTCAGATGAACTCCTATGAACATGAAGGAGTTGGCCCGTGAGCAGGGCGTTCATCCGGTGACCGCCTATCGCTGGTTCCGGGACGGGAAGCTACCGTGTCCGCCCGGCGTGTGGGCCACCTGCTCCTGGGTGACGCGCCAGTACGGGAACCCGCGGAGAGCGTGGCCGTCCAGGCGTGCGTGTCCCTCGCTCACCAGCCCACCGATCTGGATCGGCAGGTGGCGAGGGCGACCGCGTGGGCCGCGCAGCGCTTGGCCGTGAGCCGGGTGGTGACCGAGGTACGGTCCGCGCTGGACGGGCAACACCGCCAGCTTCTGGCCTTCCTTCGAGACGGGTCGGTGAGCACGATCGTGGTCGAGCACCGTGACCGCTTCTGCCGGTTCGGCGGTGAGTACGTGGAAGCTGCGCTGGCCGCGCGGGGTCGTCGGCTCCTCGTAGTGGACCCGTCCGAAGTTGGCGATGACCTGGTACGGGACGTGGCGGAGATACTCACCGCACTTTGCACCCGCCTCTACGGGCGCAAAGCTGCGGCGAAGCGGGTGGCACGAGTCATCGCCGCTGCTACCGAAGGGAGAGAGGTGAGGGTTCAGCCGGCGTAAGCGGTTCGCCTCGACGCCGTTGGCGGGAGCGGTTGTCGCGCTCTCGTGCTGACGCGGCCTGGTTCGCCGGGCAGGTCGCGCTGGGCACTGCATCGCGCTCCACGGTGCTGCCCCGGCCATCCGGTAGCCCGACCACCACCAGGTTCGGGAGAGTTCGGTGCTGTCGATGTTCACGGCGGTCGGCATCGATCTCAGGCCTCAAGGCCCTGGGCACGATGGTGGATCACCGGGTGCACGTGATCCGCGGGGGGCTGGTGGGCTCGGAGGCTGTGCTCGGTTGCTGGAGGAGCCAACGCCAGGCTGGCCCTGCCGGACAGCTCGACGCGGGACCCGTCACTCGCAGGCGATGGAGACGGCGCCGGGCCTGGCCTGGTGAGAGCGGGGCAAAAGCTTCCTGGTGCTCGCCTCCGATGGCTGCGCAGCGTTTGCCCTGGCTCAGTGCCGGATCAGGTCCGCCGCCAGCGCCGCCAGCAGGACCAGACCCACGATCAGCGTGGCGGCTGGCAGTAGCCAGCTGATCCCGGGAGTCACAATCGACGCCCGCTCCGGTTCTCGAATCCGGTAGGTCACCATGACCGGAGCCCCTACCTGGAATGGAGGTGGGTCGCCGCCCAGCGCGGAGGTGAAGGTCACATGACGCCCGTCGGCGGCCTGGAAGCGGACCACTGGATGGTGCAGCCGGGCCGAGGAGGGGGAGTCGTCTTCTGGGGCCCCCGTTCGATAGCCGACCACCGTTCCCTCCGCCCGGGCAGTACCCCAGTCTCGGCTGCGCTGCCAGGCGAACTGCAGGAGGGCGAAGAGCGTGAACCCGCCCCCAAACAGTGCCAGCCCATAGGCCACCGACTGGTGTACGTTGGCCTTGAGCCAGAGCGGGTGGGTCCAGTAGGTGCGAATGGCGACGATGCCCAGCACCAACACCACCAACACCGGAACGTTGCGCAACACCAGCGCCCGCATCAGCGCCTCCCGGGATCCTCCGCGCCCTTCACGACCCTCCCTACCTTACCCTGCGGTGCCTGGACCTGTGGGCCCCGAATCCGGCGCTGGCGGCCAGTTTCCTTCGGTGCCTAAGATGTTAGTGGCTTTGTAGGGATTGCTACGGGCCATGGGTGCCTGCAGGTGCCCAGGGGGATGTAGGCGCCTTCGCGGCGCCCTCTCGAGCGGGTAGCGGAACAACCTCTGAAGAGATGGCGGGTGGCGAGTTCACCCTGGTCCGGAGCCTGCCCCGGACCCCGTGGCGGGGCCGGCGGCCGCCGGTGCGGCTGTTGGTGCGGGCTCTGCTCGACGGCGATCGGACCGAGGCGGTCAACGTCTGCGATCGGTTCTTGGCCCGGACGGGGAGGCGGGTAGCCGTGTTCGCCGACCTCCTCCACCCCGCCCAGTACGAGCTGGGTGACATCTGGTACCGAGGCATGATCGGGGAAGAGCAGGAGCTACAGGCGGCGGCGCTGGTGGGGTGGCTGGTGGACCGTCTCCCGGCTACCCCCACGGCCTCGGTGCCGGCGGGCTGGCGGTGCATGCTCTGCCTGGCCCCCGGCGACCGCCATGAGTTGGGCGCGCGGATGTTCGCTCTAGCGCTGGAGGACGACGGCTGGAAGGTGGAGCTGGCCGATCTGGAGGATCTGGAGGATCTGGCTGCGGCGGCGGAGCGGGCGCGGCCCCGCCTGGCCGCGATCTCGGCCGGCCACCTGCCATCGGCCGTCCCCCTGGCCAGATCAGTCGCGGCCGTGCGCGAGCTGGGGTTGCCGGTGCTGGTCGGCGGTGCTGTGTTCAACCGCTCCGCGGACCTGTGGCGGCGGGTCGGCGCGGATGGGTGGGGCGCCGATGCCCGGGTGGGGACGGTGCTGGCGCGGCGGTTGGGCCGGGCATGAGCACCGGCGAGTACACGATCGGTGAGGTGGCGGCCATGATCGGCTTCTCGCCCCATACGATCCGGGCCTGGGAGCGTCGGCATCAGGTGCTCCAGCCTCGCCGTACCCCCTCGGGCCAGCGCCGCTACACGGCCGACGATGTCGACCTCCTGCGCGAGGTCGTCAACGGGGTGGTGGTACATGGCCTCAGCCTCAAGGTCGCGATCCAGGCCGCCCGGGGGGCGGTGACGCTCCCCGCCCGGGTCCTGCGAGAGCCGCGACCCAGGCCAGCAAAGCCAACCACTGCTCCCTGGCGCTCGGTCGCCGACCATCTCTCGGACGTGATCGCGATCGTGGGCACCGAAGGTCGGATCGTCGATGCCAACATGGCCCTCGCCTCGGGCTCGGGCTGCGTTCGCCAGCAGTTGAGCGGCCGTCCCTTCGCCGACTTCGTGGAGCCGTACGACCGAGCCAAGGCGGTGGCGGCGATCCGGCCTCCGTTCCGCCAGCGCCGGGGCTGGGAGTTGCACCTTCGTCTACGGGGGAGGAGCGAGCTGTACGCCTTCGATTGCCTGCCCATTCGGCAGGAGGGGAACTACTACCTGATCCTGATCGGCCGCCAGCGGATCGTCCCGGCCAGCTGAACTCACGACAATGGCCGGCATGAGCTGGGGCCGATGACGGTCGAGGCCGAGGTCGCGACCCTGGTCGCCGTCTTGGCGGTGGCGGCAGCAGTCTCGGTGGTGGTGCGCTGGCTGCCGGTGCCCTACGTCGGCGCACTGGCCCTGGTTGGTCTGGGGCTGAGCTTCGTCCCTCTTCCCGGGATGCTTCGCCTCCACCTTGGCCTGTCCGGACCGCTGATCCTCTTCGCGTTCCTGCCCGGGCTCCTGTTCGAGGCCAGCTTCAACCTGGAATGGCTGCATCTGCGCCACGATTGGGCCCCCGTGGTGGTTCTGGCCACCCTGGGGGTCGGTCTGACCACCTTGCTGGCAGCGCTGATGGGCCACGCCGCGCTCGGGCTGGGGGTGGGCGTGGCACTGCTCTTCGGGACTATGGTCGCCCCCACCGACCCGGTGGCGGTGGTGGCGGTGGCCCGGCGGCTGGGCGTCCCGGCCCGCCTGCTGGCCGTGATCGAGGCCGAGAGCCTCCTCAACGACGGGACCGCAGTGGTGCTGTTCTCGCTGGCGTTGGTTGAGGTGTCGGGTGGGGCGTCGCTTGGATCGGTCGCTCTCCAGTTCGTGCGCCTGGCGCCGGGCGGGGTCGGGCTCGGGTTGGCGATTGGCTTCCTCTTCTCCTGGCTGACCTCCCGGATCGACGATCCTCGGGTCGAGATCACGATGACGGTGCTGGTCGCCTACGGCGGCTACCTCCTGGGGGACGCGCTCGGGGTGTCGGGAATCCTGTGCGTGGTCTGCGCCGCCCTGGTCCTGGGCAACTACGGCCGGCGGCACGGGATGTCGCAGCGGACCCGGGAGGCGGTCCACTGGTTCTGGGACTACGTGGCCTTCCTGCTCAACACGCTGCTTTTCCTGTTGATCGGGCTCAGCGTGCCGGTGGGGTCAATGGCGCAGGCGGTGCCGGTGGCCCTGCTGGGGGCCCTGATCGCGGTCGCCGCCCGGGCGGCGACCGTCTACTCGGTGATGCCGCTGCTGGGCCGCCATCGCCTGGCGCTGGCGGAACAGCACCTGATGGTGTGGAGTGGGTTGCGCGGGGCCGTCGCCCTGGCACTCCTGCTCGGGCTGGGACCTGGCCCGGCGCGGGCTCAGCTGCTGGCGCCAGTCTACGGTGTGGTGCTGTTCTCCACCTTCGTCCAGGGGGTGACCGTGGGCCCGGCGGTGCGCCTGCTTCCCCGCCGACGCCAGGCCGCGGAGTGAGGGATCAGACCGCCGGCCGCTCGACCACCTCTCGGACTCGTTCCTCGAACCGTTGCACCGCGGGGTGACTCCGGTACGGGCGGAGGCGCTGCCAGAGGTCGCCGGTGATCACCTGCAGGATCGGGCGAAGCTGCACCTGGATGGCACGATCGAGGACGGAGCTGGCCACCTGGCAGGCCTCCTCGGGTGCACCGTCGTACAGATATGTGCTGGCCAGCGAGGTCATCAGCCAGAGCCGGTCCCGCTCGGTGGTGGGTCCCATTCCGGCCAGCACCGGTTGCAGCGAGCGACGGGCTTCGGCAGTCTGGCCCAGCTTCGCCAGGCTGGCGCCGCGCTCGCCGGCCAGCCAGGAGGCATCGATGGCGGAGAAGCGGGGCCGCGCCCCGGCGTCGTCGGAGCGCGCACGCGCTAGGGCGGCCTCGGCCCGGTCCAGGGCCCGCAGACAGTCGTCACGGCGGCCGAGCATCGCGTGCGCATCCGCTTCCTTGGCCTCCAGCCAGGCGCGGGTGAGGGGGCTGGCGTGCTCTCGTCGGAAGCCGTACAGATGACCGTTGAGGCGGCGGAGCCGGCTCTCGGGATGCTCCCGATGGGGCGGTCGGCAGGCAAGGCAACCGAGGAGGTAAGCGCCCAGGGCGGCGTCATCGGCCTCCTTTGCGGCCTCGGCACCTGCCCGGAAGTAGGCGGCGGCGCCGTCGAGGTCGTCGAGGTCCCACCTGAGCCAGCCGGCCAGCGCGGCCGTCTCACCCGCTAGCGAACACAACCGGCGCCGCAGCGACGGCGTCAGTGAGCCCTGGAGCAGGCCGGTGATGGCCTCCAGGTGTCCGGCCACCGGCCCCAGGAGCGAGCGCGAGCTGATCAGGGTCGGCTCCAGGCTCTCCAGCGCGTGCGTCACCCGCTCCAGGTCTTCGATCACACTCGGCTGGAGCTGCCCCGGGTGACGGAGAGCGTGCGTCAAACGCTCCCACGGCCCGGGGCCCAGCGGATCGAAGCCTGGGGGCACCGCGGCCACCCCGAGCAGGGCGGCGATCCGGCGGATGAAGTCCCGCCGCACCGCATCATCGGCCTCCCTGGTGGAGGGCAACGCCCCCACGGCTGCGTCGTCGACGAATGCCGGATCGACCAGCCCGAGCTGAGCCGGTGGCAACCCGAAGAGCCGGCAGAGGAGCCGGACGTAGCGAGGCCGGGGGGTCCGGGTGCCACGCTCCCAGCGACTGACCATCGTCGCGTCAACGCCCGGCTCCGGCTCTCCCAGCTCGGCGGCGATGCGATGGAGCCCAGCAGCCACGTCATCCTGCGACCAACCTCGCAGCCGCCGCTCCGTGCGCAGCCGATGGTTAGGTCGCCGCCCCTCGCCGTTCACCGCCACCGGCGCTCCTCCATTTATGTAGTGCGCAGCCTACACCTGCGAGCGACTCTCATCGGTACTGGAGCGTACCGATGGCGGCTCGCAACAGCTTGGTGGAGGTCCGGTCCCGAGTACCATCTCTTTTCAGCCTGGTACCGCTGGCGGGCCAGGCCCCAAGTTCCAGGCAAATCGAGCTGCTCCGGGGTGGGAACGGAGCACTCGCTGCTGAGCTGGAGCGGGATCCAGAACTGGCAGGCGTGGCGGAGCTTCATTTCTCGCTTGCAGTGATGGTAGCGATGGCCCTCGCCGCTCGATGAGCCACAGCTCGTTGTCTATGGAGCCGGCGCAGAGACTCGTCAAGCGGCAGGCGCCGCAAATTCCTGAAAACTCCTTCGCGACAGGACCGTAACCACGGATCGTGGTCGAGGCCGAGATCGCTTCGGTGCCGAGTACGTGGAAGCCGCTTTGGCAGCTCATGACCACCCCGCTGGCGGGCCCATTCTCTTAAGGTCCCTCTCGCATCTTACTATGAGTTTGGACGGCAGCAGTTGTGGATCCCCTGCTGGAGCACAGGCCCATGGAGCGCGGCAGCGGTGAGGATGGGACCCACCGATCTGGCTTGCGCCATTGCTGATGCTCCACGCGCGTGAGTTGCGGGCAAGCGCTCCCCCCACGGTTCAGTCCGACTCGGGATCAGATGCGATCCGGACCCACGCTCGCTTGAGCGCCGCGGTGCGGCGCTCAAGCTGGGCGGCCGCATGCGTGCGGATGTCCGTCGCGACCATGTCGATCATGGTCCGGAACTCCTCTGGCACCTGGCCCAGCTCCGCCTCCGCCCGGGCCAGGTACCAGCGGTGCTGTTCGGCGGGCACTGCCAGCGCAAGCGGCCCGAGCAACTGCAGCCGTTCCTCGACCACTGCCCACAGCTCCGGAGCCTCCGAGATCAGGCCACTCAGCAGGTGAAGGGCAAAGGCCAGGTGCCGGCTCTCGTCCCGGGCCACCAGCTCCACCCCCTGGAGGAGGCCAGGCAGCGCCCCCTGGATCTCTAGCAGGCGCCGGAACGAGTGGTAGCCGGTCTCCGCCACGATCCCCTCTACCACCATGCTGTACGTGACGACGGCGCGAGCGACGCTCGCCGGCGATCCGTCGCGGAGCACGCCCTCCATGGCCTCGGGCAGCTCCACGAGGAAGATCCGGCGGTACGAGGGACCCATGTAGCCGCTGAGGTCGCCGGTCGCCTTGGCCACCTCATCTAACCAGCGTCGGAAGAAGAGGGTGTGCTTGGCCTCCTCGTGCAGGAAGGAGGTCAGATAGATCTCCTCCTCCAGCATCCCCCGGCCGGCGGTCCACCGGAGCAGCGGGAGGAGGTCCAGGGTAACCGCCTCCTCCCCTGCCACGAACATGGCTGCGATCGGCGTGATCAGGTCGCGCTGCAGCCCGACCATTCCCTCCCAGGCCAGCCGGTCCTGGTCCAGCGGGACCGCCAGCGGATCCCAGGCCAGCCGGTCGGCCTGGGCGAACAGCCGCAATGGCGTACCGGCGAAGTCGAGCTGTCGGGAGGTGGTGGCATAGCCGACCCGGACCATCTCAGCGCGGGATCCGGAACAGGGTCTGCATCTTCATGGCCAGGCCCAGGTCCCCACGGATCCTGAGCTTGCCCTTGACGAAAGCCGCCACCGGGTTCAGCTCGCCGATCGCGATCCGGACCCAGTCCCGGGCCTCGGCCGCCATCACCAGGGTAGGGCTCGCCAGCTCGCCCCGGCCGCTGCTGGCCTGTCCTCCGGAGATACGGACCCACCATTTCCCTGCCTGCTCCCCGCTCAAGTCGAACTGGATCCCCGCTTCTATCCCCTGGGCCCGGGCGACGTCGAGCTGGGAGGGCATGACCTCGAAAACGAGGTCGGGGGTGATGTCGTCAACTGTCATCTCTCGCAGCTCTTCCGCCATCTCGCATCCTCCATTGGCCTGTGTCGTCACCGGGTCGCCTCGAGCATAGGACTCTGTTGACTATCAGTCAATAACTGTCCGTTGCGACGCTCGCTGCAGGGGTCCTGGGACCGGGGGGACCACAATGGGGAGTGAGGCTGGCGGTGACGCGGATCGCAGCGGCGGACGTTCAGCAGGTTGGCGCCGTCGTCGCACTCCCGCTCAAATCGGACCAGACCCGAAGTCCTCCCGTTCCTCCTGCTTCGTGAAGGCGACCATCTCCCGGAAGGGATTGGGGACGCTGTCCAGCCACTCTGCGGTCCAGGTACGGATCCGCCAGCGAACGGTTCCCCCGAACGCCTCCCGGAACAGCGCCAGCAGGGTGTCCTCCGGCATCGGGCGCAGGACGAGATACGGCCAGGGCGGCGCCGACCATGCTCAGGTTCGACCGGGTCGCCTCCTCCACCACCAGCTTCTCCTCTGCCGCCTCGATGGCCACTTGCTCGGCCCTGACCCTCTCGAGCAGGCCGGGCAGCTGTTCGCGACCAGAGCCCTCGAGCGCCGCGTAGAAAGCAGCCATGACCCCGGTCGCAGCTTGGGAGCTACGAGTCCACCGAGGCGCTGGCGCGGAAGATCGCGGAGGGACAGGCCGGGACCCGCTCCGCTACCGTGTCCCGCACCGCTGAGCGTTGGTTCGCGTCCTTCACCGCCGAGGTCGAGGGTGAGGGGTCGCGAACCTGATCGCCGCAGTGGGCCACCGAGGGCAGGTGGTCCGGGTCCCCCGCCCGCTCCCGCGAGCAGGAGGGCTCCGCCAACCGCACGAAGAGCGCCAAGCTCCTCCCCCGGCTCCATGCCCAGATCGCCAACTGCCGTCTCGATGCCGTGTACAAGGTGACCTCGATGCTGGCCGCTCGATACAAGACGGTGGTGGCGGAGGATCTGAACGTGGCCGGGATGGTCCGCGGCCGGAGGTTGGGGGAGCCTGGCCGACCCTTCGGGACAGTACGGCACCAGCTCGGTTCCAAGACCGCCTGGCGCTTGGCCTGATCGTTGCCGACCGGTTCCTCTCTCGCTCCAAGACGTGCTCCGCCTGCGGGGCGGTGGGAGCCCGAGGCTGGCCGAGCGCATCAACCGGTGCGAGGGCTGCGGCCTGTTCATCGACCAGGACGTGCACGCCGCGAGGACCTTGCTCAATCTTGGGGTCCCCACCAAGCCTGCTTCGTGGGGTGAGATACTCGCCATCAGTGGCAGAGGGGCTGGTGGAGAGGCCGTACGGCGCAGCCTGGCTGGACAGGCCTCGAGGAAGCAGGAACCCGGCCCTCTGCGCAAGCGGGTAAGACCGCCCCGCCCACCGAGCCATCGTTGGGCTGTGAGTGATGTGCTTCCATAGCTTGCTGACTCGCAGCGGACCCTCATGAACGAATCCGCAGCCGCACCCGCCGGCGGGTGTGGCGGATGGCCTGCTCGCGGCCGACGATGCTGATCGTGCCGTCCGGCTCCAACACCCCGAGCTGCACCTCGCTCACGTCCTTCAGCCCATGCTCGCGGATGGCGGTGTCACACTCGTCCGCCGACACTCCCTGCCGCCGCAGCTCCCCGACCAGGTAGCGCCCGTCCTGGATGATGACGGAGGGATGCGGGACCAGCAGCCGGTGGAAGATGCCGAAGCGGTCGAGGCGGGCCACCCCGAGGTTGAGCAACACCAGCGTGGCGATGATCACGAAGCCGCCCACCAAAGAGGTATCGGGTCCGGTCATGGCCGGTTGGACCGCGTTTGCCACGAGAAGAACCAACACCAGGTCGTAGAGCGTGAACTGCCCGACCTCGCGCTTCCCGAACAGCCGCAGCGCCAACAGCAGGCCCAGATAGATGGCAGCGGAGCGCAACACCAGCTCCCAAGGGGCTACCGATAAGTTCAGCATAGCTTTAGGTCCTCACCATGGGATGTCCCGTCGCCGTCGAGCTGTGGGAATGTGGGCAACCCGGATGGTTGTCCAAGCGACGCCGCAGCGGCGCGTCATTTCCACAGCCGTCCTGCGCCCGCCGGCGCCAGTGTTGCGGCTCTGGAGGAGTCCCTCCACACTCCTGAAGCAATTACCAACCAGGGGGAGGGACTCCCGATGAAGGGTACCCGCGGTATGCGTCGCAGGACCGCCAAGCTGGAGCGCCGGGCGCGGCTCATCACTCCGGACACGCTCATCGCCGGCGTCGACCTGGCCCGGAAGGAGTCCTGG
>CADDZO010000110.1 GCA_902812395.1 bacterium | reverse complement strand
GCAGCACCGCCGGTTGCTCATCGTGGACCCATCGGAGGTGGACGACGATCTGGTGCGGGACGTGACCGAGGTCCTGACCAGCCTCTGCGCTCGCCTCTCCGGGCGGCGAGCGGCTGCCAACCGAGCGGCCAAGGCCATCGCGGTGGCCGCTAGGAGGACCTGTGAAGCTGCACCAGGCCGGGTCCCGCTCAGCACCGCTCCGGCACGACGGACATACATGCGGCGCTTGGGTCCAGGGTGGCTCCTGTCAGGGAGAGCTGAGGCCCAAGCTCGGGCTGGTGGGTCGATCGATCAGCAGCTGTGGCAGTTCGACCTCGGGGTGCAGGTCCTGCCGGTAGGGGTGGATGACTCCGGCTGCCCCCTGTTCGCAGTGAACAACCCCGGCGGCCGCTGCGACGCTCACGACGTCATCGGCTATGCCGCCATCGGCAACGGGGCACTGCACGCCCTCCGGGCCATGATCCGAGAGGCCGTCGGTGCTTTCAACCTTGCGGCGGGAGAAGGTGTACGCGATGCTCCGATTCCTCTGCCGCCTACAGGCCGCAGTCCCCTCCGAGGTTTCTGATGGCACGCGTCCTGAAGGGAAGGGTGCCACTGCCTCCGCCAGCTCAACCCCCACCGGAATCCCGAAGGCTTATTGACTACAAGTCAATAGACTCCTAAGATTGTTGCCATGTCCAGCACACCCGAGCTGCCCGATCTCGATCAGGTCACCCCAGAACTGGTGTTTCAGGTCATGCCCTCACAGCTCATCGCCGAGCGGGCCCAAG
Organism: bacterium; assembly: GCA_902812395.1. Taxonomy (GTDB): domain Bacteria; phylum Chloroflexota; class Dormibacteria; order Dormibacterales; family Dormibacteraceae; genus CADDZO01. The sequence goes on along the minus strand of CADDZO010000110.1, from coordinate 10,635 downwards.
GCGTCAACGCCACCTTCCGCTTCGACCTCTCCGGCGAAGGCGGCGGCACCTGGTGGGTCAGGGTCGCCGATGGCCGGGCCACCAGCGGTAACGGTGAGGTCGACAATCCCGACGTCACCCTGTCGGCTGACGCCCGCGACTACGTCCAGATCGCCTTGGGTCGACTCGACCCGGTCGCCGCGTTCATGAGCGGCCGGCTCCGGATCAAGGGCAACATGGGGCTGGCGATCAAACTCCAGACCCTGTTCGCACGTCCCTCATCGGCCTGACCGCTGTCCGTATACAGACCGTGCCACCGGCTCTACGGTCTCCCAATCGATGTCTCGGCGGTCATGGGCCCGTCCCGGTGCGTCTGCTGCGGGCACCGTGGCTTCTCTCCACGTCAGGCGGTCGGGAAACGGTCGTCAGCGGGGGTGTACTGCCGCCGTGGTGGGGCCGTAGGCGACTATTGGCGTTGGGGCTCGGAGAGGAGCTCCCGCTTCAGGACCTTGCCGGTCGAGCTCCGAGGCAGGCGGTCCACCATCAGGACCGAGCGCGGGACCTTGTACCGGGCCAGGTTGCGGCGGACGTGCTCCCGCACCGCCTCGGCGTCGAGCCCCGAGCCGGGCCGCGCCACGACGAAGGCGCGAAGCGCCTGTCCGAACTCGCGATCCGGTACTCCCACCACCGCGGCCTCGACCACGTCGGGGTGGCGGGTGAGGAGGTCCTCAACCTCCTGCGGATAGACGTTCTCGCCTCCTGACACGATCATCTCGTCGTCTCGGCCCTCGACGTAGAGCAGGCCATCATCGTCGAGCCGGCCCAGGTCGCCAGTTGCGAGCATGCCGTCGACCGATTCCCTCTGTCCGCCTCCCGTGTACCCGTCGAAGAGAAGGTGGCCGCCCACGAAGATCCGACCAACCTGGCCAGGGGGCACCTGCCGGCCGTCCGGCCCGAGCAGGCGGAGCCGGGTGCCCCGTGGTGGACGTCCGGCGGTGGAGGGATGCCGGCGCAGCTCCGAAGGGGTCGCCACCGCGGCGAAGGCGACCTCGGTGGAGCCGTAGAGGTTGTAGAGCACGTCGCCAAAGGCGTCCATGAACCGGGTGGCAAGGTTCCCGAGCAGGGCCGAGCCACTGACCGCCACTACCTTGAGGGAGGAGGTGTCGTAGCGATGCCGGGTGGCCTCGGGCAGCTCCACCATCCGCTGGAGCATGATCGGAACCGCAGCCAGCGCGGTCACCTGGTGCCGCTGCACCGCTTCCAGGGTCCGTTCGGGGTCGAAGTGGCGCTGCAGGACGAGGGTCGAGCCCAGCAGCAGCGCCAGACTGAGGTGGGCGAATCCCCAGGCGTGGAACAGGGGGGCAGCGATCAAGGTGGTCTCGCGGGCTCGGATGGGGATCCGCGAGAGCAGGGCCAGCGCCGGCTCCAAGCCCGCCGGCAACGGCCGCCGGGCGCCCTTGGGAGTGCCGGTCGTGCCCGATGTCAGGATGACAGCCCGGCCTGGACGTGGTGGAGGGACGAGGGGGTGCCGGTCGTGGGCTTCGATCAGAGCTTCCAGGCTGGGATCGCCCTCGCCCCAGGCCACCACCCGGCGTACCCCCTCCGGTGCCAGTGCCGCCTGCTCGGCGAACTCGGCGTCGTGGATCAGGAGCACGGCCTGTTCCCGCTCCAGCACTCCCCGAAGCTGGGGAGCAGCAAATGAGGTGTTGGCGGCGATTGTGATCCCGCCCAGCTTCCAGGCAGCCACGCTGGCCTCAATGAAACCGCGGTGGTTCCGGCACATCAGGGCCACATGGACGCCCGGCCCGACCCCCAGCTCGGCCAGCGCCCGGGCCAGGGCGTTGGTCCGTTCCTCCATCTCCCGGAAACTCAAGCTGCCGGCTTCGTCGTGGATAGCGACCGCGGCCGGCTGCTGGATGCTCTGGACCAGATAGCCCGCGGCCGGGTTCATGCCCCAGCCACGTACCGTGGCGGCGACCCGTGCCAGCTGACCGGGGCCGATGGGCCGGAGCAGCCCGGTGCGGCGAAGGATGGCCAGCGCCTCCCGAACGCTCCCCTGCCGGGCCATGGCCAGATCCTACTCAAGTGTTGACCTCTGGTCAATAAGCGCGGCGATCGGGCTCGGGTAGTCTGTCGGCAATGAGCCCCCGGGTTCGCTACCGCTTCGACGAGCGGCGCCAGCGCCTGCTGGAGACCGGGTTGGAGGTCTTCAGCTCCCGTCCCTACGACGAGATCTCGATGGACGAACTGGCGGCCCGGGCCGGCGTCTCCAAGGGGCTCCTGTACCACTACTTCCCGACCAAGCGCGACTTCTACCGGGAGGCGCTGGCGAGTGCGGTCGAGGAGATGCGCCGCCTGACCGAGCCCGACCCGGAGCTCCCCCCGGGCGAGCAGCTGCGGGTCGGGCTGACCGCCTTCTTGGATTACGTGGGCGCCCACGCCGCCGGCTTCCAGGCACTGGTGGGGGGCGGGATCGGGTCAGATCCGGAGATCGGCCGGATCGTGGACGGCTTCCGCCAGACGGTCATGGAGCGGGTGATCAGGGGCCTGGGCGTGAACCGACCCGGCCCGGAACTCCAGCTCTGCCTCCGCGCCTGGCTCGGCTTCACCGAGGCGGCCGCCCTAGCCTGGATTGAGGAGGGGGTGGCTTCGGACCTGGTCGTACGGATGGCGATGCGGGCGTTGCACGCCGCCGTACAGGAGGCCTCTCTGCAACCGGTCGGCTCCGGGGAGGGTCGTGCCGTAGCTGGAGCCGGTAACCGACGCCAGCCTCGTCCGGATCCGTAGCGGACCGCTTTCCCGGCTGCTGTCGGCGGCTCTGCTTTGGTCGCTCAGGTCACCACATCGGTTGTTCCTGGCCCATCCCAGACGTGTGGGACGCCATCCAGGGGAGCGCACTCCTGGGCCGACAGCTGATCAAGCGATCGCCTTCTTCACCAGCCCGCCAATCCTGGCCTCGTCGTCGGCGGTCAGCTCCTTCAGCGCGAACGCGGTTGGCCACATCGTCCCGTGGTCCAGGTTGGCCTGGTCGCTGAATCCGAGCGTGGCGTACCTGCTGTTGAACTTCTCGGCTGGCTGGAAGAAACAGACGACCTTGCCGTTCTTGGCGTAGGCGGGCATCCCGTACCAGAGCCGCGGCATGAGGTCGGGCGCGCTGCCCTTGATGACGGCATGGAGCCTTTCGGCCATGCTTCGGTCTGGGTCCTGCATCTCGGCGATCTTGGCGAGCACCGCCTCCTCTTCCTGCGCCGCATCGGGGCGCCCCCGTCGGGCCTTCTTCTCCTTGACCCAGTCCCTGATTGCCGCCCGCTCCTCGGCGGTGATTCCCTCGACGTCGTCGCCCGTCGCCGGGTCGGCTGGCTTCCGCGTCTCCTTCATCGTCTGCTCCGGTGGGGTCCTGCTCGGCCGTCCCATGCTACGGGGGCGTGGGGAGATTGGCTTCTCCAAACCTGCTCGATATGGCCCCCGCCGGCATCCATCCCGGAGTGGGATGGGATGAGCTCGGTGTCACGGTGCTCGGGGTGCGCGCGAGCCACCCAGGGAGTTCCGACCTCCCGTCGCCGGCCCAGTAGCCTGGGCGGCGATGGCAACCCTGATCGTTCACGGCGGGGCTGGTGCGCCGCCTCTGCACGAGCGGCCCGAGCGCCAGGCCGCGGTCGAGCGAGCGCTGGAGGCGGGCTGGGAGCGAATGTCGGCCGGGCCTCTGGAGGCGGTGCTGGCCGCCGTCCGGTTGATGGAGGACCACCCGCTGCTCAACGCCGGCATCGGGGCGGCGCTCAACCTCGATGGCGTGGCCGAGCTCGATGCGGGGCTGATGGAGGGCACCGAGCTACGGGTGGGCGCGGTGGGAGCGATTACCGACGTTCGGCATCCCATCGATCTCGCCCGGGAGGTCATGGAGGACGGCCGCCACGTCTTGCTGGTGGGGACCGGCGCCTCCCGGTTCGCCCGTGCCCGCGGCCTGGAGACCTGCGATCCCTCGCTGTTCGTGACCGAGCGCCAGCTGCGTCGACTGCACCAGGGCGGCGACACGGTGGGGGCGGTGGCCAGGGACGACCACGGCCGGACCGCGGTCGCGGTCTCAACCGGCGGGGTCTACGAGAAGGTGCCCGGCCGGGTCGGGGACTCGCCCATCCCCGGGGCAGGCTTCTACGCCGACGACCACCTCGGCGTCGCTTGCGGGACCGGCATCGGCGAGGTCTTCATGCGCCTCTGCCTCTGCTTCCGGGTGGTGCAGGCGATGGCGGAGGAGGGCGCCGAGGAGGCGGTCCGGCGGGCGCTGGCGTGGCTTGAGGAGCGGACCGGGGGCGAGGGTGGCCTGATCGCGATCGACGCCGCCGGTCAGGTCGGCGTGGCCTGGAACACCCCCTTCATGTCCTGGGCCAGGCGCACCGGCTGAACGCAACTGCCATTGCTCGGACATACGCTTGCAGTGAGATGGGGACGGAGGCACCGACCGGGGAGCTGATCGCGCACGCCCTGGCCCGCGCCTCGCTCGGCCCCATCTTCACCCTCAATGGGGGGCACATCTGGGGCCTGTATCTGGGCGCAACCGCTCTCGGACTGCCCATGGTGGACGTGCGCCACGAACAAACGGCCGGCTTCGCCGCTGAGGGCTGGGCCAAGGTCACGAGGCGCTGCGGTGTGGCCGCCGTCACCGCTGGCCCCGGCGTGACCAACGCTGTCTCGGCCATGGCCGCCGCGGACCAGAACGAGAGCCCGATCCTGGTCCTGGCCGGCCGGGCCCCGCAGAGCCGCTGGGGGATGGGCTCGCTCCAGGAGATGGATCACCAGCGGCTGGTGTCCGGCCTGACCAGGCGCACCGGGACCGTGCTGCGGGCCGAGGAGGCCTATCCGGACACCATGGAGTCGATCCGGACCGCCCTCAGCCGCCGCACCGGTCCGACCTTCCTGGACGTTCCCGTGGACGTCTTCTTCCAGACCGCTCCCCTACCCGATCCGGCGCCGCTGACACCGGATCGGGGCGAGCCGCCCGACCCCGACCTCGTCTCCACCCTGGCCCAGATGTTGCGGTCGGCGCAGCGGCCGGCGATCGTGGCCGGCAGCACGGTCTGGTGGGCCCATGCCGAGGAGGAGCTGGCCCACCTGGCCGAGGCGGCGAAGGCGCCGCTGGTGACCAACGGCTTGGCCCGCGGCGTCCTGCCGCCCGACCATCCCCTGTTCGCCTCCCGGGCACGCCGGAAGGCGCTTGGTGCCTCCGACCTGGTGCTGGTGGTGGGGGTTCCGCTCGACTTCAGGCTCAACTTCGGAGAGCCGCCGCTCTTCGCCGAGGGCGGCCAGATCGCCTACGTGGACGTGGACGCGCGCCAGCACCGCCCTGGGCTGGCTCTGATCGGAGATCTGCGTGCGGCGCTGGCGGCGCTGGCCGAGTCCGACCTCGGAGGCTGGCGGAGCGGACGTCAGAGTTGGGTGGAAGAGGTGGCGGATGCAGGGGAGGAGGCGCGGCGGGTGGATCTGGCCCTGGCCGAGGCCGGCGGCTCGCCGGTCCACCCGGCCCGCTTGGTAGCCGAGGTGGAGCGCTGCTGCGATCCGGATGCCATCCTGGTCGGCGACGGAGGCGACTTCGTCTCCTTTGCTGGACGCCTGATCCACCGGCGCCGGCCCGGGCTCTGGATCGATGCCGGTCCCTTCGGCTGCCTGGGCTCCGGGCCGGGCTACGCGCTGGCGGCCAAGCTCGCCCATCCCGACCGACAGGTGGTGTTGCTGCTGGGCGACGGCGCCTTCGGTTTCTCGGGGCTGGAGTTCGACACCATGGTCCGGCACCGGGTGCCGGTGGTCGCCGTCATCGGCAACAACGGCATCTGGGCGTTGGAGAAACATCCGATGCAGCGCCTGCTCGGCACCTCTGTCCTCGCCGACCTGGCGCCCGGCACCCGCTACGACCTGGTGGTGGAGGCGCTGGGCGGGCATGGGGAGCTGGTCCAGCGCCCGGAGGAGATCGCACCCGCCCTCAAGCGGGCCTTCCAGTCCGGCGTCCCGGCCTGCGTCAACGTGATCTGCGATCCGGCCGCCGAGTACCCTAGGGCGTCCGTCCTCACGTGAGGAGGCGAGGATGAGCGTTTTTGGCCAGACCAAGCTGCAAGCGAGAGAGGAGGCGGACGAGTGGCGCACGGCCCAGCGCCAGTTCGATCTGGCCGCCGATGTGATCGGGCTGGAGCCGGAGCTGCGCATGGTCCTGCGCGAGGTCCAGCGCGAGTTCACCTGCCACTTCCCGGTGGCGATGGACGACGGCCGGGTGGAGGTCTTCACCGGCTACCGGGTCCAACACAACATCAACCGGGGGCCGGCCAAGGGGGGCATTCGCTACCACCCGGACGTCTCCCTGGACGAGGTCAAGGCGCTGGCGATGTGGATGACCTGGAAGTGCGCCGTGGTCAACATCCCCTTCGGCGGCGCCAAGGGCGGGGTGGTGGTGGACCGCCGGCGTCTGAGCCGGCGCGAGCTGGAGCATCTGACCCGTCGTTTCGCCACCGAGATCGGCATCCTGATCGGCCCCGACCGCGACATCCCGGCGCCGGACGTGAACACCGACCCCCAGGTCATGGCCTGGATCATGGACACCCTCTCGATGCACGCCGGCTACTCGGTGACGGCAGCGGTCACCGGCAAGCCGATCGAGGTGGGGGGATCGCTGGGACGGGTGGAGGCGACCGGGCGGGGCGTGACCATCTGTGCTCTCGCGGCCATGGAGCACCTGGGCATGGAGCCACACCGGGCCCGGGTGGCGGTGCAGGGCTTCGGGAACGTGGGCAGCGTCGCCGCCCGCCTGCTCGAGGAGGCCGGATGCATGATCGTGGCCGTCTCCGACGAGTACGGGGGGCTGTACAACCCGAACGGGCTGCAGGTGGCCAGGCTGATGGAGTACCGCGACCGGGAGGGTCGGCTGCAGGGGTTCCCCGGAGCCGAGGAGATCGGCTCTGCCGGCCCGCTCACCGCCGACTGCGACGTGCTGGTGCCGGCGGCGATCGGGAATCAGCTCACCTCGCGGAACGCCCGTGACGTGCGGGCCCGCCTGATCGTGGAAGGGGCCAACGGCCCCACCACGCCGGAGGCGGACGAGATCTTCCAGTCACGAGGAGTATTCCTGGTGCCGGATATCCTGGCCAACGCGGGCGGGGTGACGGTGAGCTACTTCGAGTGGGTGCAGGACCTCCAGTCGTTCTTCTGGTCCGAGCACGAGGTCAACCAGAAGCTGCAGGCGATCATGCACCGCTCGTTCGCCGAGGTCCTCAAGATGTCGCTGGAGAAGGGCCTGCCGATGCGGCTGGCGGCGTCGGCCCTGGCCGTCAAGCGGGTGGCGTCGGCAACCCGGGATCGGGGCCTCTACCCCTGAGCCGACCGCGGCCAGGCAGGCCGCAACGGCGGCGGGGGCATCGGCCGGGACCAGGCTTCACGGGGCTGTGGGATCCAACGGATCGGGGTTGGGCACCGCCGCCGCCGGGTCGTCGGTAGCCCGGTCGAGGCGGCGGTGCCAACGGACGCCACGGCGGGTAAGGCGGGTGGGCCTCAGCGCGCGCGCTCGTCGTCGGCGCCGACCCGACGCCCGCGGTACCGTCGCTCCAGCTCGGCGGTCACGTCCTCCACCCCGGCCGCGATCACGGCTGTCTCGGGGGCCGGCTCCGGCTCGGGCTCCGAGGTCTGCGGAGCCTCGACGCCGGGAGCTTCTGGTTGAGGCGAAGCAGCGGACCCGGTGGCCGTCGCTCCCAGCGACCGCCGGCGGCCGAGGAGCATGCCTCCGACCCCGCCGACCACCAGCCCGACGAAGAAGCTCAAGGGAAGCGTCCAGGTGGGAATCACGGCGCCAATGATGCGAGAACCGGACCGGCGGATACCAGTCGGTCAGATCTCCCTCGTGCGCATGCTCCAGAGCGCCAGGGCGAGGATCGCGGCGAACCAGATCACCGCCCAGACGAGGAAGGCGGTGGCTGGGGGATAGGCGGCGCTGAAGGGGTTGGCAGCGGCGAACGCCCCGGCGCTGCGCACGGTGGCAATGATGGCGGCCGGCTCCATGGCGTACACGGCGCCGCGCCAGAGCCCGTCGGTGGGCAGCAGGATCTTGGTCACCGTCGCCGCCGCCATCAGGGCGTTGTTGCCCAGGGCCTGACCCACCCCGCCCACGATCCCTCCGATCCAGGCCATGAAGTAGCAGACGATGGGGATGATGCCGGCCGTCATCCCGGCCAGGCGGGTGGAGAGCAGCAGGGTGAGGGTGAGCAGGTTCAGGCCCAACGCAGCCACGTAGCCGATCAGCTGGACCGGGTGCGGAGGCACGTAGCCGGTGGCCACGTCGACCGCGACCAGCTCCAGGGTCCCGGAGACGACGGCATAGGCGACCAATACCGTGGCCATCCCCAGCCACTTGCCCAGAAGCAGCTCGCTGCGCCGGACTGGCCGGGCCAGCAGCGCCAGGGCGAGGTGGGACTCGATGTCGCCGGAGATGCTGCCGGCGGCGACCAGGACCGCGATCAGGGCCAGGACGCCGGCGAACAGGAAGGCGACCACGATCAGCATCTGGGCGGCGGCGACCGTGAGGGTGAGCTGGCTGAGGGGATGGCCGTGGTCGATGGTCGGGCTGCGCAGCTGGGCGAAACCCCAGCCAGTGCCCACGATCACGATCAGGGTCAGGATGGCAACCGCGACCAGCAGACGCCGACGCGAGGCCTCGCGCACGGTCAGGCCGGCGAAGGTGAGGACGGTGCGGCCCGATGGCATCGCCCTCACCCCTCCCGGAGCAGCTCCAGGAAGCGGTCCTCGAGGCTCTGGTGCCGGGGCTCGACCGCATAGACCCGACCCCCCATCCCAACGATCTCGGCTACCAGCTCCGGCACCCGTTCCGGCCCCAGCCCGCGCACCGTGATCGCCTCGCCGTCGTCGTCCAGGTCGCCGAACCGGGCCAGGGAGCGGCGCTGGCCCAGATCCAGCCCGCTCACGCGGATCCGGCAGGCGTTCCCCGACAGGAGCTGGTCGAGGGTGCCGGTGGCGATCACCCGGCCACGATCCACCATCGCCACCCGGTCGCAGACCATCTCCAGCTCGGTCAGCATGTGGGAGTTGAGGAAGACCGTGGTTCCCCGTTCGCGGAGGCGGTAGATGATCTGGCGCACCTGGTGACGGCCGACCGGGTCGAGGGCACTGGTGGGCTCGTCGAGGAAGACCAGCTCGGGTGCGCCCAGCAGGGCCACCCCCAGCCCCAGCCGCTGTTGCATTCCCTTGGAGTAGGTTCGGATGCGGTCGTCGGCTCGCTCCTCCAATCCCACCAGGCTCAGCGCCGCCGCGATCTCCTCCGACCAGACCGACCGGGGTAGGCGGGCAAGGCGACAGTGGAGGGCCATCACCTCCCGGCCGGAGAGCCACGGCTGATAGCGGAAGAGCTCGGGGAGGTAGCCGATCCGCTGGCGGGCATCGACGTCGCCCAGGCGCTGACCCAACACCCAACCCTCGCCGGAGGTCGCCGGGACCAGCCCCAGCAGTAGCTTGACGGCGGTCGTCTTCCCCGCGCCGTTGGGCCCGAGGAATCCGAAGACCTCGCCCCGGGGAACGGTCATGGTCAGACCGGCCAGGGCCAGGGTGCTGCCGTAGCGCTTCGTCAGCTCGACGCAGTGGATGGCAGGGGAAGCCTCCTTGGCCGCCGCCTCCAGACGCCGCTCGCGTAGATCTACCATCCGGCTCCCCATGGTCGGGTGAGGGGGATGCGGGTCCCCCTCACCCCTACCTCATTTACCTCACGGTCTGTGCGATCGCCAGGGCCTGGTCCTGAGGGACGGTCCCGACGACAGCGTACAGATAGCCGTTCTTGATCCAGACCACACCGCTGCCCAGGCCGGTGTTGTCGCCATATGCCTGGCCGGTCACCCCCTGCACGGTCACGGTGCGGGCGTTCAGCTGGCCGGCGGGGATCGGGATGGGCAGGTTGCCGGCCGGGCTGTCGATGGCCTCCACCTCCTGGCGCAGGCTGGGGGAGAGAGGCTGGGCGAGCAGCACCTGCTTGATCTCGTCCACGCTGACCCCGGTCGAGGTCACCCGAGGGGCGCGCATGACCACGATCCCGAGCACCCCTCCAGCCTGCGCGATCGCGCTCTCGGCCTGCTGCTGGCTCTGGGCGCCACGAGCGCCCTGGACGAGCTTGTTCAGGTCACCGTACACGACGACCTCGGCCGGTCCGGTCTGCACGCTCAGGGTGCTGCCCTGGAGCCGGGTCGGCGCCTTGTCGGTGAAGGTCACGGTCCCCATGCCCCGGCCCATGGCTGCATAGGAGACCGGGGCCGAGGTGAACTGAGCCGGCACGGTGCCCACCTGGACCGCGGGCAGACCGCTGATCTGCGCCGCCTGGGCCAGGCTATCGGCCTGCTGCAGCTGGGGTCGGTCGGTCCAGTGCACGGTCCCCCAGTTGCTGAACGCGTCCAGTCCCTGCAGGTCGCTGGTCTGGACGGTCACGGTGCTGACCTGGCTGGGCTGGAAGATGTGGACCACCGCCGCCCCGGCCGGGCTGAAGGCCAGCGTAGCTGCCACGGCCACTGCCACCACCCCGGTCGCGGCTCCGGCCAGCACCGGCTTGCGTTGACGCAGGCCGAAGAACCAGGGCAGCCGCAACCGCCGCGGCTGGGGCGTGGGTCGGGCGCGCAGGCGCCGGAGGGC
>CADDZO010000109.1 GCA_902812395.1 bacterium | reverse complement strand
GACTCTTCAGGCGGCCTTTCGGAGCGTCTGGGCCTGGCTACGCCCTGCCCTCAGCCGATTGCGCCAGGCGCGGATCGGCCTCGACCGGCCAGCCAATCCGAGCATCCTGACCTTCGTCACCCCCGGTCCTCGGCCGGGCTTCTAGGTGCCGTCGGCTCGGATCGCGGAGTCAATTGATAGCGCCGCAGGCTTGGCACATTCCGATCGCACTGTTAACCGCGAGCTTTATGGTTCCGCTTCCAGTGCGGGCGTTCTTAACCCCGCGGAGGTGCTCCAAGAGGTCAGCCTGGCCATGCACGCGTGCGATCCGGTACCACACCTTGAACTCGGCGTCTGGGTAGGGCTGGGCTGGACGGTTGGGGCTGCCGTCGCGACGCGCTCGATGCCCTGCCTCGCTTAGAACTTGGTCGGCGACCGGTTTGGCACGCTCCTCATCGAACCAGGCGCGCGCGGCCGAGTACAGGGCCTGTCGGTGCTTCTCGTCGCCCCACTGCGGGTAATAGGGCTGGCGTCCCAGACGCCCCGGGCTCATGCGGGCAGTGTAGCTGATCGCAACCTCGCCTGACTGCTGCCAATTTGCTGCCATCCACACACCCCGATATGCCCGTCCATCACAGGACACCGGACATAGAACTTCCGGCGCGGGCTCGTGCAGCCGCCAGGAACCCAACCAGACCATGCTCATCCCCGTCTCGAAAACCGTTATGCCGTCAGGGCATCGTGGGTTCGAATCCCACCCTCTCCGCCAGGATCGAATACGGATCGAATCCGTGGCCCGGCCGAGGGGATGTGTGACAGCCAGCAACGACGGATCAGAGACTCCCGTTGGCGTCAGGTTGGCATCAGCCGGGGTGACCTGGGTGGGGACGGACCAAGGCCAAGCGAGTGAAACGGCCCAACGGGACTGGCAGCCTCTACCAGCGACGTGACGGCCGCTGGCATGCTCGCTACACCATCATCGACTCCGAGACCGCCAGCGGGTACGCCGCTCCCCTCTACGGCGCCACTGAGCAGAAGGCCCGGGGCCAAGCTGATCAATAGCCGAGCCCGCAGAGCCGATCGCCCCTACTCCCCCCTCCATCGTGGCGGTCGCTTCTCCAAGAACGCCTCCACCCCCTCGTGGAAGTCCGACGAGAGGTAGCAGCGCAGGACCAGGTCTGAATCACCTCCCTCGGGCAGCAAGCGGTCCCGGATCCGCAGCAGCGCCTCTCTGGTCGCCTGCATGGTCAGGGGCGCGTGCTCGGCCAGCCGCTCGGCCAGGGCCTGGGCCCGGGGCAGCAGCGCCTCCTCGTCGGGCACCACCTCGCGCACCAGGCCGCACTCGGCCATCTCACGTGCGTCCATCAGGCGTGCCGTCAGCAGCAGGTCGCGGGTCCGGGCCGGACCCAGCAGTGAGAACAGCCGCACGTAGTTCTGCATTGAAAGGCAGTTGCCGAGCGTCCGCGCGATCGGGAAGCCGAATCGCGCCGAGGGCGCGGCCAGACGAAGGTCGCAACACGAGGCCAGGGCCGCGCCGCCGCCGGTGCAGTGACCAGCGATGGCGGCGATGGTCGGAACGCGGACGGTCTCCACGGTTCGCATGACCCGGTTGCCCCTGGCCTCGTAGTCGAGCGCGTCCTCCGCGGTGGAGAAGGAGCGGAACTGGGCGATGTCGGTCCCGGCCGCAAAGGCGCGCCCCCCGGCCCCGGTCAGCACCATCGCCTTGACCGAACGGTCGGCGTTGACCTCCTCGCAGACCTCGACCAGCCGCTCGTACATGTGCCAGGTCATGGCGTTGCGGGCCCGGGGTCGATTGAAGATCACCCACTGGACCGCTCCCCAGCGCTCCGCGATCAGCTCATCCTCACCCTCGCCCGGCTCGGCCGCCAGCACCAGCACGTCGCGGCTCATGCCCGCGCCTCCGCCGCCTGGGCCGGGGTCGCGATCACTCGCGCTCGCAGCAGACGTTGGATCTCGTCGTCGTCGTAGCCGAGCTCGTGCAGAACCACCACCGAATCCTCGCCGAAGAGCGGCCCTCCTCGTTCCCTTCGCACCGGCGTGACCGAGAAGCGCATGGGGTTACCGAGCTGATGCACGGTTCCCAACCGCGGGTGGGGGGCGTCCCAGAAGAAGCCCCGGGCCAAAAGGTGGGGATCGTTGAAGACCTGGTCGTAGCGCTGAAAGGGAGCTTGTGGTACGTGCCGCCCGTCGGGGCCATGGTGGCTACCCTCAGCGAGCAGGACGGGCACGAGATCGTCACCCTTCGGCATGCCTACGAACGACTGGCCATCGAGCTGGGAGTCCCGGTTTTGGACCCCAGTCGTCTCGAGCGCTGCCGAGAGGCGTTGCAGTCGATGGCCGATGCTGCTCATCGAGATGATCGTGCTGCCCTTGTGTACTTCCAGATGCGACTCTGTATAGCTTTCAACACCTCCATCCGCACCGAGCGGTACGAAACGCTTCAGGACAACGTCGAGCGGCATCGCCGGCTGCTGGAGCTGATCGAGAGAGGCGGCCAGGAGGCGGTGTTGGCCGAGCTTCAGAGCCACGGCGACACCACCTTCCTCGCCCAGGTCCATGGCCAGACTACTTGCCCCGGAAAAGCGGGATAGTCTCCGCTGAACGTCCGCGGGCGTGGTGGTGGAGGAAGAAGTAGGCCGCCGCCACAGGTGGCGACGACCCCTGTTATTGGGGGGTCGGGGTTTTACTTGCTGAAGCAGGATCCGCGATCCACCTCCAAAGCCAGTAGCCGCAGCCCTTGTGTCGACCAGGCACGGCCTGCGAGACCGCCGAGAAGGTGGCCAATGGTGGTCCATGCCCCCTGCGGGCAAGCTCCGCCGGTCTGCCCAGCACGTCGGCTTTGACCTGGGGCCAGGCCGCACTTCTGGCTCCGTGGCCCATCACACGCATCGCATCTGCCAATCCAGTCGCTTCCGCAACCCGGTCCAGGTGGTCGGGCCGTGCGAAGCCCGTCCCCCTCGAAGACGCCGACCAACAGATCTGCGGCGGCTACGTGGGGGCGGCGCCCGAAGACGACGCCGTGGGCGCCCACGGCCCAGGTGGGGGTGCGCTCCCCGCGAAGGATGGCACGGCCGGGTGCGACCCGGACGCTCTTTGTGCAGGCCATCGGCACGCTCCAGGGCGGCATCGAGCTGGGGACCGGGCCGATCCCGATGGGGCCATTACAAGTAGGTCGGCATGGTAGAAGCATTCGGACCTGGTGTGACCAAGGTGGCCAGTGGGGGAGGCGGTTCCTGGCCCGGACGGTCCTCGGCTCCGGAGCCATCAGGGCCGGCGCCGGGCAACCACACGCAGGCCCAGCGGGGCCAGTTCGCCCCGCTCCAGCCGGGCCCGCTCCACCGCCAGGAGCTGCCGCGCGACCGTCGCCCCGCGTGCCGAGGGCTCCAGCCACTGGGCCAGGTGCCGGTAGAGATAGGGGCACGATTCGGTCCACACCAGCTCGAACCGCTCCTCTACGAGGGTCAGCATCTCGGTCGCGCCGGGCAGGCCTCGCTCCGGCCCATAGCGGGCCCGCCAGCGCCGGAGGGGATCAGGGTCGGGCCCCGTCTCCACGTCCCCGTCGTCGGCTGGAGGGCGCAACACCCCGGCCGCGGCCAGGATCGCCTGCAGGTCGAAGGCGAGCGCGGCGGTGGCGGCGTCGGCGCGCTCGCGGGCGAACTCCTCTATCACGACCTGCCCCCGCGGGGCCAGAAGGCGCTCTGTTCTGGCCAGAGCCGATCGCAGGTCGCCGAGGTGATGGAGCGAGCGCACGAAGAGCACGGCGTCGTAGGGACCGCCCTCGTGCTCGAGCAGGCCGACCGGGAGCGCGGCCACCCCTGCCGCCCTGGCCGCGACCGTCGCCTCAGTGTCGGGGTCGACCATGGTCACGGCGTGACCCCGGGCCTGAAGGGCCGAGGCCAGCTCGCCTCGTCCGCCGCCGACCTCGAGCAGCTGGAGCGGGGCCGCCCCCAGGGCCCGGAGAACGAAATCGAGGGTCTCTGCGACCACGACCTCGGCTGGCGTCACCTGCAGCTCCACGACCTCCAGTGTTGGGATCGTCCCGCCGTGCGGGACGGCCGTCAACTGAGGCGTTCGGCCAGCTCGGCCAGGTCCGACCGTCCACCCAGGCCACCCGAAGGCCGGCGGCGGTGGCCACGGCCACGTCCCAGCCGTTGGCGGAGACGAAGAGCAGCTGCTCGGGACTAAGCTCCAGGCGCTCGAGGGCCAGCCGGTAGGCGGCCAGCGTCGGCTTGAAGATCCGGAGCTCGTGTGCGCTCATCACCGGCTCGACGCGATCGCCGGTCCGTCCCGAGCGGCGCCTCCAGTGCCTCACGTGGCCGTTGGTGAGCACGGCCAGGCACTGCCGCTCGCCGATGGCCATCAGCGCCGCCCGCGCCTTGTGGATGGAGCGGCAGGTGGAGCTGGCCGTCTATCACCTGCTCGACGGTCGTCTCCCGGACTCGGTGCTATCCCAGGGCCTGCTCTGCAGCCGTCCGGGTCAGCTCCCGGAAGTGGCATAGGCGCTCATCAGGCTCACCAGCCAGCTGCACTGGAGCTGCTTCTCGCGCAAGGTGGCCACAACCTCCGCCGGCAGACCGAGGACACGGCTGACGTCGACACCGGAAGTCGAGGTCCGCTTCTCATCAGATGCGACGCACCGACCACCTCCAGCTCCGGCATGCCCACCATCAGGACGAGGTGGCGGAGCGCAGCCGCTGGTGGCCGAGATCTCGGGGCGCAAGCCTCGCGGTTCAGCGCTGGGGATGAGCCGCCAGCTGGCTGATACTGCCAGTTACTCCGTCGCAACAGTTGAAGGTGCCCCGCTTGCGGTCATCAAGCACTCCGTCGAAAACCAAGGGCGAGTCTGAACGTACTCCATCTTGTCAAGCGCGAGGTCTACCGAAGGGCGAGGCACCAAACGCCGCCTTTCGGACAGCTCGCCGGTGGGCGGAATTCACCGACGCGACGTTCCAGCGATACGCGGTGTGCCTGCGGCAGCGAGCGTTCAAGGAGCGCCTCGACAGACGCCACCGAGTGCCGGGGACGGCCCCAGCTGCAGCCTGCGCCAGATGGTGGAGGGGCCGATCGCGCAGCATGCGGTGCCCGACCAAGCCCTGGACCGAAGTCCTGATCGCAGACCCACGGCCGACGGCCAACGGCTGGTGGAGATCGACGGGAAGGGTTGCGAGCCCATCGTCGTTGGTGTCGGTCCCAGCGGCCATCCGGGAGTGGAGGCGCTGTCGCAGATTCGGGATCCGGTGCAGGTGCCGATCATCTTGCTCGACGAGTCCTATGAGGAGGCGCACCAGGATCGGTCCTTGAGGTGGCCAAGCGGATCGAGCTGGGGGGCGTGACCTTCCTTTTCGGGCAAACCGATCAGTACGCGCGGGGCGAGGAGCTGCCGACAGGAGCCTGGGTGACCGGGCGTCGGTAGAACAGCTGTGCTCCTCTGTCACCCGCCTGCGGCACAGGCCCAAGCCCGGCCCCCTTCGACCTCATTTACCAACCGGGGCTCGGCTGCGGTCCCGGCTCTAGCCGAGCTCCTCGGAGATCAGGCGGATTCTTGCGGAATCCCGGTTCGCTCACGTCCATAACATAACTCGACCATATCGCATCGTTAGCATTGCAGCGCTAAGGTGTGCAGTGTGATGCGATCTCACTCAATTGTCCTGGTTGCCGCGACCGCGGTGCGGGGGGCCCAGCAGTGGCGCTGCGACGCTGACGATACTGCTGGCGTCTTCGCGAGCCAGTAGCCGCTAGTCTGATGCGCACGAGGGTCTGATCTTATGCACACGAGATCGGTCGCATTTCCCGGCCCAGGGTGGATAGCACGAGATGCCAAGACCTACGAGGAGTGTCACCTATGAGAATGCTTTGGCGATCAACAGTTTCGCTCCTGGCAGCCTGCGTCCTGGTGGGCGGCGCTGCGGCTGCGCCCGGTACGGCCGACGCGGCCGGCCGCCCCGTGGCCACGGTACACGGCCCGGGCCACGCCCCAGCGACGACCACCCCGATCAAGCACGTCATCATCATCATCGGCGAGAACCATAGCTTTGATAACATTTTCGCGACCTACCAGCCGCGGAAGGGCCAGCACATCTGGAACCTGCTGTCCGAAGGCATCGTCACCGCCAGCGGCGACCCGGGGCCGAACTACCGTGAGGCCGAGCAGCTCACTGCCTCGGACACGAAGACCTACAGCATCACGCCAAAGATCACCGGTTCCTACAAGACCCTGCCGATTCCTAACACGACATATGTAAACGAAGCGTGCGACGGGCTCCCGCAGAACAGCCCGGACACGCGCTTCCCCGTGGACCTGCCGCCGGGGCCCTTCCAGATCACGAAGTACGTGCCCTATGATGACAGCCACCTAGAGTACTCGAAGTACGGCCAGTGTGAGTTCTACGGAGCATACGTGGGCGACCCGATCCACCGCTTCTACCAGATGTACCAGCAGTCCATCGGCTACCACGCCCGGCTGTACACCTGGGTGGCCAACACCGCAGGGGACGACAACGGTACTGTCCCACCGATGCCAATCTACCAGGGTGCGGTGCAGATGGGCTTCTACAACATGGCCCAGGGCGACGCGCCGGTACTGCACGATCTCGCTGACCACTATGCGATCAGCGACAACTACCACCAGGCCGTGCAAGGCGGAACCGGTGCCAACCACATCGCGCTGGGCACCGGATACGCGGCTTCCTACCAGAACGCCGCGGGTCAGGCAGTGCCGCCGCCGCAGGGGGAGATCGAGAACCCCAATCCGCTGCCCGGGACGAACAATAGCTACACCCAGGACGGCTACGGCAGCTCTACCAGGCCCGACCAGGGCGGCAGTTACTCCGAGTGTGCGGACCCGTCCCAGCCTGGTGTCGGGCCGATCGACGGTTTCCTCGCGACCCTGCCCTACAGGGTGATGCAGAACTGTAAGCCGGGCCGCTACTACCTGCTCAACAACTACAACCCAGGCTACAACGTGAACGGGACCGTGAACACCCAGCCCTACACCGTGCCGCCGCAGAAGACTGACTACGTGACGATCGGCCAGGAGCTGTCTGCCCACCACATCACGTGGGGATATTACGGCCAGGGTTACAACAACGGGAATCCGACCTCACAGTACTGCGAGATCTGCGACCCGATGCAGTACTCGTCTGCGATCATGACGAATCCGGCGTTGCGTACGCACGTCGAGCATGGGTATGCAGACTTCCTGCACGACGCAGCGGCGGGAACGCTGCCGGCGGTGACGTTCCTCAAGCCCGGCGACGACGACGGCCACCCCGGCTATTCCACGCTGGCCGCGTTCGAGGGGTTTCTCTCCCAATCGATTGCCGCCGTCCAGGCCAACCCGACGCTATGGAAGTCCACCGCCATCTTCATCACCTTCGACGAGAGCGGGGGCTACTACGATTCCGGGTACATCCAGCCGGTGAGCTTCTTCGGTGATGGTCCACGGGTGCCGTTGATCGTGGTGTCTCCATACGCCAGGCGCGACTACGTCGACCACACTTATACCGACCACGTCTCTCTGCTGAAGTTCATCGAGGCCAACTGGAAGCTCCCCGCGTTGACGCCTTACAGCGAGGACAACCTGCCGAACGCAACTCCCGGCGTCTACGTCCCGCTGGACCGGCCTGCCATCGGCAACCTGATGACGATGTTCGACTTCCACCATCCGGACTTCGCCACCATCGCCCTGTCCCCGCACCCCGAGGGGACCAGACCTGCGGCAGCGCCGCTCATCAGTCCCAGCCAGCGCTAAGCCGCGCCGGTTTAGCGGACCACAGGATGCCCCGGGACGGCTCAAGCCGTCCCGGGGTTGCATTTACCCGTGCGGCCATGGGAGGCCAGAGTGCCTAGTCCTGAAAGCACCATGGCCGGCCTCCGCCGCTCGGGCAGCACTTCCGCGCGTTCGTCCGCGGCTACCGATCGCGGTAGTCGCCGCCGCTGCCGAGTAGCGGCGTCTTGCCGGATCCGGAGGGCCCGAGCCGCACCGTGAATGGATTCAGCCCTCTGGGCAGGTCGGACCTCGTCCAGCGCTGTGTGCGCACCATATACGTTGGTCAGCCGCTCCATCCTGAGCTTCCCGTCTTGCCGCGATCATCTGGAGAGGTGATGTGGCGCCACCCCCCGAGGCCCACCAGGCAGGAGCCGCCGGTGAGTCCACCTGCCACCAGGATGATCGCATCAGCTGACGTGACCATGTCCGCGGCCTGCTGCGACGCTCCGGCGGCCGTTCCCTCGCCCGGAGCCGCCGCGCACAAGCTCACGGGGGTTGCCCGATCTGGTCGGCTCCACCGTTCCTTGAGCCGCATCGGACTCCCACCCCAGGGAGAGGAACTATCTTTCAGCCCGACTTCTAGGCCGCATTGCGAGAGGGAACGAAGGGGAGCAGGCTCATGATACGGGCACGCTTGATAGCCCGGGCCAGCTGGCGTTGATGGTGCATGCAGGTGCCAGTCGTGCGCCGGGGCAAGATGGTGGCCCGTTCCGATAGGTAGCGGCGGAGCCGGGAGTACTCCTTATAGTCGATGTACTCGATCCCAGCGGCACAGAAGGAGCAGACCCTGCGACGCCGGGGGGTCAGTTTCCATTGCTCGCTTGCCATTGCACCTCCGGGTGTTTGGCTTGGGCACTCGTTTCGTCCGTAGGGCATCCGGCCAGGTGGGAGGGGAAGGATTCGAAGCATCCAGGGAGCTTGAAACCCCCTCCGCCTTCGCAGGCGGCCGCTTTCGACGACTCGCCGCCTCCCCCGGCATAGCGACCGTGGCCCTATGCAAGCTGATCTAGCTTACCAAGAGCACTGCAGCTGGGCTCTGGCGTCGTCGTGCTGCAGGTCGATTCAGAGCGATCCGCCGCGGTCCTCATCCAGCTGGTGATCCAGCTCGCCATACTCGAGACAACGGTAAAAGTCGCCCACGAAGCCGTCTGCCAGACGAAAGAAGAGACTATCCCCCCCGGCCTGGGCTTGCTGGTAGGCACCCGCATCTGCATCAGATGGTTGCGAAAACGCTGATAGAACGCGAGCAGGCGTGGCTGGGTCTTGGGAGAGCCCATGATCTGTTCGAGGGCGGCGTCGAGAGCAGCCTCTACTCGCTCCTGCCGATCTGTGAGCTCGGCCGACCGGGGCCGCGGGAACCGGCGAGCGGGACGGTGAAGAAGCCAGCGACCGGCGTCCGGGCGTCGAAAGTGGTCACCCACGGGCCGCGCTGGCCTGGTCCCAAGGAACGACGCAGCAACGGCCGTAGTCTTCGCGCTCATCTGGGACTTCGGGCTACTGCAACCGGTGGGGCCTGCGGCAATCGGCGTAGCGGAGCGATGAGCGGCGAGGCCGCTAGTGGGATCGTACCCAGCCGGAGGACCTCATGGGCACCTCGCTGGCCGCGCTCGGAAAGAGGGGAGTGCTTGCGCCACGCCCACGGGCCGTCTTCACGCCTCGCCGACGAGAGTCGCCTGAGACCTCGTGCTCACGGCTCCTGCGGCGGCCGTTGAACGGAAGCAGTGGGAAGGGGTGGTAACAACCTATGGTAGTATGTAGGGGTGACCTTGAAGGACTGGGCGCGGCAGCAGGGCGTTCATCCCATTACTGCCTACCGCTGGTTCCGGGAAAGGCAAACTCCCAGTTCCCGCGCGCCGCGCCGGCCGGCTGATCCCGGTGGACCAGCCACCGGTCAGTGCCGTTCCGCGGATTACGGCCGTGGATGCCCGCGTGTCCTCCGCCGACCAGAGGTCTGACCTGGACCTAGGGGTCGCCCGGGTGACCGCATGGGCAGCAGCCGAGGGACTTCCGGTCGGCCGCGTGGTGACCGAAGTCGGCTCCGCACTGAACGGCAAGCGCCGCACGTTCTTGGCCCTCCTTCGGGACAATTCGGCGACCACGATCGGAGTGGAGCACCGCGACCGGTTCGCCCGCTTCGGTGCGGAGGAGGTTGAGGCTGTGCTGGCGGCAGAGGGCCGCCGGTTGCTGGTTGGGGATCCATCGGAGGTGGATGACGATCTGGTCCGGGACGTGACCGAGATCCTGACCAGCCTCTGGGCTCGCCTCTCCGGACGGCGAGCGGCTGCCAACCGAGCGGTCAAGGCCATCGCAGCGGCCACCGGGGAGGATCCGTGAAGCTGCAGCGGGCCGGGTCCCCACGCAGCCCGCTTCGTGGGGTGCCCCAGGCCTACCGGTACGCGCTCGATCCCACCCCGGCCCAAGAGCGGAGGCTCCGCTCCCATGTCGGAGCGGCGCGCTACGCCTGGAACTGGGCCTTGACCCGGGTCAAGGAGCGATACGCAGCCGAGAAGAAGTGGTACTCGGCCGAGGATTCTCCATCGGCTGTGGAACGCGGAGAAGAAGCGCAACCCCGATCTGGCCTGGTGGCAGGAGAACTCCAAGTGCGTCTACCAGGAGGCCTTCCGGAACCTGGAACGAGCACTCCACGACTTCCTGAAGTCCAAGAAGGGGCTGCGGAAGGGGCGCCGGCTGGGCTTCCCCCGCTCCAAGAAGAAGGGCCGGTGCCGGGATTCCTGCCGCTTCAGCACCGGGGTGATGCGCTGCTCGGGCTCGACGGTCACGCTGCCCCGGCTGGGGACCATTCGCACCCACGAGTCCACCCAGGCGTTGGCGGGCAAGATCGCGGAAGGAAAGGCCAGGATCCTCTCTGCCACCGTGTCGCGGACCGCCCAGCGGTGGTTCGTGTCCTTCACCGTGGAGGTGGAGCGTGAGGTCCCGGATCACCATCGGCGGCCCCAGACGGCGGTGGGCATCGATCTCGGGATCTCTTCCCTGATCATGGCGGTGGACCATCGGGGTCGGGTGATCCGGTTCCCTGGTCCCAAGCCGCTTCGGGCTGCGCTGGGGCGCCTCTGCCGAGCCGCGCGCGCCCATTCCCGCAAAAAGACCGGCTCAGCCAACCGCAGGAAGAGCGCGCGGCGGCTGGCGCGCATCCATGCCCGGATCGCCAACTGCCGTCTCGATGCCGTGCACAAGGCCACGACCTGGCTGGCTGCTCGATATGAGGCGGTGGTGGTCGAGGACCTGAACGTGGCCGGGATGCTCCGCAACCGGAGGCTGGCCCGCAGCGGACCAGTCCTTCGGGACCGTGCGGCACCAGCTCGGCTCCAAGACCGTCTGGCGCGGCGGACGGCTGTTGGTTGCCGAGCGGTTCTTCCCCAGCTCTACGACGTGCTCTGGCTGCGGGACAGTGAAAGCCAAGGCTGGCCGAGCGCACCTTCCGCTGCGAGGGCTGCGGCCTGGTCATCGACCGGGACGTGAACGCTGCGAAGAACTTGCTCAAGCTCGGGGCCCCCACGAAGCCTGCTTCGTGGGGTGAGCAGCTCGCCGTCAGTGGCAGAGGGGCCTGTGGAGCCGAGGTAAGACCCAGCCGTGCTGGGCACGCGGCGATGAAGCAGGAGGGGACCCCACGAAGCAGGCTTCGTGGGGACCCCAAGCAGGAACCCGG
>CADDZO010000108.1 GCA_902812395.1 bacterium | reverse complement strand
TCGCCGAACCCCCGGGCCGGCGGTGTCGAATGCCGTCTCCGGCCGCTGGGCCCGGGCCAGGCCCGACGCCCTGGCCGGCGGCTTCGCTTCGGGTCGCGAATCCGGGTCCATCCGGTTCATCAGCCCCGGGCGAGCCCGGTCGGGCGCCCGGGCTCCAATGTCCTCTCGGCGGTCAGCGGCATCGGCGACGAGGTGCCGGACACAGAGCCGTCGGCCGCTCGCCATCCGGGGTCTCGGTCTCCGGCTCCCGGCGCCGGAAGCTGGCACCGGCCGTACTGGCGGGTGCGGCCGACCCCGGAGCCATGGCCTTGCTCAGCCGGCGCTGGCGGCGCGGCGGCGGGGGCGGGAGGCACGCTCCGCCTGCCCTCGCTCCGCCTTCTGGCGACGGGCCTGCTCGACCGAGGCGCGCAGCGCCTCCATCAGGTCCATGACCTTGGGGGCCACCTCCTCGGCCGGGGCCGCGACCACCTCCTGGCCGCCCAGCTTGCGCTCCACCACCTCCATCAACGCCTGGTGGTAACGGTCCTGGTACCGAGCCGGATCGAAGCGGTCCTCGGCCAGGCTCTCGATCAGGCTCCGGGCCATCTGCAGCTCCTTGGCGCTGACCTCGGCTTCGGCGGTCAGGCCCCGGAGCTCGGCCGCCGATCGGATCTCGTCCGGCCAGTGCAGGGTGTTGAGCAGCAGCATCCCGTCCAGCGGCTTCAGGGTGCACAGGTGCTCGCGGTCGCGGAATGCGATCCGGGCCACCGCACACATCTCCGTGTCCTGGAGCGCCTGGCGCAGGAGCTGGTAGGGCTTGAGGCCGGCCTGCTCGGGCTCGGTGTAGTAGGCGCTCTTGAAGTAGAGGCCCCCCTCCAGCTGGTCAGCGGGCACGAACTCGGAGATCTCGATCGCGTGGGCGGTGGGGATGGGCAGGTTGTCCAGGTCCGAGTCCTCGATCACGACGTAGCTGTCGCGGCCCACCTCGTAGCCGCGAACGACCTCCGCGAACGGGACCTCGTGGTCTCCGGCGGCGCACCATCGCCGGTACCGAATCGGGGAGAGGTGTTCCCGGCACAGCTGACGGAAGGAGGTGGAGTGGGATTCGGTGGCAAGGTAGAGCCTGACCGGGATCGAGACCATCCCGAAGCTGATCACGCCCTTCCACATCGAGCGCGGCACGAACCGATCCTACGGGACGGCCGGTTGGGCAGGGCGGAGCCAAGGCGGATTGGGTAGGGTGCGGGGGATGTGGCTGGGCGACGTCGAGATCCATCTGATGGTGGCGGGGGGCTGGCATCCGGACGGCGGGACCATGTTCGGGGTGGTGCCCAAGGTGCTCTGGGAGAGGGAACGGCGGGCGGATGGATCGAACCTGATCCGCGCTGCCTGTGTGGCCGCCGTGGTGCGGTTGGGAGGGCGAGTGGTGGTGCTCGAGACCGGGATCGGGTCGAAGCTGCCGGAGCGACGGGCGCGGCAGTGGGGGGTGTGGCAGCCCGAGGGCATGCTCCGCTCGCTGGCCCGGCTCGGGGTCCGGCCCGAGGAGGTGGACCTGGTGGTGGCCACCCATCTGCATTGGGACCACGCGGGCGGGTTCACGCGCCGATCGGAGGGCGGCGTGGTCCGGCCCACCTTCCCCCGTGCCCGCTACCTGGTGCAGCGTCGGGAGTGGGACTTCGCTCTCGCCCCCGATGTGCGTTCCCGGGCGGCCTACGTGGCCGAGGACCTGCTGCCGGTGGCCGAGGCCGGGCTGGTCGAGTTCCTGGATGGTGAGGCGGAGGTGGTGCCCGGCCTGGTGCTGCGGCCCACCGGCGGGCACACGCCGGGTCACCAGGTGGTGATCGTGCGCTCGGGCGAGCTGGTCTGTGCTCTGACCGGGGACCTGGTCGGGCTCCGGCCCCACCTGCGGCCGGCCTGGAATTCGGCCGCCGACCTGGATGTGCTGCGGCTGCTGGAGGAGAAGGCGCGACTGCTCGAGGAGGCGTCGCGCCATCGCTGGCTGCTGGTACTCGGCCACGAGGTGGAGGGACCGGCCGGCTACCTGGCCGACGACGGCTGGCGCCCGGAGCCGGCCCTCAACGATCCGATCGGGGCAGAGCTGGTCGGCGGTTGAACGGGTGATGGATGGCGACCTGCTGGACAGCATCCTCCTCTGCCCGGTGCCGGAGGCGGAGCCCCTCGTGGCCCGACATCGACTGCGGCTCGACCCCTCGGCCACGGCCAGCCTGCCCGCCCACATCAGCCTGCTGGCACCGTTCCTCCCCGCCGATGCCCTCGACCGCAGCGTCCGCCGACGGCTGGCCGACGTGCTCGCCGGCATCGGCCCCTTCCCCTTCCGGCTGAGCCAGGTTGCTGGTTCGGTGAGGACGTGATGTGGCTGGCGCCCGACCCTGCCCACCCCTTCGTCGAGCTGATCGAACGCCTGGCCACGGAGTTCGGGGTCCGTCCCTACGGCGGCGCCCACGGCGAAGTGGTGCCGCACCTCACGGTGGCGCGTGGTTTCCCGCCGACGCCCGGCGGATCATTCCCGAGCTAGAGCGCCAGCTGCCGCTCCAGGCCGTCGCCGACCGGGCCCAGCTGATCGTTGGCAACGATGCCGTCGGCTGGCGCCGAGAGAGCGAGCATCGACTCGGCGGCTCGGACCGGGAGCGATAGCAGGGGTGCGGGGGTGCGAGGCGCGTCCAGCCACCGGAAGCGTCGCTCGCGCCGGGGACCGGGAATCTCCGCCCTCCAGGGCGGAGACGATGTCAACAGATCGGCAGCCCATGGCCACGGTCCCAGGTCTCGCTGACGGAAGGCGCGAGCTGCGCGGCTAACGGTCCTTGCCGGCGAGATCCCAGCGGGTCCCGTCGGGGGTGTCCTGGATTTCCAACCCGGCGGCGGTCAGGGCCTGCCGGATGGCGTCGGCCACTCCGTAGTCACGGCGAGCACGGAGCTGGCTCCGCAGCTGGAGGAGGGCGTCGACGGCAGGCGCGAGCCGTTCCCGGGGGTCTCTCAGCCCGACCTCGGCCGCGCTCCCCAACCTGACCACCAGGCTGCGCAGCACTGCCCGTGCCTGTTCACCCTCCTCGGTCTCGATGGTGTCGGTGGACCACGCGCTGATGGCCGCCTCGAGGTCGAGCACGGCGGCCACCATGCCGCGGGCGTCGCCTCCACGTTCGGCCTGGTCGAAGCGCAGCTCGCACTGTCGTGCAACCTCCGGCAGCGCGGTGGAGCTGGCCGGGGGTTCGGCAGGCGGTGTCGCCGGTGGCCCGGCCGGAGTGGGGCGAAGAGGCGGCACCGTCCCTGCCATCAGCGTCCGCAGCTCGTCCAGCGTCAGCTCGGTGCCGGGTCGGATGGTCCGGCTCGTTCCCTGGCGGCGGATCGTCACCGCGCCGTGCCCGCGAACGCTGACCCGCCCGGCGTCGAGGTCGAACAGCAGAGCGGTGTGCTCGTCGATGCCGAGGATGGCGGCGCTCGGTGGCAGGAGCGCCTCCAGCTGACGAAGCCGACGCTCGCCCATGTAGCAGTAGCGGGTGTCGTGGGTTCCCCCCTCGGTGTTGTCGTAGTGGGGGATGACCGCCGCCTCAAGCCCGAGAGGAAATAGCAGATCCAGGCCCTCCAGCCAGTGCGGCGGAGCTCCCACCTTGTAGATCTCATACACCGGCAGCGTCCAGCGACCCACCGTGCAGGCGGCGGCCGAGGAGAACAGGGTGGTGCCGCCCCGCTCCAGTCGGTCCCGCAACGCGGTCGCCACGGGCGACCCCAGCCACTGCCGAGCGGCGTAGGACGGGCTGCCGGGGCCGGCGAAGACCCAGGCCGCGGTCCGGACGGCGGCCAGGCCCCGATCGAGGTCACTTGGCTCGTCGGCCGGCGCGCGCAGCCCGGGAGCCGCCTGCACGTTCATGCCGACGTTTGCGCCGAAGTAGCGGCGGGCCTTGGCCGACACTTGATCGGCGTTCTCCTGGAACCCGTAGGGCGTCTCCAGAATGACTGCCAACGGCCGCGGGCCCAGGGCGGCTACCAGCTCCTGGTGGAGGGTCACCATGGTGGGGCTGGTCTCACCCGATCCGATCAGAACCAGGATCCGGGGTCCGCCGGCGCCGGTCCCTCTCCCTGCGGCAAGACCACCCTCGCTCATCGGCGTCAAACGTACGGTCTCGACCGATCTGATGGGGTGGCAAGCCGGCGTCTCCGGACCGACCCGATGCTCTCAGGGCGGGCCAAATCGAGGGTCTTGGCCACCTGCTCCGGCAGCGTAGCGAGTGCGTCAAGGGGCAGCTCGGCTAGGTGGAAGCGGCCATGGCGTGCGCCCAGAGGGGTGGCCGCGATCGCCGATCGGGCCTGGTTCTTGCTCACCGCCTGGTCTTCGGCGGCCAGGGTCCAGATCAGGCCCTTCCGCCACGCTCCGCCCAGGGTGGCGTCGGGATGGGTGAGCAGCCAGGCCAAGCAGCGGCCGAGGGGGTGGCCGGGGCCGGGACTGGGCTCGGCGAGCACGACTGCGGGGTCCCCCGGGCCCGGGTGGTGAGCCTCCAGGCCGCCGCCAGCAGCGGCGCCAGCGGCCTGGCTGCAGCCAGGGCCGGGCTGGGCACGACCCAGCACGGCGGGCGAGGCCCGCATCTCGAGCAGGACGCGCGGGTACAGCGCGCCGAAGTGGGGGTGGAGGTTCACGACACAGCTGCCGCGAGCCCTGGCCAGCCCGGTTAGCGGCGCCCCAGGCCTGGGCCAGCCGGGGCCGAAGATCGCTGCCTTGTCGCCCGCCGCGGCCAGTGCCCGGGCCATTACCGACTCGTCTAGCGCTGCTGCGGCTGACTCCCGGGCGGCGGCGCGCGCGAGGAGATGCGGAGCCCAGATCGCCGAGGCGGCCCAGAGTGGCGGCGGTGAAGCGGGTCGGGCGGCAGACGTAGAGGTTGCTGGGGCTGCCCAGGGCCTGACCGCCCTGGTAGCGGTTGAAGGCGGGGGCAGGACGGTCTCGGTCACCAGCCGTAGCTGCTGCACGACTGACTGGATCCGCAGACCTCTAGGGTGGGCTGCCGCTCGCCGAAGCCGTGGCAGAAGACGATCCGGCCCTGTTGGTCGCGCAGTGCCTCCGCTGCCCGGGCCAGGAAGAGCCAGACCTCGGCCGGGGTGTAGGGCGGGTCGGTGAAGACCAGATCGCAGGCCCCAGCGACGCTCCGCAGAAGCCGAACCCGGAGGTCGGAGAAGAGCGGGCGAATCGACCAGCCTCGCTCGGCTGCGAGGCCGCCGACGTAGGCCAGCGGCCGGTCGTCCGCGTCGACCACGTCGATCTCGGCGTCCGGCCAGGTGGGTGCCAGCGCCGGGCCAGGTCGTGGTCGCCCAGGCAGAGGATGCGGGCGCCGGCCAGGTCGAAGCGGTGGAGCAGATAGTCGGCCCGGGCCGCCGCGGTGGCAGGCGTGGCCCGGACATGGTCAAGGTCGGGTCGGTCCGGGGGAAGCCCGCGCACTAGCTCGGCCATCGCCGCGGCCAGCGTCGCCCCGGGCTGCTCTGGCGGCTCTGGCCAGGTGGCGAGCAGCCGAGCGCGGTCGTCGGGCGCGCGCCATTGCCCAGCTTTGTGCTCGAGCCAGGGCGGGAGCTGTGCCAGCACCAGCTCCGGGCCGCGGCGGGAGACGGCAGCGTCCGGGACCAGATCGGCCGAGTTGTGCCACGCGCCGCCGGCGAGGGCGTGGACCAGGTCCCGCAGGTGGCCGTCGACTCCCCACTGCTTTCGGAGGCGGTCGTGGGCGGAGATCAAGGCCTCGTCAGACACCGACCCATGGTGATGGCTGCGGGCCGCAGTCCGCACCGGATCCTGGCGCGAAGTGTACCCCTGCTGTGCTGGACCGCAGCTGGGCTGGAGGTTGACAGATGACCAAAGATCTCGGCGGCGCAAGCCCCGCGCTTCAGCGCTGGGATAAGCCGCCTGTGAGAGGTGGGTTGCTCCACGCGGGCTTGGCGCGTGAGCGCTGGCCAGGGTGCGGAACTGCTCCCGAGGGCGGCGTGGAGCCGAACTACCCAACCTGCGAGTGGAAGGGGGTTTCGCCCTTCCTGCTTCGGGGCCGCGCCCCGGAGTGGGAGAGGGTCGCCTGCAGGAGAGGGGACAGCCCCAGCCGAGGCCCCGGACGTTGGAGCGCACGCGCACGCATGTGGCGAGAGCCGAGGAGAGGCGGCGGTGGTTCTCCTCAGAACCCGGCGTAAGCCGTGGGGAGGTTCAGACTCACCGCGTCCCGAAAGTAGGCCAGAGCCGACCTGGGGACGTGGCTCCGACGGCCACTGGGAAGCGGGTGTGTGTGCCGCCTTCTGTGCGATCGCAGTCCCGGTTCCGGGCTGGCATTCCCAGGGCGAGGGGTCGTACCCTGCTACGGCGGTGGGCACCCACCAGCACCGGGGCCCAAGCGCTGGGGGCCGGTGTTCGGCGACCTGTGCGGCACGGCAAGTGAAACGAGGAGGTGTTGTGCCATGTCGGTTGTCCCCCGTCGCGGCCGTGAGCAGGGGATCATGGCCTGGGACCCCTTCCGCGAGCTGGAGCAGATGTACCAGAGGATGGGACGGCTGCTCGACACGTCGTTTGGGGAGTGGCCGGCCTCTGGAGCCTGGGTGCCGCCGGCTGACGTCGAGGAGACCGACGACGGCTGGACGGTCGAGGCAGAGTTGCCCGGGGTGAAGAAGGAAGACGTCAATGTCCAGGTCCAGGATCGGGAGCTCTTGATCGAGGGAGAGCTCAAGGAGCGAGAGCGAAGGGGCACACTGCGACGCAGTGGCCGCCGGACCGGGCGCTTCGAGTACCGCGTGGTCCTGCCCGGAGACCTGGATCCGGCCCGGGTCGAGGCCACACTGGCCGACGGGGTGCTGACGGTGCGAGTTCCCAAGAGCCCACAGGCGCAGCCCAAGAAGGTGGAGGTCAAGGTCGGCTCACGGTCGTAGCCAGCGGGCCGGGGGCGGCAATGCCGCCCCCGGGGCGCCATCACGAAAAGCTGCCTCCGGGCCAGGGGTGGGAGGCGCCGTAGCGTTGGGTGCCAGGCCCTGGCGGTGAGGGGACCTTCCTGAAGACCGGCTCCGCCACTTGGAAGAGGCGGTGTGTGAACATTGTCCGCCACGGATCCTCCAGAGCCAGCGTGGTGGCTTCCATGTCGCCGTGGGCCCGAAAGACCGTAAGGGCTCCCGAGCAGTGCAGCCAGTCGCCCATCAGGGTCGACACCGCGACCAGGCGGCTGCCGAGCACGGGCAGGTATCGGCCTAGCGTCGCCCGGATTGCCCCAAGCGTCGCGGGATCGTCGAAGTCGTAGCCAATGTCGGCGGCAGAGAGGGAGAGCGAGAGGTAGGCCCCGGATATCCCTTCCGTCCCCACCACCCGGTCCCATATCCGCAGGACGTGGACGCCGGTCTGCGCCCGCACAGCGTCCCATGACCTCCGGGGCAGTGCCCACAGGGAGCCGTCGGGGTTCCCGATACCGCGCAGTCGGCTGTGGGCAAGGGCCGGACCGGTCGGTGATGGAGCCGGGCTGGAGGTGGCGACGACCAGGGTCAGCCAGGGCATCTCACGATGGTCCGCGACGCCCGCCGGGGAAGTCGAAGTCCTTGCGAACGGCCCGGCTGATCGCGCGCATATCCCGGCGCAGCTCTTCCATGGTTGCCCGTCCCCAGAACCAGTAGCCGTCGTAGGCAGCGTGGATGGTCAAGTCCGGGTAGAGGGTGAAAGTGAAGGGGACGTAGGGGCGGTGGAGCGGGTCGGCCGTCTCCTCGAGATCCAGGCGGTCGAGCCATCGGCGTTCGTGGTCCGAGAGGATGGTCCAACGCGCGCCCAGGCCAGCACGGAAGGCGCTGATCACCTCGGGCGCGTCGACCGTGACCGAGACCATGCGCGTGTAGGCGACCTCGACTTCGTCCTGCAGCTCCACGAGCTGCCGCATGAACTGCTGCTCCTTGGGTCACCACCAGCCGCGGTAGAAGTTCAGGATCATGGGGTCCCCGTCGGCGAGCTGCGCCAGCTGCCGCGGATTGCCGGCGTGGTCGGGGAGGTCGAGGTCGAAGAACCGCTTGCCGGGCACGAGGTCGGGGTGCATCGTAGGTGCCTCCGTTCGCGCGCGCCCAGGGAGGGCGCCTCGAGTCGAGCATGAGCGTTCTGCCGACTCCGGGGCCAGTCCGCACCGGTGTCGATGGCGGCTATCGCCGTCCAGCGAAGGGCGCAGGCCCACGGTTGAGGAACGGCGGTCCTGCAGGGCCCCGTCGAGACGCGGGCAGCGGCAGGCGGTTGTGCAGGGCCCGGGTCACCTCCTCGTGGCTCCCGGCTCAGCGGGTCGGCCCGGCAGCGGACGGCGATCCTTGCGAGGTCGCCTGGAAATTCCGTCTGCCAGAGCTCGGCGAGGAGCACATCCCCGACTTGACAACTGCCGTGTCCGACCATGGCAAGGAGCTGTCCGTCGCCAAGGCAGCCGAGCCCTTGCTCCGGCTCGCGAGATCAGACGGGGACGAGGACGTACTCGATGCTGGACGACGATTGGTGCCTGGGAACGACCGCGCCGGCGGATGACGAACCGGTCACCGAGGAGGACGGAACCGTAGCCGAGGCTGAGCAGCGACGCCAGCGGAGGTGGGTTCGGTTTCGTCGGCAAGGGTGAACGAGCGTCCCCTGCGAACCTGGATCGACCTTTCGTGGTCCGGGGCCGAGTTCGGTGAGGGGTCATGGGGGGCTTGGGCACGGACCCCAGAGCTTGGCCGCCTCTCGAACCCACCGGACGTCGAGGGGATGACGACAGGTACGGCCCTACCGCACCTTCGACGCCGGGTCCGCTCTCTCCTTCAGATGGCTCGCCTCGTCGCCTGAGTGCTCGGTCCACACTAGAGTTGGTGGGACCGAGCAGCGGCGCTGAGCGAAGCGCGCCATCCATTAGGATGGTGGTGCTCGTCGAGGGGAAGTCCGCATCACCAAGTCGTGAGCCTTGATGTCCCTGTCTTGCCGCATCGCCTTCGGGCCGGGCGCTCGCTGGACGATGCCGTGGAGCTCTTTCGTGAACTCGGGTACGAGCAGTCGGCGCATCCGGTTGACGTCGACGCTCTGAAGCTGCCCTCCCTGAGGGTGGCCCGGGTTGTACGTAACCGGCAGAGTCGACGTAAGGGCTACGGTCTGCTGCTGGCCGAGACGTCGACGCTGCCGCGCTCGCTGCGGCCACTTGCTCGGGCTCTGCAGCGCGAGATTCACGACCAGCCACTGGGGGTTGTCGGCGTGTGCAACCCGACCGCTGCTGGGAGCGGATGGTGGTCTTCCGTCCGCGACAGGTGAGCGGGCGCCTGGGCGCAGTGACCGTCTCCCGCCTCGACCTGGACCTCGACCACCCCACCGGACACGATGCCGAGGTCCTGAGCGGGCTGCGCTGGCAGGCAAATCTGAGCGATGTTGAAGCGCAGGGGGCCCTCACCGAGGCGCTCGACGTGGAGCGGGTCACCCGGCAGTTCTATCTCTGCCTCCGCTCCCATTTCGAGGCCCTGGAGCGGGAGGTGATGGCAGCAGCTCGACTGTGCCGGCCCCTGTCAGGTGCAGGCCGCGATCGGCGCCTGTCACGCCGCCGCACCGACCGGCAAGCAGTCGCCGACTGGCCCCGAATCGCCGCCCTCTACGGACCTGGCGGAGATGCTCCCTAGCCGGTGGTCCTGCTCAGCCGGCGGTTGTCCGATCCGGGCCTGGCCCGTTCGTCTCCTCCTCGGGTGTGGCCGACGGATCACGCCGAAGCCAGAACAGGAGGTCCCAGATGAAGCCATATGCAGTGGTGTCGCGAGACGAGTGGGTAGCCAAGCGCAAGGAGCTGATGGTCCAGGAGAAGGCGCTGACCCGCGAGCGCGACCGGCTCAGCCGGCTGCGGCGCGAGCTGCCCTGGGAGCCGGTGGAGAAGGAGTACGTCTTCGACACTCTGGATGGCCCCAGGACCCTTGCTGACCTGTTCGAGGGGCGCAGCCAGCTGGTCGTCTACCACATGATGGCGAAGGGACATGGAGGCTCACCCTGCCCGGTTTGCTCCTTCTGGGCCGACTCGTTCAGCGGCATTGTGCCGCATCTGAACGATCGCGATGTTACCCTGGTGGTCATCTCCCGGGCCCCGCTCGACCTGCTCCAAGCGCACAGGGTACGTATGGGGTGGCCGTTCCCCATGGTCTCCTCGGCCGGCAGCGACTTCAAGCCGACTTCGGCGTGTTCTTCACCAGAGAAGAGCTGGAGGCCGGTACGGCCGAGTACAACTACACCCGGCAAGTCTTTCCGCTGTCCGATGCGCCAGGCGTAAGCGTGTTCGTCCGAGCTGACGACGGCCGTGTCTACCACACCTACTCCACCTACAGTCGTGGGCTGGACGCGCTCAACACCGCCTATCAGTACCTCGACCTCGTGCCCCGGGGCCGCAACGAGGACGGTTTGCCGTCGCCGTCGGCCTGGGTGCGCTATCGCGATGAGTACCCGCGGCCCTTGAGGCTGGACTGAGCGAATGCCCGGGGATGGGCGGCCACCGGCACGGCGCTGGCGGCCGCCGCCGCCTGGGTCGTGACCATCGTGTGGATGCACAGCATGGCTGATATGCGCTCGGCGACTCCTCAGGCAATGGGCACGTACACCGGTAGCTGGATCGTGATGATGGCGGCGATGATGCTGCCCGGCCTGGTGCCCGCCGCCGCGCAGGCGCCCGGGCGGGACCGGTTGCAGTCTTCGTAGCTGGCTTCCTCACTGCCTGGACAGCGGCCGGGCTGCCCGCCTACGCCGTGGCCGCCTTGGGCTGGCTGGCAGACCATAGGCTGGGCGTGGCCGTGTTGCTGGCGGCAGCAGTCTACGAATTGACGCCGCTGAAGCGGGCCTGCCTGTACCGGTGCTGTAAGGTCCCCTCGGAGGGGATGGGAGCAGCGCTGCGTCGAGGCCTTTCCACCGGTGGCTGGTGCGTGGGCTGCTGCGCCGGCCTCATGGCGGCACTCCTGCCCTTGGGCATGACGAGCCTAACCTGGATGGCGACGGTCGCGGCCATGAGCACGGCCAGCAAGCTCCTGCCCTCATCTGCGCTGCCCAGGCTGGGGTCCGCCGCGGTCCTCTCCGGGCTGGCACTCGCTCTCGGGCTGGGCGCAATGTAACTCGGCCCGATCGCTCGTTGAAGAGGAGCGGGAAGAGGGGTCGAAGATGCGCCCCGCCCAGCACCAGCCCACTCAGCCCATCCCAAGTATCTGTAGTCGATGGGCACGGTCGTCGTAACGCGCTGCCCCCACCCTCTTGACATTCTCTCCGCCCTTGAGGGCGAAAATTCCCGGTCGGCATAACCGCCGGGTGGTTGACGTTCGGGCCGCTTGGTTCTCGCGGTCCTCCCAGTCCAGTCACCGGGTGCCCCGGCCTAGCTTGGATTTTCGCCGGGCCGAGTTCGACCCCAACTCAGGGATGCTCGAAGCGGAGCCGGCGGCCGCCCCACCAGGGCACCTGGACGGAGGGGATGCTGGCCTGGCGGAGGACCGGTGAGTAGG
>CADDZO010000107.1 GCA_902812395.1 bacterium | reverse complement strand
CGTGGGGACCCGGCCTGGGGCACCCCACGAAGCCCGCTTCGTGGGGACCCGGCCTGGGTCAGCTTCACGGGTCCTTCCCGGTGGCCGCTGCGATGGCCTTGGCCGCTCGGTTGGCAGCCGCTCGCCGTCCGCAGAGGCGAGCCCAGAGGCTGGTTGGGATCTCGGTCACGTCCCGGACCAGATCGTCATCCACCTCCGATGGATCCCCAACCAGCAACCGGCGGCCCTGTGCCGCCAGCACAGCCTCGACATACTCCGCACCGAAGCGGGCGAACCGGTCGCGGTGCTCCACTCCGATCGTGGTCGCCGAATTGTCGCGCAGGAGGGCCAAGAACGTTCGGCGCTTGCCGTTCAGTGCGGAGCCGACCTCCGTCACCACGCGGCCGACTGGAAGTCCCTCGGCTGCTGCCCATGCGGTCACCCGGGCGACCTCTAGGTCCCGGTCAGACCTCTGGTCGGCGGAGGACACGCGGGCATCCACGGCCGTAATCCGCGGAACGGCACTGACCGGTGGCTGGTCCACCGGGATCAGCCGGCCGGCGCGGCGCGCGGGAACTGGGAGTTTGCCTTTCCCGGAACCAGCGGTAGGCAGTCATGGGATGAATGCCCTGCTGCCGCGCCCAGTCCTTCAAGTTCACCTCTACATACTATCATAGGTTCAGACGCCAACAGTTACCACCCCCCCACGACCTGGATGTGCGTGTGGCCATGGCTCAGGCCGCCACCTTCGCCGGTATGGGCTTCGGCAACGCCGGGGTCCACGTCCCCCACGCCGTCGCCTACCCGATCGCGGGCATGGTCAGGGAGTATCGTCCCGGCGGGTACGCGGGGCTGTCCGAGGCCATGGTCCCGCACGGCCAGTCCGTGATCGTGACCGCGCCGGCCCACCCTCCGCTTCACCTACCCCTGCTCGCCGGACCGGCACCTGCGCGCGGCCGAGCATCTCAGTTACCAACGGCGAGGAAGTGCTGCCTCGCACCCCGATCGACATCGTTCGCGACACCAGAGGGCCGCGCGGGGTGGCGGCGTTCGGCTACGGCGAGGAGGACGTCCCGGGGCTAGTCGAGGGGACGCTGAAGCAGCAGCGCCTGCTCAGCCGCTGCCCGCGGCCGGTCGGCCCCGAGGACCTGACCGCGATCATCCAGGAGTCGATGAGCTACTGAGCCGAAGGCGCAAGCCCCGAGATGGCAATGCGAAGCCGAGCATGGCGAGGGTCTCCTTCCAGAGCCACGGCTTCATGCACTCCGATCTTCGCTGGCTGGTCAACTTCACCCTGACCCTGCTCATCGACCATCCCGAGGGCAAGATCCTCTTCGACACTTCTGCCCTCTGGACCAGGAGAGCCGCTGGGCCGGCACGGGGCGACGACTACTTCCCCTACTAGGACAACCTCGGCGAGGCGGAGTACCGCGATTCCAGCCTGGAGGAGCTGGGGCTGGAGCCATCCGACTTCCGGATGGTGGTGTTGAGCCATCTCCACTTCGACCATGCCGGCAACCTCCGTCTCTACCAGGGCAGCAGGCCCGACTCCTCTGCCACCGGGCGGAAAAGTAGGGGGCGCTGGCCATCCCCGGTGACTACCAGAGCGCTTCCTGAAGAAGGACTACAGCATGGGTTCACCGTCGACACCCCGAGAGCGAGCCGGACATCGCAAAGGGTGTCAAGCTCCTCGCTTTGCCCGGGCGTAGATCAGCCGTTCGATCAGGTGGCCCCGAGCCCCGAACTCACAGCGACGTCAGGGTAGATTCGCCTGCTGAGCCATCTGGCACGGCCAGGGCAGGCATTGGCCGCGCATTCGAGACCGACCACGCTGGCCGGGCAGCCGGGGTGCCACCACAGGCTCAGAGAGCTCGGCGTTCTTTGTTCTTTCGGATCCCGGAGACGAGGACGGTCCGCGGCAGTCCGGCTCGGGCGAGAGCAGCGTAGGCCCCGGCGGCGACGACTCGGAAGCGGCGCTCGGGGGAACCAGGCGGCGACCTCACTGACCATGGCGGCCGCAAGCTCGAGGTGGATCGGGCCCTGCTTGCGGTAGAGGCGGACGCCGAGAGGAAGAGCCAGCGGCATCCCGCCCCAGGGGGGGTGGATCAAGAGCGCCAGGCCGATGAAGTTGACACCGGTCACGAAGGACGCGACCCCAACCAGGGACCGCACCGGGTCCCGGTAGCGAGCGGCTCCCTCCACCTTGCGCCCCTGCTTCTGGAAGATGGTGTCATCGATCGCAAGCTCGAGCTGTCCAGGCGGAGCGAGGGCTTCCACGACCAGCGACGCCAGCGTTCGCCAGAGGTGTTCTAGGCTCCACACTCCCAGCCGCAGGAAACGGTGGCAGCATCGTGAGCCCGACGGCCATCCGGCTCGGCGATCGAGGAGAAACGGGTGATGGTGTGCCGGCCCGGACAGATCACCCAGGCGACGATCAGCTTCCAGAAGATGTCGTAGGAGGGTCGGGTGAAGCAGCCGATGAATCGGCTCAGGAGGCTGGCGAAAGAGCTGGCCGGCGGGGTGGTCGAGGACCAACGCCGAGCTGCACTCTGGCTGGGGCGCGTGGTAGGGTGCATGCGGAAGGTGCCTCTCTGAGTGCGGATATCGGCCGTTTGGCAGCACCGAGTATCTCGCATCGAGGAGCACTTTCTCTACCTGTAGGGCTCAGCCCTCCGCTCTCCCCTACATATCCCGGCACCCTGGGAAAAGTGCAAAAGTCCAGGTGGTCGAATTCGCCGGAATCCGCAGCGCCGTGTGGCGTATCAGCTCAGCCGTGGTCGCGGCACGCTGCCCAGGACGCCGACAGGTCCATCTCGCACCGTGCCGGAACGAACCAGGCCAAGTCTCCGCAGGCAGCCAGTCCGCCATCGACGACGGCAGCAGCTAGAGTCGGTCGTATTCGAGCGTAGGGGGTTTGGTTTGGAAGCCATGGCCCCAATCGTCGCCATCCCGACCGACCAAGTGGTGAATCTCCCGCGCCGAGCTACCTGGCACTTGGAGATCACTGGGTGATTTGGCTCAATCCGCCCCCGTTTGACCATGGCGGAACACCCGCCAGACGCCGCCGGCTGCACTGGAGACGGCTTCAGCCCTGGAAAGCGGGCGGCCACCCGGCGCACCGCCAACCCCGCAGGCACAGTGGCCCCGGCCATCCGGACCCGCCCCTGAGGCGATGCGGAGCCGCGTGCACCCGCGGTGGCAACAGCAGAACACGCAGAAGCAGCCGCCAGCAACCCGCTGACAGTGCGTCAGCGGCTTGTAACCCACACGGTTGCAGCCCCCGTCCCCACCGAGGACGCCATCTGCGATGATGGTGCGGCCTGATGACCGGGGTGGGCACGAGCGGGGGCGTATGGCCGGCTGGGGCGACCGCACACGATGCCGCGACCGGTGCGGAGCGCCCAGTGGTGGTCATCTCACCCACGGCACCGTTAGCGCCCCCCGGGTGGCGCGTGTGCTCCAACCGTGATGGGCCGGTTGGCCGGACATGGGCGTGGAGTCCAGTGCTGGCAAGCCAGGTACTCCGGCGGGCTCGGTCAATCGGCACCGGCCATCTGGCCAGGTTCGCCGTCGGCGGGAACGACGCCGTCACAGGCCGCTCATGACACGCAGGACCGTAAGGATGTACGCTGAGAAGCACGCGGCCCGGCGATGGTCGAGTGGATCTGGCCGGTCGCGTCGGACCCGTCTGCCGGGAGCGAGGCGGGTCCGGGGATGATGAACGCTCCCGCTTTCCCCCTCGCCGAGCAGGCCTGGCGCGACGCTCAGGTGCTGGTCACCGTGGACCAGGCAGCCGCTTGCCTCTTCACCCGATTGCTGGCTCAGCCGGACTATTACCTCAGCATTGCCCGGCGCTGGCTGCCACACGGGGATGACGCCGAGGACCTGCTGGTGGAGGTCGTCCTTGGTCTCTCAAAGCGGGCTGCGCAACGCGCCCACGGCCCCTGCCCCATCCGCGACCACGGCGGGTATCTGGCCAGGGCGATTCAGCGCGCCGCCGTGCACCGGTCTTGCCGTTTGCGAAGGGCGGAACCCCTGGACGGACAGTCCGCCGTCGCGGTGGGGGCTGTGGACCGGCTTGCCGAGATGAACCTGGAGCTTGAGTGGGGAAGGCGTCAGCTGCGTGAGCAGCTCAGCTCGGGCCGGATTCCACTGACGTTGAACCAGTACCATGCGCTCTGTCGCCAAGGATCTCTGGATGCTCGCCAGCGGGCGGCGCGGGTCCGCGGTCGGCACCTCCTCCTGCCGCTGCTGAGCGAGCTGGCCGAGCGTCTGGGGGGCGAACGGGGGACGCGTGATCTTGACGAGAACGCCGTGCTGTCGCTGCTGGACCTCATCGGCTTCTTCGAGCCGGAAGTGCGCTTGCTGCTGGCGCAGGACGGTCGGAGACGGGGTCGGAGGGCCGCAGCAGGACGACCTTCGATCTGCGCGGCTGCGGACCAGCTGACGGCCGACGCCGACACGCACGGCAGCCGATGAGGGAGGGAGGGCCATGATCGAGCAGCGATGCGCGAGGAAGAGGACGCAGCAATTGGGCGTACACGTGCCCGGCGCTGCAGATCTGGGCGTGAGTCCCAACGGGTTCGCTGCGGAGCTGGTTGCCGCCAGAAGGTGTCCGACCAGTCAGCTCTGGGCGCGGCTGGGCCAGCCATCAAGGGTCGTCCCGCCCGGCGAGCACCCTTACGCCATGTCTCCTCTGCACGCTGCTGTCCAGGCCAGGTGTGAGGGACTGCTCCTGATCGCCACCGGCCAGACACCACCGCATCCCGGCGACAGCTGGCCGCTGGCCCAACTGATGCTACCGCTGCTCCGCAAGCGCGGTATGGAGACGCGCATCGCCGTGGTGGACCACTTTGACTTGGACAGGTTCAGGATGACTGCCAGGGACGAGGTGAGATCATTCGAGCAGAGGTCGCGGCCCGACGAGGTGGTCTTGATCGTTGGCGGTGGACCGGAGATCGGGTTCGTGGGAGCCCTGCTCGGCATCATCCAGGCAGGGGGGATTCCTCGGCTGCTGAAGGTGCCGCGCGAAGGCGAGCCCTTGGGTCAGCCAATGGAGCTGCCGCTCGACGTGAATCTCTTGCCATGGCTGGTATGCACCCACCAGTACGCCCTCGTCGCCCAACAGCCGGGGATCAACGAGCGAGAGCGACGAGCGTGGAGTGCGATGGCATCAGCCGAGGCGCTCAATTGGCGCGGAATGGCGGAGGTCGCAGCAACAGACGAGGACATACAGCAGCTACGCAAGAGCCATCCGGAGATCCAGATCCCCGGTCTCCCCGGACCGCCGGCGGATGGTCAGCCTCCTGTTGATGAGCGCGGTTGGCGCTGGCACCGGCGAACTCTCCAGGCCTCGCTTCTAGTCCGTGCGAGTGACGACCCGCTGTCGGCCCTCTATTTGACCAGGCCCTGGACGGAGCGCCGGGTCCTCGAGCTTGCCTTCCGAGACCCAGCCAATCGCGATCATCCACTGGTCGCGGCGCTGCGTGCAGGAGACCACGGCGCCCTGGCCAAGCTGCTGAAGAACCGGCACCAGCTCGCCGCGGGGCCAATCAGGGATTTCCTCGACAACGTCGAAGCGCAAACGTTGTGCCAGTTGGGCAGCGAGGCCAGCCACGGCAAGCTGCAGCGAAGCCCGATTGGCGCCTGGATGTCCGTCGCCATCTGGAGAGCCTTGCGGAGGACTTCGGTCCCGAATGCCTGACGCCCACGGCGGCCGAGCATCTGGTGATATTAGCAGTGGGCGAGACGGCATCCAGGGAGGACCAGAGCTGGCACGGGGCCCAGCAGG
This sequence comes from bacterium, assembly GCA_902812395.1. Taxonomy (GTDB): domain Bacteria; phylum Chloroflexota; class Dormibacteria; order Dormibacterales; family Dormibacteraceae; genus CADDZO01. The sequence goes on along the minus strand of CADDZO010000107.1, from coordinate 5,712 downwards.
CCACGGCGGCGATGCAAACGTTGACCCATCATCTGCTGCTCCGCTCAATCCCTCGCCGGAACGTCCATCTCCGGCTGATCGCGTCGGCCCAAGTGCGCGACCATGCTTTGCGCACCGAGTCCTGTGCGAAAGCGGCCGGCTTGCGAAGCGTCAAGGTGATCGAGGTCGAGCCAGACGACATCCAGGGAGCCTCGCGGGAGATTGCCACTAGCTTGGAGCACGATCGACACCTGGGCTGCTGTGCTGAGGCATTGCTGGTGACGGGACCGGGGACCAAGTCGATGAACATGGCAATGGTGCTGGCTGCGGGACAGTGGGCGACCAACCGAGCCATACCGATGCGGGTCGGGAACCTGAAGGAGAGCCACAGCTCGGCTGGCCCCGGGGCAGAGTGGCAGTCGTTGCTGGAGCTCGATCGCGAGCCTGTGTTGCCTAGGCTCGGCTCCGACCAGATGGTGGCCACCATCGTCGCCAGCGCGCTAGAGTGGTTGCGGCTCAGCACCGCCCGGCGGGTGCTGGAGATGGCCTCCTACCGCTGGCGAGATATCCAGCCGTCGGTGGCCCAGTTGGAAGAGGAGCTCTGGGGGCTCGGGAAAGGTCGCCATCGGGAACAGAACGCGCAAAGCTGGTTCCCGGCCCGGGCTCAAGCCTTCATCTTGCTCGCCGAGAGCGATCCCTGGCGGGCCATCTACGCAACCTGCGCGGCAGCTGAGGCCGCCTGGCCGTCGCCGAGGTATGACGGCATCCACGGCCCGTCCCCCTGGCGAACACAGGAATACCAATGGGGACAGAAGCTTTGGAAGATGCGCAACCACAGTCCGTTCGGCCACCAGGTCTGGGCGTTCCCACTGTCCGCCGCGACGGTGCGGGAACTTATCGATGGGGTGATCAGGGAGGTGCACGAGCGACCCCCCAACGGCCCGGTCACCTTCAGGCCGGACGACGCCATCGTGATGGCGCTCAAGAAGGTGAAGGCCGACGTGCAACGTGTCGGCGCCGAGGCTCCTCTGTGCTGACGGCACGCGAGAGGCCTGGGCGCCTGGAAGGCCGGCTCTCGCCCGGGCGTCGGGCACGTCACCAACCGCCAGCACCTCACGGTGCTGACAGCTGCTCAGCGGCGGGAGGGCGAGGATAGTCGGCTTGCTCGTCCGTGGGCTGGGCACTCCACTCGACCGCGCCGAACAGGCATCGGTGATCGCACCCCGGCCACTGCCCAGGCTGACCTCGGCAGCAACCTCAAGGCGCCAGCCGGACCCGCCGCCTCTTCCGCCAGCAGCGGCAGCAACCGGGCGAGCCCAGGGCCAGCTTCTGGCCCCGAGGAAGGCAAGGCCATCGCTCACCCCGACGAAGGAGTGCTGACGCGCAGGAGGCGAGTGGAGGTGGAGGAGAAGAGGAGACCGGACCGACGTGAGATGAGGCGCGTTGGGATCCACGTGCTGGGAGCGGCGGATCTCGACGTGCCGCGAGTGGAAGAGTTCCAGGCCGCACTCGACCAATTCGAACAGCTGCCGACCAGGCGACGCCACTGGACGCTGCTGGAACGCCCACCGCTCATCACCGCCGCCAGCGGCATCCGCTTCGCCACCACACCTCTGCAGGCGGCGGTGAGAGCCGGCTGCGATGGCCTGCTCCTGGTTGCCACCCGTCAGCGGCCCTCGCATCCCGGGGACACGTGGCGGTTAGCCAAGCTGGCGCAACCGTTGCTGGAGCATCACGGGATGCTGGTGCGAGTGGTCGAGGTGGATCGATTCGACGTCGACAGCTTCCGGTCGGCCATCGAGGGAGAACTGCGCCAGCTCGCCTCCGAACTCACGATCGGGGAAGCCTTGCTGATCATGGGTGGAGGGCCCAAGGTTGGCTTCGTGGGCGCCCTCCTGGGCATGATCCAGGCCGACCACCTGCCTCAGGTGCTGGAACCCCGCCGGGAGGGCGAGGTCGATCGTCCTCCCGCGGTTCGTCGTCTGGAGGCGGACCTCCTCCCATGGCTGGCGCGCACCCACCAGTACGAGGTACTGGCTGGCCTGGCCGAGGGCACGGACGGCGAGCGTCGGGCCTGGCGGGCCCTGGCCGCGGCTCGGGCCCTGGACTGGCGCACCCTGGCGGGGATCGAGGTCGGGCCAAGCGACCTGGAGGCGGTGCGGCGACGCCACCCCGGAGTTCTGGTCCTGAAGGTCCCCTCCCCCCCGTTCCGTATTGGGAGCAAGCCGACCGACGAGGTCGAGTGGCGCTGGTATCGGCAGGCGCTCCAGGCCTCCTTCCTGGTCAGGGCAGCGAGCGATCCTGCCTCCGCGCTCTATCTGGCCCGACCGTGGACGGATAGCCGTGTCCACGAGCTGGCCTGGCAGGACCCGAACAACAAGGACCACAAGCTGGTCCGCGCCCTGGACGGCACCGGGGCTGACGAGCCACTGGGCCAGTTGCTGGACCGATGGGACGATCTCGCCCCGGGACCGATTCGCTCCCTGATCCAGGCCCCTGCTGTCCAACAGCTCTGCCATCTGGGAGGGCTTGCCAGCCACGGTCGGCTGGCGGAGGACGATTGGCCGCACCACCTGCTGGATGCGCTGGCCGCGCTGGCCGAGGACCTCGAGCCCGGGACCACTCCTCCGGTGGGGGGAGGATTGCTGGTGTTGATGGCCATCGGTCAGACGGAGAACCGCGAGGCCCGTGGCTGGAGCGCGGAGGGGCAGGCGGAAGCGGCGCTGGAGGCGGTGGTCCGGTACCTGGCCCTCCGCCTGCAATCCCGGGGGCGGGTGCACCTGCGGCTTGTGGCCTCAGAACGGGTTCGGGCCCATGCCCGGCGGGTTCTGGACGCAGCCCGACGCCGGCAATTCGGGAGCATCGACGTCATCGAGATCGATCCGGAGGACACAGAGGCGGCACTGGCCCGTGTTGCTGGCTGGCTGGAAGACGACATCCAACTGGCCAACGGCTCGGAGGTGCTCCTGGTGGTGGGGCCAGGGACCAAGCAGATGAACGTGGTCGTGACCCTGGCCGGAGGGCGCTGGGGGACCAACCGCGCCCTACCCCTGCGAGTTGCCTACCTCCGTGAGCGCGAGGACCACGGGGCATGGTGGTCGATCCTGGAGGAGACACGCGAGCGGGTGCTGCCCCGCCTGGGCCCCGACCAGGTGGTGGCTCCGGTTCTCAGCTTCAGCCTGCGCCGACTCGACCTCGGCACTGTCAGGCGGGCACTGGCGCTGGGCTCGGATCGTTGGCAGCCACTGGAGCCGCGGGTGAGGGAGTTGCAGCGACTCTTGACCCCGGCCCGAGCAGGGAGGCATGGGGCCCCCGATCCGTGCGCATGGTTCCCGCCCCGCGCCTGGGCCTTCGTCAGGCTGGCAAAGCAGGACCCCTGGCGTGCCATCTATGCCACCTGCGCGGCGGCCGAGGCCGCCTGGCCCGCACCCCCACGCCGCGGCCGGGGAGGGAATCGACCTGCGCCTTGGCGGGTCCCGGAACGGGAGCGAGGCCATGAGCTGTGGCGGGTGCGCACCCAGGGTCCGTTCGGCCATCAGGTGTGGAGGACGGCACCCTCATCCGGAGACGTGTACCGACTGATCGAAGGGACCATCGCCGAGATCGAGCAACATCCGCCCAAGGGGCCCGTCCCCTTCGAGCCCCGCGATGCAATCACCCGGCGAATCGACGAGCTGGCGAACGAGATCACCCGACTGGCACCACCATCCGGTGATGGCCGCCCTGGCCTCCACGGCGACGCCGGTCATGGGAACTAGACGGCGCACTGTCCATGCCCGCGCCACGCCAGGGCAGTGCCGGGGAACCTGGCCAGCGACTTCCGTCGTCGTGGGCGGTCTGGCGATCTCGCCGGCGACGGAGGCGGGGAGGTGGTGGCGAGCTTGGTAGCCATCGGCGAAGCCTTGCAGCCCTGGCTGGCATCGCGCCGGTATCTGAACCTGTGCGGTTGGCCGCGCCCGGACCTGCTGATCCCGGCGACCCCGCTGCGCGACCAAGAAGGGGGATCACTGGCCGGCAGGCCCCGCGATAATCGACTGAACCGGGGGGCCCGGCCGCGCCCCACCTCCGAGTCCTCGTCTCCCGGCGCCCCAGCGTCCGAAGCTACGAGGCGGAGGCAACAATGGGCGGGTCTCGCGGCAGCCGCCAGCGCCCCACCCTTGCTGACGACACACGCTGGCGCTGAGCCGACAGCACTGCCGGCCATCGAGAGCGGGCCTCCACGTCATCGCGTTCCTGGGCGGCGGACGAGATCGGCTCGTGAAGGATCGGCGCCCGTCCCTCGCTTCGGCACAGCCTCTCCAACCTGGCGACGACGGTCGCCGTCACACGCGCATCTGTGGGCTCAACGCCAGCGTGCCCCCTCAAGGACGCGGTGGGGCTTTCCCTCTGCCAGCGGCCGTCGTCGAGCACCCAACGAAGGCTGCGAGCCCCCAGGCCGGGCCTGCGGATTCTCCCTCCGGGTGCGGCTGGCCTCGAACCCGCGCGGAGCCTGGGACCTCTCCATGGCCCGGATCACCAGGGTTCGGGCAGGGCGCTCACGGCTCCGGAGGCGTGGCACTTGCGCTCCCCGACGCCGGTTCGCTGCTCAAGGTGCAGAGCGACCCGGCGCCAGCGCCCCAGCCGCCAAAGCTGCCGGTGATCGGCCACCGCCATCGTTACCTCGAGCCGGGTGCCCAGGTAGACGAGCGGCCCAGGGGCTGGACGCTCCAGTGATGGCCGAGCATCGGGCGACACACCCCGTCAAGTGTCGCCTCGCCTGCTTTGTCGGTCCAATCGCATCACACGGGCCACCTCCACGTCCATATCAGGGTGTGGAGACACAAGCCCACGACCGGCACCTTCAGGCCGGCGGGCGGCACATCTGCTGCGGCCGCAGGCCGGCGGCCCCACCCGGGGCAGGCACTCCCCGGGGACAGTGGGGCCGGCCAATCCAGGAGGAGGTGGGCTGGTAACTGTTGGCGTTTGAACCTGCGGTAGTATGTAGGGGTGACCTTGAAGGACTGGGCGCGGCAGCAGGGCGTTCATCCCATGACTGCCTACCGCTGGTTCCGGGAAAGGCAAACTCCCAGTTCCCGCGCGCCGCGCCGGCCGGCTGATCCTGGTGGACCAGCCACCCGTCAGTGCCGTTCCGGGGATCACGGCCGTGTATGCCCGCGTGTCCTCCGCCGACCAGAGGTCCGACCTGGACCGGCAGGTCGCCCGGGTGACCGCATGGGCAGCAGCCGAGGGACTTCCAGTCGGCCGCGTGGTGACGGAAGTCGGCTCCGCACTGGACGGCAAGCGCCGCACGTTCTTGGCCCTCCTTCGGGACAATTCGGCGACCACGATCGGAGTGGAGCACCGCGACCGGTTCGCCCGCTTCGGTGCGGAGGAGGTTGAGGCTGTGCTGGCGGCAGAGGGCCGCCGGTTGCTGGTTGGGGATCCATCGGAGGTGGATGACGATCTGGTCCGGGACGTGACCGAGATCCTGACCAGCCTCTGGGCTCGCCTCTCCGGACGGCGAGCGGCTGCCAACCGAGCGGCCAAGGCCATCGCAGCGGCCACCGGGGAGGATCCGTGAAGCTGCAGCGGGCCGGGTCCCCACGGACCCGCAACGGGATGACCGATAGCACCTGGCCGGCGGTCACGCCCCGACCCCGTGCCGTCCGCCGTGGACAGACGCTGTCCCGCTTCTCGGTCTCGCTCCAGGTGGTGACGCCGATCCTGGGCGGAGCCAGCCAGGTCCGCGAGATC
>CADDZO010000106.1 GCA_902812395.1 bacterium | reverse complement strand
AGTAGCGGACCGGTCCTCCACCTCCAGGCAGCAAGCCACATGCACGGTCCGGCCGTGGAGGAGACGGTCGCGCTGTTGACCATCCGCGCCAGCGGGCGCGTCCAGCGGAAACGGACATCACGCAGCTTGGGCAGACGGACGGCGCCCCAGCGCCGGTTCAGCCGTACCCAAAGCCCGATGGGTATCGGAGGTCCGACCGTCTTATGCGCTTCAGCGCGGGCTCCTCCGCCCGGACCAGCAGCGGTGCCAGGCCAGATCGAGGTCGGCGAAGATCGGCTGCGCTGCCGGCGCAGGTCTGCGATCCAACCACCTCCCGCCGCAGTTCGGTGAGGTCTCGGCCCCGCCCAACCTTGCTCGGCTCCCGCTATCACCATCGCCGCTGATCGCGGGCGAGGTTCCCCAGCAAGCCGGCGCTACCGCTCCCCTGCTTCAGCTCACGGGCGTGAGCGGCAGTCGGGTACAGCCGCACCCGGTGCCCTCGGTCCACGCACAAACGTGGCCTGTGGGAGGCGTTCGGGGGTCCGAACGGGCAGACACTGCACTTTCATCCTGCACGCCCACGTGCTGTCTGTGACCAAGTACCGGTTGCTGCAGGCTGAGCACCAGGAGGCCCTGGAGAGGACGCTCTCTCCCCCAGCTCGGAAAGGACCCTGGCTCGCAGCTGGCCACACGCAGCATCCTGCTCTCTGCCTCTGGTGTCACGGACGGTGACCCCCAGCCCGAGCGAGCGCAGGCGCGCCGCAAACCCCTGGACGCGTGTCGGCGACGGCTCTCGATAGGGAGCACCTGCCACCGGGTTGAAGGGGATGAGGTTGACGTGCGCCAGCCGCCCCTGCAGCAGGCGAGCCAGCTCGAGCGCATCGCGCTCGGTGTCGTTGATCCCAGCCAGCAAGACCCATTCGTAGCTGACCCGTCGGCGGGTGCGGGCGGCGTAACGGTCGGCGGCCGCCACCAGGTCGGCAATCGGGTAGTGACGATTGATCGGCACCAGCTGGTCCCGCAGGTCGTCACGAGCGGCGTGAAGCGAGATCGCCAGCCTCACCGGCAACCCTTCCTGAGCCAGTTTGTCGACCCGTGGAACCAGCCCGGCGGTGGAAACCGTGATCCGACGCAGGCTCACCCCCAGCCCCTCCGGATCGGCGAGCCGCCGCACCGCCTCCACCACGCTGGCGTAGTTCGCGAGCGGCTCACCCATGCCCATGAAGACCACGTGGGTGAGGCGGCGTCCCTCGGCCCGGAGCAGGCGCCGCGCCGCCACCGCCTGTTCCCAGATCTCGTGAGGGCGCAGGTTGCGCCCGAACGGCCCCTGTCCGGTGGCACAGAAGGGGCACCCGATCGGGCAGCCAACCTGGGAAGAGATGCAGAGGGTGGCCCGGCGCGGATAACGCATGATCACTGCCTCGACCGTGTAGCCACCGTCCAACCGGTACAGCAGTTTGGTGGTCAGGCCGCGGTCGGCGGCGAGGCGCCGCAGCTCCACCAGGGAGCGGGACCGGAAGGCAGAAGCGAGATCGGAGCGAGTGGACATGGGCAGCTCCGTCATCTCCTCGATCTCGTCTCCGGCCGCGAGCCGCCGCCACACCTGGCCGGGCCGATACGAGGGCTCGCCCCGCTCCCGGAACCAGGCAGCCAGCTCCTCCCGCGAGAGCGCGGACAGGCTGGGCAGCTGGGTCACGGCCGCCAACGATACGGTCACCTGAGGCTTTCGAACCGGCCTTTGGACTCCCTCACCCGGCCCTCGTCGACGAGCTTGCGAAGGTGGGCGCGCAGCGTCAGCTCGGCTGCACGCCGGAGCTCGGCCGCACCGGTCTGGCCAGCCAGCTCAGCCGCATAGACGCGTTCGGTCAGCTCCGCCGCCGTCCCCGGTCCTCCTCGCTCTAGCTCCTCCCAGATCTGCCGCTCTCGTTCGAGCCGGTGCCGTCGGTACCCCTCGATCCGTTCCTCGGCCCCCTCCGTGACCGGGTCCCAGTGACCAGGGAAGAGCAACCGGGGTCCGAGCCGGCCCACGCGCTCGAGCGAGCGCACGTACTCGGCCACGTCGCCCTCGGGAAAGGCCACCATCGAGCTGCCCCGCCCCAGGACCAGATCGCCCGTAAACAGCACCCGGTCCTCGGCCATCCAGAAGCAGAGGTGGTCGCGAGCATGGCCGGGCGTGTGGAGCGCGACCAGGGCCAGGTTGCCGACCCGGACCACGTCCTCGTCGGCCAACTCGGGATGGGAGAGGACGCGAGCCCCGACCCGCTCGGCCAACCGCTCGGCCAGGCCCCGGTGGTCAGCGTGGGAGTGGGTGACCAGGATGGCTCCCACCGGCCGGCCCATGGCCCGCTGCAGCGCCGCCAGGTGTCGGTCGTCCTCCGGCCCCGGATCGATGACCACCACCACCGGTCCGGCGTCGACGATCCAGGTGTTGGTGCCGGGGCCGGTGTAGGGGCCGGGGTTGGGCGCCACCACCCGCCGCACGGTGGCCATCAGCCAGCCCTCCTCGCATCTCGAATCACGATCCTATAGTCCGCCCATGAGCGTCGTCACCCGTGCCGAGCAGGTCTCCGTCGAGGGCGGGGTCATGTCCGCCCACCTGGCCGTACCCACAAGCGGGCGGGGGCCAGGGTTGCTCCTGCTCCAGGAGGTCTTTGGCGTCAACGACTACATCACGGGTCGGGCCGCCACCCTGGCCGGGATGGGCTACACGGTTCTCGCTCCGGACCTGTACTGGCGACTGGAGCCGGAGCTCGCCCTCCCCCACGATGCCGAAGGCCTCCAGCGCGCCTTCGGCTACCATCAGCGGCTGGACGAGCCCCGGGCGATCCAGGATGCCGCTGCTGCCTTCCGTCACCTCCGGAGGCTGGCCGAGTGCGACGGTCGGGCCGGGGTCATCGGCTTCTGCCTGGGGGGCCGGATCGGCTATCACGTGACCGCGCTGGAGGATCCGGACGCTGCGGTCCTCTACTATGGCTCCGGAATCGCCGATCGGCTCGAGCTGGCCCCCAGCCTGCGCTGTCCGACCCTCATGCACTTCGGCGCCGACGACCCCTACATCCCACCCGAGGCAGTGGAGCGCATCCGCGCCGCGTTCCAGGGCCGTGAGGAGGTGGAGATCGCGGTCCAGCCCGACGCCGAGCACGCCTTCGACAACTACCTCGCCCCGATGTTCCACCGCCCGGCGGCGGCGCTGGCGGCCTGGCAGCTGACCGAGGAGTTCCTGGCCCGACGCCTGCCGGTCGAGCCTCAGGCCGCGGGCAAGTAGATCACCACCTGCTCCAGGTCGCTGGCGTCCAGCCAGCCGCCCAGCCGGTGGTCGACCAGATGGCGGACTAGGGGCTCGCCCAGCTCGGGCACCTGGAGCGGACGGCGTCCGGGCGCGGCCACGATCCGGATCCGCCACCAGCGCCCGCATGCCTCGCCCACGATCCGGCACCCGCTTCCGCCCATCCACTCGACAGCGCGGCCGAACGCCTCCATTAGCAACGCCTCCGGGCCTTGCACCCGCGCGTCATCGGGCAGCGAGCGCGTGGCTCCGGGGGCAACCATTCCCAGCACCGCTCCCAGCACCACCCGGCGAGCGGCATCGATCGGCTCCAGTGCCACCGCCTCCAGGGCCGCCGCCCGGCTGGCCACGTCCTGGGCCAGCTCGTAGACCTGCTCCAGAAGCTCGGCCCGACCGAAGGCAGCCAGCCGGGCCGTCTCCTGGCAGGCGAGGGCCGACCCCCGCAGCTTGTGGCCCAGCCGCCGGATCAGGTGGGACCGGCGGTCCTCCAGGATCCGAGCCCCCTCCCGCACGGCGCGCCGAGCCGACGAGCGAAGCGGCGACCCGGGCTCCGCCCAACCCACCAGCTCGCCTGCCAACCAGAGCGGCACCCAGGTGCCCGGCGGCGGCAGCCCAGGGTCGGCAGGTCCCCAGCGGCGACCGTTGGGGACCTGCTCCAGGCCCCCGCCCACCCGCACCCAGAGCGGCGGCGAAGCCGGCGTCAAGAGAGCACCCGCGACCTGGGCGGAGCAGCCGGAACCGTGAACTTGAAGACCGTCCCCTCGGGCCCGGTCGAGGCCACCCAGATCCGGCCCCCGAAGGAACGCTCAACCACCAGCCGACAGAGGTAGAGCCCCAGCCCCAGGCCACCCCGGAAGCGGTTCCGTCCGGCCGGAGCGGCTTTGGCGAAGGCGGAGGCTGCCCGCTCCGGTGGAAGACCGCTCCCGTTGTCGGCGACCGTGACCTCGAGCCAGCCCCGCCGGGCGCTGGCCTGGACCCGGACCCAGCGAGCGGAGGTGTGCTCCAAGGCGTTGCCGACCAGGTTGGTCAGGACCTGGTCAAGGTGGGTGGGCTCGCACCAGGCGGCTGGCAGGCCCTGCGGCAGGAGATCCTGAACCGCATCCACCCGCTCGCCGTGGCGCTCACGCAAGACCGCTACCGCCTGCTCCAGGGAGCGGGCCAGGGGGACCGCCGATGGGCTGGGGGTGAACCGCCAGGTCTCCAGCTTGGCGATCAGGAGCTGGTTCTCGACCAAGCTGAGCAGGCGTCCCGCCTGCTCGTAGGCTTCCTGGATCAGCTCGCGACGGAGCTCAAGATCCATCACCTCCCCCCACTGGAGCAAGCCGGCAATGGTGGAGCGCATGGCCGCGGCCGGGCTGCGCACCTCGTGCCCGATCGCCCTGAGCATCAGGTCCTTTGCCTCCAGCAGCTCCCGCTCCTGGGTCACATCCCGATGCAGGCTGAGCACCCTGGCCTTCTCCGCCCCGGGGATGGCCACCCGTCGGACCTGGACCGTCGTGCCCCGCCGCTCCAGGCGATACTCAGTGATGCCGGGGCCGGCCTCGGGCGTGGGCAGGGACTTCGCCCCGGTCCGCTCCAGCAGGCGGTGGCCAGGCGCTCCCACCACATGTTCCAACCCCACCCCGTAGATGCGCTCGATCTCGGGATTGGCGTAGGCGACCCGGCTTTCCTCGTCCTCCAGGATCACCCCCACTGGGGAATGCTTCAGGATCTCCTCCCGGGTTCGGGCCTCGCGGTCCAGCGCCGCCACCAGCTCCAGCCGGCCCAGGGCCTGGCTCGCCTGGCCGGCGAGCACCGCCAACAGCCGCTCGGTATCGGGACCGGCGTCGGCCGTGACCATCCCCTCCAGCCGCCTTTCGAGCACGATCGGAACCGCCGTCAAGGTCCCCCGGGTCCCGCCTAGCAGCCGCAGCGGGAGGCGGTTGCGGCGAACCGCGGCGGCCACCCGGCGGACCGGGATGCGGCCCTCGCCGGTGATGCGGACGAGGTCCTGACCCCTCCGCAGCCAGAGCGCACCGCCGGGGAGCGCGTCCGCCACCAGCCTGGCCATGGCCAGATGGGCACGGTCAGCGTCCTCGATGTCCAGGTCGGCAAAGCCAGCCACTGCCTCCAGGACCCGGATCCGAGCCCGGGTCTCACCGGCCAGGCGGGCGTTCTCGATCGCGATCGCGGCGTGGCGGCCGAACTCGGTCACGGACGGCGGCGGCTCGGCTGCGGCCGGGAGACGCAGCAGGCCGATCGCGCCCACCACGCGATCGGCATAGCGGATCGGCCCCAGCCCCCAGCTCAGCTCGCCCCGCTGGCCCTGCACGATCGCGGTCGGAGGTCCTCCCGCCCAGTCCAGGATTCGCAGCGCCTCACGGCGTCCGGCCACGGCCCGGGCGCTGATCCGGCCCTGGGGGTCGAACGCCCAGCAGGCCGCCCCGGCCGCGCCCAGCAGGCTGCGGCTCTGCTCGGCCACGCTGGCCACGACCGCTTCCAGGTCGCGGCCGGCCAGGCCAGACACCTGCTGGACCACCACCGTGCGCTCCAACGCCTGCTGGTTGGCACGCCGGAGCCAGGCCGACCGAAGCGCGATCCCGACCACCGGGGCAGCGCTCTCCAGCAGCCGTACCTCGTCATCCTGGAAGGGGCGCTCCTCGAGGCGCTGGGCCGAGAGCGCCCCCGTCACTCGGTCGTCGGTCTGCAGCGGGACCGTCACCACCTGGGCTGGAATCAACGGGCCCCAGGTCGGCCAGCCCTCGCTGGGGCGGGGCTGGCGTAGCTCGGCCGGAATCGCCTCCACGATCGTGTTCCGCTCCCGTCGCAGGCGCTCGAAGAAGCGAGTGTGGGAGATCGGCGCCGGGGCCAGCTGACGCAGCCTTCCGGGCTCCGAGCAGTAGCCGGTGATCAGGCCCTCGTCGTTCAGGTACGCGACCACCAGCAGCTCGGCGCTGAGCGCGGGGTGGAGCACCGACGCCACCGCTTCCGCGATCTGGCGCTCGTCGGCGGCCACCGCCACCTGCAGCTCCAGCTGGTGCAGCACCTCCAGGCGGCGGCGCTCCCGCTGGGCAGCCTGGAAGTTGTCGGCGTTGGCTAGGGCCAGACCGACGTGGACGGCAACGTCCTCCAGCAACCGGCGATGCCAGCCCTCCAGGGCGGGCCTGCAGGCGTGCAGGGAGAGCAGCGCCGCCACCCGGTGATGCTGGCGCACCGGGACCCAGACCTCCACCCCATCGCAGCCAGCCGCCACGTGCTCGCGGACCTGCACCGCCCGCCCCCGGCCCAGCGCCTGACGGGCGGGGGTGGGCAGGTCGGAGTCGAGTCGCCGCACCCCGTCCGCCCGGGCAAGGTAGCCGTCGGCACACCCCTCGTCCCCGATCAGGTGCAGACTCAGGGCGTCGAACTCGAGCTGGGAGGCCAGCTCCTCGCGCAGCGCGCCCACGATCGCGGCCACGTCCAGGCAGGAGATCAGTCGCCGGCCGACCGCCTCGGCCACCTCCAACCGGCGCCGCTGCGCCTCCAGGCGCTGATAGGACCAGGCGTTGCGCAGCGCCAGACCGACCAGGTCGGCGACCCGGGTCAGGAACTCCAGCAACGGGTCCCTGTAGGCATCCGGCGGCCCTGCCCACAGCGACACCACCGCCCGGGTCCGGCCCTCCTCGACCACGGGTAGCCAGGCCCCAGAGCGCTGCGGGCCGGGGAGCTCTCCGTCGGCGAGCGCCTGGCCGCTGACCAGCACCGCGCGATCCCGCCGGTGACGGCCGGCCGCGAGCCCGGCCCAGGATTCCTCGACACCGGCGGCCCCGACGCGGACGACACGGAACCGGCCCCGCTCCGGGACCACCAGCTGGACCGCGTCGACCGGCATCAACGGGGACAACCCCTCGCGCAGCGCCAGCAGGACCCCGGCCTCGTCCCTGGTGGCGGAGAGGCGCCGCCCGAGCCGGTTGAGCGCGTCCAGGCTCATGGCCTGGTCCCGTGCCAGCTCGTTGACCTGGGCGCTCCGAACCAGGACCGAGAGCTGGTCGTGCACCTGCTCGAGCAGGGCTAGCTCTTCCTCCGCCACCGGCCGGGGCTGGTGGAGCTGGTAGGTGACCGCACCCAGGGCCTGGCCGCCGTGCACGATCGGGACCCAGATCACCCGGCGGGGGGCGAGGTCGCCGCCCGGTCCGCGAGAGGGCAGGACGCGGAACAGCTCCTCCCCGTCCAGCACCTTCAAGCACGGCTCCCGGTAGAGGTCAGCGAAGCTCGACTCCTCCAGCCGCCGGCGCTGCAGGTCCTGGAGGACGCCCCGGTCCACACGCACGCTGTGGTACCAGCCCTCCCGTTCCAGGACCTGGAGGTTGATCCCTTCGTAGCCGAGCGCCGGGTGGAGCTCGGCATAGAGGACCTGCACCAGGTCGGCCTCGGTGACGCAGCTGGCCAGCGCCCGTACCAGCCGGGTCCGGACACCGTCCAGCAGCCGGTCCTCAACCTGGGCCATTGCCCTCCCCTCCCAGCACCATCCGTATACTCGCCGTCGAGGCCGTGCCCTTCCAAGCGCCCAAGCCGTTGCATCCGCCGCCGCCGGAGCTGGTCGGGTCGGACGTTCTGGTCGTTGACGACGAGCGGGCCTGGCGGACTATCCTCCAGACCGACCTGGGCATGCTCGGGTACCGGGTCTGGGTGGCTCGGGACGCCGGTGAGGCGCTCGCCATCGCCCGGCGGCGACCGCCGGAGGTGGCGATCATCGACCTGATGCTGCCCGAGCCCACCGACGGTTGGGCACTGATGCGCAAGCTTCGCCTCCAGGGAACGCCCACCCCCGTCATCTTCTACACCGCCGACAGTACGATCGCCGACCTGCCCCGGGACCCGTCGGTGGTGCGGTTCGTGAGCAAGTCTCAGGATCGGGCCGACCTGTACGCGCTGCTGCCGCCCACCATCCGTTGCTGGAGACGGCGTCGAGCCTCACCGGAAGCGAACCATGCCCACCTCCGTCCTCCAGCCGCACGATAGCTGCCAAGCGTAACGCAACGGTTTCAAATGATCGAGCCCGTGAAGACATGTGACGCCAAGCATCACGATCCCGGCTCATGCCGCCCGGTCGCGCTCGAGCCCGCTCCAGGCCTGTCGGTCTCGCGGTTCGGGAGTCACTTGACAGTAGTGTCGTGAGCATTCGCGGCAACGGCACCCTCCCGCTCCCGCCCGGGCTCGAGGCCTATCGCCCCCCCGAGCTCATCGGCTCTTCGGTCCTGGTGGTCGAGGACGAGGCGGCCATGCGCTCCCAGCTCCGGCTGGATCTGGCCGACCTCGGCTACGAGCCGCGGGTGGCGGGCTCGGCGGCCGAGGCGCAGGCGTTGCTGGAACGAGAGCGGGTGGCGGGGGTGTTGCTGGACCTGGTCCTGGACGAGGGCGAGGACTCGGGGCTCGAGCTGCTGCGCTGGATCCGCCAGAAGCACCCGGGGCTGCCGGTGGTGGTGCTCTCGGCCACCCAGGGCGGGGTGGCCGGCATCCGGCGTGTCTACGAGAGCGGGGCCAGCAGCTACTTCGCCAAGGGCCGGGTGCCGATGGCCCACGTCTACTCCGACCTGGCTGCCCGGCTGGTCGAAGGTGGCACCAGGCGGCACGGTACCTATCGCTTCGGCCGGCTCTCCTTCGACCCCATCCGACGGACGATGACGCTGGGCAACCGGTCGGTCCAGCTGACCCCGCAGCAGACCGCACTGGTGGTCCACCTGGCCCACGGCTCCAAGCCGGTGACCGCGGCCGAGCTGATCTCGGCCGGGCTCTTCAAGCCCGACGCAGCCCACTCGACCGTCCACTCCGCGCTGCTCACCCTGCGGCGCAAGATCGACGAGCTCGAGCCGGGGCTAGGCAGTCGTCTGCTCCGCTCCGCACCCCAGGGCTACAGCCTGGGCGCCATCGTTTGACGCTCTCCTGCCGGACCACCGGTAGTGTTGGCGCATGACCGCCCTGCCTGAGCCCTCCAGCGACATCCTCGATGAGGTTGTCGAGAACCGCCGTCATCTCCACCGCCACCCCGAGGTCTCGTTCCAGGAGCACGAGACCTCCCGCTTCCTCCGGGAGCGCCTGGCCGGGATGGGGCTCCAGGTCCAGGAGTGCCCCACCGAGACCGGGGCGGTGGCCCTGCTGGAGACGGGCCGGCCGGGGCGCCGCGTCATGTTGCGGGCGGACATCGACGCCCTCCCGATCCTGGAGGAGTCCGGGGTGGCGTTCGCCTCCTCGGCCGAGGGTCGGATGCATGCCTGCGGCCACGATGCCCACGCCGCCATTCTGCTCGGCGCAGTCCGTACCCTGGCCGAGCACGCCGACGGCCTGGTTGGCTCCTACCTGATCTGCTTCCAGCCCGCCGAGGAGATCGTCAGCGGGGCCCGGGAGATGATCGCCAGGGGGCTCCTGGAGCGCTATCAGCCCCAGGTCACGCTGGGGCTGCACGTCGCTTCCTGGCTTGCCAGCGGCACCGTGGTTACCCGGCCCGGGCTGCTCTGGGCCGGCTCGGACGGCTTCGAGATCGTGATCCGTGGTCCAGGCGGCCACGGGGGGATCATGAAGCGGGTCGGCAACGTGATCTCCGCCCAGGCGTTCCTGCTGGAGCGGCTGGAGAGCGTGGTCGAGGGGCTCGAGTACCAGGGCAGCGGCTGCCACTGCACGGTCGGCGACGTCCGCGCCGACGGAGCCTGGAACATCGTCCCCCGGAAGGTGGTGCTGCGGGGGAGCGTGCGCACCTTCACCCCGGAGCTGCGAGCGGAGGCCCTGCAGCGGCTGCGAGACCTGCTCCTGGAGACTGACACCGAGTTCCAGGTCTCCTGCCAGCTGGAGCTGGTCCACGGCACCGTCCCGCTCTTCAACGACCCCAATGTCACCGCCACCGTGCTTCAGGTGGGTCGGGAGCTGGTCGGGGAGCACGCCAGCCAGCTCGGTCGACCGCTCACGGTCTCGGACGACATGGCCGAGTTCCTGACCCGGATCCCGGGCTGCTACTTCATGCTCGGGGCATGTCCGCCTGACACCGCCACCCCGCCCGCCCACCACACCCCGACCTTCCGCATCGACGAGGCCGCCTTCGCCACCGGCGTGCGGATGATGGCCGCCACCGCCGCCCGGCTGGCCCTGCCTGAGGAGACGTAGACGTGCTGCTGCTGCTCGGGGCTGCGGTCGGGCTGGCCCTGGGCCTGGTCACCGGCGGCGACATTCGCAACTTGACCGCCCGCCGGGTGCGCTGGGCCTGGCTGGTGATCGCCGCCCTGGGGGTGCGGATCGTGATCGACCACACCCCGCTCGCCGAGTCGCCCGTCAGCCCCTGGCTCTACGCAGCAGCGCTGGCGGCCCTGGTGGGCTGGGCCCTCTGGCACCGGCGCCGGCTGCCGGGGATCGAGCTGGTGGCGCTGGGGATGGCGATGAACCTGGCAGCGATGCTGGCCAACGCCGGCCACATGCCGGTCGCCCCGGCCCTCACCGACCGGGGGCCGGCAGTGCTGGCCGAGCAGGGCCACTGGGCCCAGTACGTGGTGGCGTCGGCCCGCACCCACCTCAACTTCCTGGGCGACTACGTCCCCCTTCCGGGGCCGCTGGGGAAGCTCTTCCCCCAGGCCTATAGCCCCGGCGATCTGGTCTCGCTGGTGGGGATGGCGGTGATGCTGCTCCTGACGACCCGTTCCCTCGGCCTGCGCAGCCAGGCGGCGATCGCCGGCTCTTGAAAACGAGCGAGCTCACAGCCCACTCTCAGGAAGCCGCGCGTATAGTGCGGCTACGACCATGATCGTGTTCTGGATCCTGGCCCTGCTGATCGCCACCTCCGGCTTCACCTGGGGCCTGCTGCTGATGCACTGGGGCCTGCTCGGCTCCCTGCTCTTCGCCCTGGGCGCACTGGTCATCCTGCGCGGGTTCGCCAGCTGGGCGCGGCGCTCGCTGGTACTGCGGGAGAGGGTGGCGGAGGAACCGACCACCGAACGCCGGGTGCTGGAGACCAACCGCTACATCTTCTGGCGACGCTTCACCATCTTCGGCGTCGTCGTCAGCCTCTACCTGCTGGGCGCCTACGTGCTGGTCGGCTGGGAGCCCCTGCGGGCGCTGGAGGAACTGCCCTCGCTGATCCTGCAGGTCCTGGTCCTGCTGCTTGAGTACGGCGTGCTCTTCCTGGCCAACTTCGCGCTCTTCTTCGGCCCCTTCGTGCTCTTCGGCCGGCTGGGTCGGCAGACGCTGGTCCCCGGCGACGCCAACTACGGGGTCGCGATGGAGGACGTCCGCGGCCAGAAGTCCGCGGTCGAAGAGATCAAGCGCATCCTGCGCCTGATCGAGCACGGTCTCAACTACACCAAGGCAGGGGGCAAGCCCGAGCGCGGGGTGCTGATGGTGGGACCGCCTGGGACCGGCAAGACGATGCTGGCCAAGGCCATCGCCACCACCCTCCAGATCCCGATCATCGTCAGCTCCGGTGCCGCCTACAACGGGATGTTCATCGGCATGGACATGGTCGCGGTCTGGATGACCGTGCGGGCGGCCAAAAAGAAGGCCAAGCGGTGGGGCGGCTGCATCATCTTCATCGACGAGTTCGACGCCCTTGGCCAGTCCCGTGGGGGCATGATGGGCGGCGGGGGCGTAGG
>CADDZO010000105.1 GCA_902812395.1 bacterium | reverse complement strand
CCTTTATCGACGCTGGCGCAACCACGATCACGCTACGGCTTGCAAGCTACGATCAGCAAGGGCAGTTGGAGAGGGTCACTCGCGAGGTGCTCCCCGCGTTCGTCTAGCGAAAGGAAATCAGTCCTAGCACCTCACGGCGGCGACGATGAAGGGAAAAACGTCGCGGGCGAGGTCGTCGAGGTTGCAGGGCAGGCCGAGCGACGCTTGGTGGGGGCGAGTCACGGTATCGTCGGAGAGGAGCGCCTCGGTGCGGCCGGCGAGGCGAGATGAGGGCTGGAGGGGAAGCTCCCACATGCTCATGCAGGTGAGGGGGGCCCTGCCAGGCTTCCCCGGAACCAGCCAGCCACCTGACGGCCGGCTGTGGTCCACCACAGCTTGCGTATTCCGCCGAATCCAACCAGATGGTCGAAGTACGCCACAGCGCAACAGCGGCTCGACGATCGCGGAGGCGTCGGCGACCAGCGGCGAGGCGCACCAGGTCGGCATCCGGGTCCTCCCCTGCTACCGGCACTGCTATCGCCCCGGCCTGGAGTCGCGAGCTGCCGGCTGCCGGTTGAGGTCCCTGAGCCACTTCTCCACGGTGGGCAGCGCGCAGTGCACCGTGGGCCGTCGCGTGACCTAGTCGCTGGCCAGTGGCACTTCCAGATCCCGTTGCCACTCCCTGCCCTGCAGATACTCCCGGAACGCCTGAGCCGCCGGGCTCAAGATGCGGTCGCGTACCCAGACCACGTGCCACATTCGCTTGACGGGAAAGCCCCGGACCTGAAGCACTCGCAGCAGGCCCATCTTCAGCTCCAGACGGGTTGCGAAGATGGAAAGCACGGTGACTCCCAGGCCTCGCGCCACCGCCCGCTTGAGCGCCCCGTTACTGGCGATCTGCATTGCGGCCCTGGGCTCCACGCCGTGACTTCGGAGGATGGCCTCGGCTGACTCGCGGGTGCCTGATCCCGCCTCCCGCAGCAGGAGCGGACCCTCCAGCAGCTGAGCCGGCTCAAGCGGCTCCTTGGCTACCAGCGGGTGATCGGGGGAACTGAAACACAGGAGCTGGTTCTCCATCAGTGGTCTGGCTTGGATGAGGCCGTCCGGCCAGGGTCGTCCAGTGACGCCCAGGTCCGCCTCACCGTCCAGGAGTAGCTGGCGAAGCCGTGCCCGGTTGACCACCTCCAAGCTCAGCTCCACCTGGGGATGGTGATGCCTGAAGGCAGCCAGGGCGTCGGGGAGGACGTAGATCCCGACCGTGGTGTCGCCGGCCACCTGGACACTGCCGCTGCGGAGCCCGGCCAGAGCTTCGACGGCATCACCGGTCTCCTTCACCAGGGCCAGGATCCGGCCGGCCCGCTCATACAGCGCCTCTCCCACCGGCGTCAGTTCCACCCGGCGTCCTGGCTGAAAGATGGGGTAGCCGAGCGAGCGGGATAGGGCCTGGAGTTGATGGGTCACGGCGGACTGGCTCAGGTGGAGGGTCTCCGCAGCTCGGGTGACCCCCTTGAGGTCGACCACGCTCTTCAAGATCCGGAGCTGGTGCAGGGTCAGGCGCCGTTCGAGTGGCGACTCGGTCATGTACTAGAACTCATGAAACCATCGAAAACATGATGTTGACAACATCCTCAGCCTGCCCTAGGGTGGCGATGGTGACCATCTTGGAACCGCGACCCCAGACCACTGGCTCGATCTCGGACCAGATCGACCGGCTGTGCGTCGAGGCTCTGCGTTGTCCCGCCGTGGACGGCGTCGAGCAGGCGGCTTTGGGGCGACCTGCGCGAGCCCTCAGTATCGGCCTTGTGGCTGACGCCTTGTTCAGTCGTCTGCTTGGTCACAACCCGGCCGATCCCGCCCGGTCCGCCTGCGACCTCGAACTGTCGGCTAGTCACGGCAGCATGCCGCTCCACGACCTCCTGCATCTGAATGTTCATGACCTGCCAGAGGCAGGGCTTCGCCGCTTTGGCCCACGGCGTTCCCGTACCCACGGCCAATCCCAGTTTGACCTGACCCCGGCAGCGGAGACCAGCACCCGACCTTTGGGCCAGGGGCCGGGCAGCGCAGCAGGCATGGCGATTGTCGACCGGATCCCGTTTCATGGCTTCAACCGGCCCGGCATGGCGATCGTCAACCGCCGGACTGTTGTCCCGGTGAGTGACCGCGACTTGACGCAGGGGATGGCTGCCGAAGCAGCTTCCCTGCCGGGTCACCTGGGCCTGGATGAGCTGGTCTGTCTCTACCACTGCAGCCAGATCTCCATGGATGGCCGCACCTCCTGGACCTTCACCGAGGATGTGCGGGCACCCTCTGCCCCCTATAGCTGGCAGATCTTGCGAGTGGAAGCCGGGGACCATGACCTCGTCGGCATCAGCAGGGCCCTTGAGACGACGCTGCCAGATACCGGGCCACCGTCTCTGACCAACGCGTGCGACCACCATCGGCTACGACCCACCACCCTGCAAGGCTGGGACCTCGGCGGCTCATGGAGCACCTCTCCGGGGCCGAGGAGACGGCGTTGACCCAGCGTGCGCCGGGCTGGCCAGAGGAGGAGCCGTCTCGGGCTCCACTCGCGGTACCGCAGAGAATGGCCGAGCTGAGGAGTCACGGCGAGTGGGAGCAAGAAGACTGGCAAAGGCCGGTGGCCGCCTATCGTGAGCTGTACCGGCAGCTCTGCAAAGGGTTCCGCCGACTGGGGGGACAGCTGTCGGAAAGCTGGGACCAGCGCCCGAGTTTGACCCGCCCAAGCGCCTGGCTAGCCGCCAGGCGTCAGGTGTGTGTTGGCAGGCGCTGGCGGCTCCCATGCCCGAGCTCGTGGGCGGCGATGCCGACCTCTCCCCCTCGACCAATACCCGAATCAGGGACGACACCGGCTTCGAAGCGAGCAGTGGCAGCGCTTGCAACCTGCACCTCGGGGTCCGCAAGCACGCCGTGGGTGCCATCTGCCATGGGATCGCCTATCGTGGCGGACTGCGTCCATACGCGGCCACCTGCTTCCTCTTTCTCCGACTCCATGCGGCCGGGGATCCGGCCGGCTGGCCTCAACTGGCCGCCGGTGCTCTTTGTCTTCAGCCATGACTCGATTGGCCTGGGCGACGACGGTTGCACCTATCAGCCGGTCGAGCATCTGACTAGCCGGCGGGCGATCACCGATCTGGTCGCTCGTCTGGCGGGTACTCCGAGAGGCAAATAGACGATGGCAGGACGAAACCAGCTGATCCAGCTACGCGAGATGGGCCAGAGCCCCTGGTGTGACCAGCTCAGCCGTCAGATGCTGCTCAGCGGCCAACTCGCCAATTTGATCGACCAGGGCATCGTCGGACTGACCTCGAACCCTACCATCTTCCAGAAGGCGATCGCGGGTGGAGACTGGTATGACGACCAGATCCGCCTGGCGACACGTCAAGGTCTGAACCTCAAGGCCATCTACGAGCAGCTAGCGGTGGCTGACGTACAAGCGGCAGCCGACCTGTTGTTACCAATTTACGAGGGGACTGGCGGCCAAGATGGCTACGTCAGCCTCGAGGTCTCGCCTGACCTCGCCTACAATCCTGAGGCTTCGGTGGCCGAAGCCACACGCCTGTGGCAGGCGGTCGACCGTCCCAACCTGATGATCAAGGTTCCAGCCACCAGAGCTGCCCTGTCGGCGGTGGTCGAGCTTCTGTCCAGGGGCATCAACGTCAACGTGACCCTGATCTTCGGCCTCCAACGCTATCGGGAAGTCCTCGCGGCTCATGCCGAGGGCCTGGCCCGGGCCGCTCAGCGAGGAGCTGAACTGGACCGGATCGCGTCAGTGGCCAGCTTCTTCGTCAGCCGGGTTGACACCCTGGTCGACCGGCGGCTGGAGGAGAAGGGTAACCCTGGCCTTCTGGACCTGCGGGGTAAGGCCGCAATCGCCAACGCCAAGGCCGCCAGGCGGGAATGGGAGAAGTGGTGTGCTGAACCCACCATCCGCCAGCTGGTGGCCTCGGGTGCCAGGCCTCAGCGTCTCCTATGGGCCTCGACCAGCACAAAGAATCCCGCCTACTCCGACGTTCTCTACGTGGAGGAACTGATCGGCCCTCGGACAGTCAACACCATGCCCCCGGAGACCATTGCTGCCTTCTTGGATCATGGGCAGGTTCGGGGTGCCACCCTAACTCAAGAGACCGAGGAGGCGACTCACGTCCTACATCGGCTGGCCGAGGCCGGGATCGACATGGAGGGGGCGGCTTCGGAACTGGAGGCGGCCGGCGTCGACCTGTTCGCGGCATCCTTCCAGGCCTTGCTCCGAGGTCTGCAGGAGAAGGTCGGGCCCATGCCGACGACAACGAGAACCTGATGGCAGAAGTAGACGTCTCACGCCGCCCCATCTTCGTCGGCATCGGAGGTGACAGCGGTACCGGCAAGACGACTCTGACCTCGGCCTTCTTCGATCTCTTTGGCCGAGATCGCATCACCTCAATCTGCCTCGATGACTACCACTCGCTGGATCGGCGCCAGCGCCAGCTGGTAGGCCTGACCGCCCTCGACCCGCGGGCCAACAACTTCGCTCTGATGGAAGCGCAGATCTGGGCGCTCAAGCGGGGAGAGGCGATCCAGAAGCCCATCTACGACCACAGCGACGGCACCCTCCGAGGCCCGGAGCTGGTGGAGCCCAAGGGGATGGTAATCGTCCAGGGCCTGCACCCCTTCCTGATCCCAGGCGTGCGTCACGCCTTCGATCTCAAGGTCTGGCTCGATCCCGAGCCCGAGCTCCGAATGCAGTGGAAGATCCAGCGTGATGTGGCCAAGCGCGGCTACAGCAAGGAGCAAGTGCTGGCCGAGCTGGAAGCGCGGCGGGAGGATGCCCACCGCTACATCGAGCACCAGCGCCAGTACGCCGATCTGGTCATCCGCTTCTATCGGCCCCGACCGGCCACCAACATGGGTCATTTGAGCGTTCGCATCACTCAGCGACACACCATCCCACGGCTCTCCTTCGATCGCCTGCTGCATGCGGCAGACACTATTCGTCTGGCTCTGGGGGTGACCGACGAAGACGGCCAGTCCTCGGACGTAATCGACATTGACGGCCACATCACGGCGGAGCAGGCGATGCTGGTGGAAGAGATCGTGTGGGCTCATGTGGACGGGCGGCATGGCCATTTGCATCACGTGCCACCCGAGCGCCTGGGGACGTACGAGGCGGCTGCCCGCCGGCGACGGCACAGCGACCCTCTGGCGCTGACCCAGTTGATCCTGGCGCATCGCATCCTCAGCGCCCAGAAATCCTTCCTGCTCCGAGTCAGCGCCAGGGAGCATGAAGAGATCGGCGAACACTGGCACATGTGAGACCCAGGACCGAAATGAGTGATTCAAGGAGGACTCAGCCGAATGGCAGTCACCGATGAAGCACGGCATGATTCACGCTGGGCGGCCGGCGTCATCCCCTACAAGGAGATGGGATACTGGCGTCCGGACTACGAGCCCAAGGACACCGACATCCTGTGCGCCTTCCGGATTACCCCCCAGCCGGGGGTTGAGCCTGAAGAGGCTGCCGCGGCTGTAGCGGGTGAGTCTTCCACCGCCACCTGGACCGTGGTCTGGACCGACAGGTTGACCGCCTATGAAGACTATCAGGCCAAGGCCTACCGGGTGATGGAGGTACCCGGCAGCCCCGGACAGTACATCGCATTCATCGCCTATGACCTGGATCTCTTTGAGGAAGGGTCGATCGCGAACCTGGCCTCCTCCATCATCGGCAACGTCTTCGGATTCAAGGCACTCAAGGCCCTACGGCTGGAGGATATGCGGATTCCGACCCACTACGTCAAGACCTTCCAGGGGCCGCCTCACGGCATCGTCATGGAGCGCGAGCACCTCAACAAGTACGGTCGGCCGCTGCTGGGGGCGACTGTCAAGCCAAAACTGGGCCTGTCTGCTCGCAACTACGGCCGCGTGGTGTACGAGGCCCTGCGCGGCGGGCTGGACTTCGTCAAGGACGATGAGAATACCAACAGCCAGCCCTTCATGCGCTGGCGCGACCGGTACCTCTTCTGCATGGATGCGGTCAACCGAGCCATGGCCGAGACCGGGGAGGTCAAGGGCCACTACTTGAACGTCACCGCCGCCACCATGGAGGACATGTACGAGCGGGCCGAATTCGCCAAGCAGCTGGGCAGCGTGATCATCATGGTCGACCTCACCTGCGGGTACACGGCTCTGCAATCAATGGCACGCTGGGCCCGACGCAACGGGGTCATTCTGCACCTGCACCGGGCGAGCCACTCCACGTTCACGCGGCAAAAGGCCCACGGGATCAGCTTTCGGGTGCTGGCCAAGTGGTGCCGCTTGATCGGCGTCGATCACCTGCATGCCGGAACCGTGGTCGGGAAGCTGGAGGGCGATCCGGCCAACGTCAGCGGGTACTACGACATCCTGCGCCTGGACAGGATCCCGGCAGATCCTGCTCGCGGCATCTACTTCGACCAGGAATGGGCCTCTATGCCCGGGGTGATGCCGGTAGCTTCCGGTGGCATCCATGCCGGCCAGATGCACCAGCTCGTGTCCCTGCTGGGAGAGGACGTGGTGCTGCAGTTTGGGGGCGGAACCATCGGCCATCCCATGGGAATCGCCGCCGGGGCCACCGCCAACCGCGTGGCGGTGGAAGCCATGATTCAAGCTCGTAACGAGGGTCGTGACATCTGGGTCGAGGGGCCAGAGATTCTGGAACGGGCGGCGCGCTGGTGCCTACCGCTGCGGCAAGCCCTCGACGTCTGGCGTGACGTCACCTACGACTTCGAGTCCACTGATACCCCGGACGTCCTGGTCACGCTCACCTACTGAGGAGGGTGTTCGGATGCATCTGACACAAGGCACGTTTTCCTATCTCCCGCCCTTGACCGATGAGGAGATCGCAGCCCAGGTGCGTTACTGTCTGACGCGGGGCTGGTCGCTCAATCTCGAGTTCACTGACGATCCTCATCCTCGCAACGTCTACTGGGAGATGTGGGGTCTGCCTATGTTCGACCTTCAGGACCCGGCCGCGGTGCTGCATGAGCTGCAGCGCTGCCGTCAGGCCCATCCTGACAAGTACATCAAGCTCTCCGCCTTCGACCGTAGCAAGGGACGGCAGACCACCACTCTGAGCTTCATCGTCCAGCGGCCGCCAGAGGAACCAGGCTTTCGTTTGGACCGTCTGGAGTACGCCGACCGCCAGATCAAGTACACCATTTACCCCTACGCCACCGATGAGCCAGCTGGAAAGCGCTACCGACACTGAGACGACCGCCCTGGAGCCAGATCCCGGGGTCTGGGAGGTGGTCGGCCGCCTGGACCGGGAGCTGGTGGGCCTGGCGCCGGTCAAGACCCGAGTCCGCGAGATTGCCTCTTTGCTGGTCATCGATCGCTTGCGTCGGCAGGCAGGGTTGACTTCCGAGCCGCCCTCTTTGCACATGTGTTTCACTGGCAGCCCCGGCACCGGCAAGACCACGGTGGCCCTGCGCATGGCCGAAATCCTGCACCGGCTGGGGTACAGCCGCAAGGGCCACCTGATCAGTGTGTCCCGCGATGACCTGGTGGGTCAGTACGTAGGGCACACGGCGCCCAAGACTCGGGAAGTGCTCAAGCGGGCCATGGGGGGCGTGCTGTTCATCGACGAGGCCTACTACCTCCACCGGCCGGAGAACGAACGCGATTATGGTCAGGAGTCAATCGAGATTCTACTCCAGGTGATGGAGAACCACCGTGACGATCTGGTCGTGATCCTGGCTGGCTACAAGGACCGTATGGACACTTTCTTCCAGAGCAACCCGGGCATGAAGTCCAGGATCGCCCACCATCTGGACTTCCCCGACTTCACCGAGGAGGAACTGGTCCGGATCGCCGACCTGATGCTGGAGCAGCTGATGTACTGTTTCAGCGAATCAGCGCGGCAGGCGTTCGGCGACTACCTGCGCCGCCGCATGCGACAACCGCAGTTCGCCAATGCCCGCAGCGTGCGTAACGCCATCGACCGCTTTCGCTTGCGCCAGGCCCGGCGTCTGGTGGAGATGGGGCGGCCGTTGAGCCGGGAGGAGCTGATGGTGATTGACGCTGAGGACATCCTGAAGAGCCGGGTCTTCGAGGTCACCTGATGGAGGGCGCCGGAGGCCTGGACCAACCTGGGCCTGGTCTTCACCGCCGCCGGAGGCTACCCACACAGTCGGTTGCGGCAGCGCCTTTCTACCGGGCGCTGGAGCAGGCCGGCCTGCGACGCGTGGTGCTGTACGCCCGGCGGCACACCATGGCCACGCTGGTGCTCTCCAAGACCCGGGACCTGAAGCTGGTGGCGGTGCGGTTGCCGCACGCGGACGAGACCCTGGCCCGGAGGACGTATGGCCACCTGCTACCAGTGGCGGATCGGGCAACAGCAGATCGCCTGGGGGAGGCAGTTCGGCACGCTGTTCAACACTGACGCAACCAGCTGGGCGGTGCTGCGGGTGATGAGATGGTGCCTGGCATTCGGCCGTCCTCTTCGAACTCGATCCTGTCGGGGATGGATGGGAATCAGACCCACCCGGGACGCACCAGCCGGGATTTTGTATTCAAGGGTTGGTGGGATCGCACGGAGGGGTCGTCGAGGCCAGCCTGCGCCTGGATGGCCAGCGTCAGGCTGTCACCGGTCCGGTGAGGGAAGTGCTGCTGGATCAGCTGCTGCGCCTGCTCCGACTCCGTCTTGCCGCCCCCGAAGCTGTTGTCCCAGGGCGCCAGGTAGCGCACGCCGAAGAAGATGAGCACCCCGGTGGCGAGCATCCAGGCCAGGACCACCCATCCGCGCCTTCTGTAGCAGAGCGAAGCCAACCAGCTCAGCATTGAGCGCCTTCCTCAAGCAGGAGGCACTCCCTTCATCCCAGGCCGGTGAGTCTGGCGGAGGCCCGAGGTCCGAGGCCGGCACTGAGCTCGGCGCCTCTCACGCCTGGTCGGTGAACACGACCTGGTAGAGGTGAGGCTCGATGCTGGTCGCAACCTGGCTCGCCGCCTGCATGTGTACCTGCGCGGCGGCGTCCTGCAGCATCGCCTCGAAGTCCTCCGCCCGCCGCCACTGCGCGTAGTTGACCACCTTGGTCCCGTCCAGGCTGCGGTGGATGTTGGCGGAGACGTAGCCCGGCAGCCGGTTCATGACCTTCCTCGTCGCCTCCACCAGGAGGTCGACCAGCTGCTGCTGCCGCTCCGGACTCACCGTGAAGACGTTGACGAGGGTGACGACGTCCTGGTCGATGCCGATTGTGGCCATCGGTTGCTCCTCCTGAATGGTGTTGAGCGTTCAGCGGCGCAGGCGCCGGCCGCTGGCGATCTCAGACGTCTCTTCCTCGCGACGGGTGCGGAAGAGGAGACCGACCCAGCTGCGATAGGGCCGCCACCGCTCGGCGACTTTCAAGAGCGCGGCGAGGGACGGGTTGTGAAGCCCATAGGCCCGCGCGACCTCCTCGTGAAGCCGCCGCTCCTGGGTGGGGAAGAGGTCGGGGTCGGTCGCGCCCCGGATCAGGATCAGCTCGGCGCCGAAAGGACCGATTCCGGGCAGGTTCTGCAGCTCCGCGAGAGCCTCGTCCGGTTCCAGGGAGCGCAGGCGGGCGCCGTCGAGCTGCCCCTCCAGGGCCGCCTCGGCGACTGCCCGCAGCCACGGCAGCTTGCGCTCGGCGACGCCGTCCAGCCGGCGCAGCTCGCGCAGCACCTGGGGCGCCGGGAAGGCGCACAGCTGCTGGCCCTCCAGCTCGACCGTAACACCGTGTTGCTCGGCGAGCTGCTGCTTGACTCTGGCGGCCTGGGTGATGCGAACCCGGTGGCTGAGAATCGCCCAGGCAGCCGCCTCATATGGCGACCAGAAGCCGACCGGGCGCAGCCCGGGATAGCGACGCTGGAGCTCGCCCACCACGGAGTCGCGCTGGCCGAGAGATGGGAAAGCTCGTCCGTCGACGTCAAGCGAGAGCAGGCGCACGAGCTGCGTCCGCAGCGCCTGCGGCTCCGCGTCGCCGTAGACGGTGGCGGTGACGCTGTCACTGCTCTGACGCACGACCGCGCCCGCTGTCCTCCACTCGCCCTCGCCCTCGACGGGGAAGGCCAGCGCCAGCCCGTCGTGGGCGCCGGCCGCGTGTGTGCCGGCTGGCGCGAAGCCCTCCAGGAAGCGCGTGCTGGCACGGAGCGAGAATGGACCGCTCACAGGGAGCTCGAGTTGAACCGGGGTACCGGTCATGGCGGCACCGCCAGTTCAATCCCCAGCACGCGCCTGAGCAGGCTGACGAGCTGCTCGCGCTCGCTCGGGGCCAGCCCCGCCGTCAGCTCGTCGTTTGCGCGGTCGGCCAGCTCGCGCAGCCGGGTCAGTAGCCGCCGCCCCGAGGCCGTCAGCTTGATCGAGTTGGCGCGCCGGTTGGAGGCGGCGACTTGTCGGCGCACGAGCCCGGCGGCCGTCAGATCGTCGAGCAGCTGGGAGACGGTGGTGCGGTCCAGGTCCAGCGTGGAAGCGATCTCCTGCTGGGTCAGGCCCGGGTACTGGTTGACGACCTCCAGCACTCCGTAATGGCGCGACGCCAGGCTGTGGGCGCCGAGGGACTTTTCGATCAGCATCGCTCCCCGCTGGGCGGCCTTGGCCGCCAGATAGCCGGGGCTGGCGTGCAGGTGCGCGACCGGACGCCGCGCGCTGGACTGCGTCGGCGGCGCCGGGTCGGAGCCGTCTGGCTTGCGGGCTATGTTTGCGGTACTGAGCCGCCCTGTCACTGAGATTCAGTATAGCTGACAATCCAGGCCCCCGAGCGGGCCGGGGCGGCAGGCGCAGCCTGGAGGACGGGGAAGGCCCGCAGGCCGCCCGACGTTGCCGTACCGGGGAGACCTATCACCGGCCCGGGAGAGGGAGAGGGCGCTGCCGTACGGCAACCCCGCCTCGGGAGCCCCGAAAGGGCGCGTCGGTACGGCAAGCTTGGGTCCGCGGCCGGGCCCGGCTGCTCGACGGCGCTGACTCCCGGCCAGCAGCGGCCGCGCTGGCCCGCAAGTACCCGGTGCTACACGGGCCTGCCGGTAGCTGGCCTTGACGGCCCGACGGCGACCGCACGCAGACTCACGACTGCGCCCTGGCCGAGCTCTCTCTCTTTTCGGCGCTACCGCCCGGCAGGCTTCGAGCGCCGGCCCTGAGCCCGCATCCGGCGTAGGTCGGCGTGCATCGCCTGCACCCGCGCCACGGGGATGGCGCGGCCCTCTTCGACCAGAGCCGGGCTCAGCAGCGAGGGCGCCGGCATGAGCTGCCGCCATGGGTCGGTGGCCCCCAGCAGCGAGGGAACCGTGCACAGCGTGAAGTCATTCGGCGCGACCCGATCCAGGTCCTCCCAAGCCACCGGAAACGAGATGGGGGTGCCCGGCCGAACCCGCGGGCTGTAGGCCGCCACGAGGGTTCCGCCCCCGGCTCGGCTGGAGTCGACGAACACTCTCCCTCCCCGCTCCTCCTTCAGGAACGCCGTGGTGGCGAGCGCGGGATCCAGGCGCTCGGCACGCGCCGCGATGGCGCGCGTCACCGCGGCTGCATCATCGATGGTCGTCGAGGCGTCCAGAGGTACGAAGACGTGCAGGCCCTTCGCCGCGCTGGTCTGGACGGTGGCTGCCAGTCCGGCCTCGATCAGGACCTGGTGGACGAGCCGGGCTGCCTCCACCGCCAGTGCGAATGCGTCCGAAGAGGGTGGGTCGATGTCGAGCACGAGGTCGGTGGGACGGTCCCAGCGATCGGCGCGCATAGCTTTAGGTTCTCACCATGGGGATGTCCCGTCGCCGTCGAGCTGTGGGAATGTGGGCAGCCCGGAGGGTTGTCCAAGCGACGCGGCAGCGGCGCGTCATTTCCACAGCCGTCCTGCGCCCGCCGGCGCCAGTGTTGCGGCCCTGGAGGAGTCCCTCCACACTCCTGAAGCAATTACCAACCAGGAGGAGGGACTCCCGATGAAGGGTACCCGCGGTATGCGTCGCAGGACCGCCAAGCTGGAGCGCCGGGCGCGGCTCATCACTCCGG
>CADDZO010000104.1 GCA_902812395.1 bacterium | reverse complement strand
CTTCCAGGTCCAGGCCCACGCTGATACGCTCGTCTCGCACGGTCGGCCCTCACCTCCCTCGAACCACGTTCCTGTGACTCGAGGCGAGCCTATGAGGGCCGCCGTGCGTTTCAAGGACCTACCCGGATGCCACCGCCCCCCAACCCATCGTGAAGAGCCGAAGATTCTTCGCAGCGTTCACGTCCCGGTCGATGACCAGGCCGCAGCCCTCGCAGCGGAAGGTGCGCTCGGCCAGCCTTGGCTTTCACCGTCCCGCAGCCAGAGCACGTCGTAGAGCTGGGGAAGAACCGCTCGGCAACCAATAGCCGGCCACCGCACCAGACGGCCTTGTAGCCGAGTTGGTGTCGTACGGTTCCGAAGGACTGGTCGGCCAGGCTCCGGGCCAGCCTTCGATTGCGGAGCATTCCGACCACGTTCAGGTCCTCGACTACCACCGTCTCGTATCGAGCAGCCAGCCAGGTCGTGGCCTTGTGCATGGCATTGAGACGGAGGTTGGCGATCTGGGCATGGATGCGCGCCAGCCGCCGCGCGCTCTTCCTGCGGTTGGCAGAGCCGGTCTTTTTGCGGGAATGGGCGCGCGAGGCTCGGCGGAGGCGCCGCAGCGCAGCCCGAAGCGGCTGGGGACCAGGGAACCGGATCACCCGGCCCCGTTGGTCCACCGCCGTGATCAGGGAAGCGATCCCGAGATCGAGACCGACCGCCGTCCGGGGCCGCCGATGGCGATCCGGGACCTCACGCTCCACCTCCACGGCGAAAGACACGAACCACCGCTGGGCGCTCCGGGATACGGTGGCAGAGAGGATCCTGGCCTTTCCTTCCGCGATCTTGCCCGCCAACGCCTCGGTGGGCTCGTGGGTGCGGATGGTCCCCAGCCGGGGCAGCGTGACCGTCGAGCCCGAGCAGCGCATCACCCCGGTGCTGAAGCGACAGGAGTCCCGGCACCGGCCCTTCTTCCTGTACCGAGGGAAGCCCAGCCGGCGTCCCTTCCGCCGCCCCTTCTTGGACTTCGAGAAGTCCTCCAGCGCCCGGTCCAGGTTCCGGAAGGCCTCCTGGTAGACGCACTTGGAGTTCTCACTCCACCAGGCCAACTCGGGGTTGCGCTTCTTCTCCGCGTTCCACAGCCGATGGAGATCCTCGGCCGAGTACCACTTCTTCTCGGCTGCGTACCGCGCCTTCACCCGGGTCAGACCCCAGTTCCAGGCGTAGCGAGCCGCTCCGACATGGGAGCGGAGCCTCCGCTCTTGGGCCGGGGTGGGATCGAGCGCGTACCGGTAGGCCTGGGGCACCCCACGAAGCGGACTTCGTGGGGACCCGGCCTGGGTCAGCTTCACGGGTCCTTCCCGGTGGCCGCTGCGATGGCCTTGGCCGCTCGGTTGGCAGCCGCTCGCCGTCCGGAGAGGCGAGCGCAGAGGCTGGTCAGGATCTCGGTCACGTCCCGGACCAGGTCGTCATCCACCTCCGATGGATCCCCAACCAGCAACCGTCGGCCCTGTGCCGCCAGCACAGCCTCGACCTCCTCCGCGCCCAAGCGGGCGAACCGGTCGCGGTGCTCCACCACAATGGTGGTCACCGACCCATCACGCAGTAGGGCCAGGAACTTGCGGTGCTTGCCGTTCAGTGCGGAGCCGACTTCCGTCACCACGCGGCCGACTGGAAGTCCCTCGGCTGCTGCCCATGCGGTCACCCGGGCGACCTCTAGGTCCAGGTCAGACCTCTGGTCAGCGGACGACACGCGGGCATCCACGGCCGTGATCCCCGGAACGGCACTGACCGGTGGCTGGTCCACCAGGATCAGCCGGCCGGCGCGGTGCGCGGGAACTGGGAGTTTGCCTTCCCGGAACCAGCGGTAGGCAGTCAGGGGATGAACGCCTTGTTGCCGCGCTCAGTCCTTCAAGTTCATCCCTACATGCTACAATAGGTGCAAACGCGAACAGTTATCAACTCTCAGTGTCACCCCTGGGCGCGTGCACGGTCCAACGGAGCAGGCGCCGCTTCCGCCGGGGCTCGATCCCAACAGGGCGACCCGTACCATGCTGGACGACATGCCGACCGCAGCCATGGCCTCGTCCCCCCGGGTCCCAGCCGTCGATGGCCAGGTGGCCGGCTGCGCTCGGCCGATTCGGACCGGTGGCGGCGTGCCCGCGCCGGCGCAGTCGGCCCGGTGCTGGGCACCATGAGCGCACCGCCGCGCCGTACCCGCTCCTGGATGTTCGTGCCCGGCAACCGGCAGCGCTTCATCGACAAGGCACTGGCGCTGGAGGTGGATGTCATCCTGCTCGACCTTGAGGACGGCGTCCCCCCAGCGGAGAAGGCGGCTGCTCGCGAGCTGGTCCGCCAGACACTGGCCTGCCCTGCCCGGCCGGTCCGCTACGTCCGGGTCAACCCCGTCCCGTCGCCCTGGTTCGAACAGGACCTGGCCGAGGCGCTGGTGCCGGGGGCCGAGGGCCTGTGCCTGCCCAAGGTCGAGAGCGCACAGGAGGTCCTGGCAGCGGTGCAGCGCCTCCGGGAGCTGGGCCGAGCCGGCGACCTCCCCATCCTGGCCACGATCGAGAGCGCCCGCGGCCTGCTCGCGGCGCCGTCCATCGCGGCCGCCCACCCGCAACTGATCGGTCTGATGCTGGGAGCGGAGGACCTGGCGCTCGACCTCGGGCTCCCGACCCGCCGGGAGCGCGAGGGCCGGGATCTCCTCGTCGCCCGCTCGATGCTGGTGATAGCGGCGGCCGCTGCCCGCCGGATCGCGGTGGACGGCGTCTTCCCCTACCTGGACGACCCAGACGGCCTGGTCGAGGACGCCTTGCAGGCCCGCCGACTCGGTTTTGCCGGCAAGTCCACCTTCAACCCGCGCCAGGTTGAGGCGATCAACCGTGTCTTCAGCCCCACCCCGGAGGAGGTGGCGCATGCCCGTCAGGTGATAGCCGCGTTCCAGGCGGCCGGCGCCCGCGGCGACGGATCGGTCGCCGTCGGCGGCCAGCTGGTCGACCAGCCGGTCGTGGAGCGGGCTCGACGCCTGCTGCGGACGCTGGACGAGGACCAGCCGGCGGACCGGTAGGTGGCGGCGCAGCCGCTCGGAGCCACTTGTCTCAGGCTCGGTCCCGGGCAGGCGCTCCGGATGGGATCGCGACTACGCTGTCGGATCCCCCACCACCGGATTCACGAGGCGACCCACGCCCTCGACTTCGGCCACGACCACGTCGTTCGGCCGCAGCTGCTCCCCTCGGGGGGCCCCGACCCCCGCCGGCGTGCCGGTCGCGATCACGTCACCCGGTTCGAGGGTCAGGATCCGGCTCACCGCCGCGACCAGGACGGGGACGGGCACGATCATGTCGGCGGTGCTGGCGTCCTGCTTGAGCACGCCGTTGACCCAGAGGCGGACCCGAAGCCGCTGCGGGTCGACGACCTCCCAGGCGGGAACCAGACCGGGTCCCATAGGGCAGAACGTGTCCTGGCCCTTAGAAGCCAGCCAGTCCCAGCGGAACGCCTCCGCCGGCGTCACCGTCCGCTGCAGCTGGCCACGGGCCGAGATGTCGTTGACCACCGTGTAGCCGGCCACCGCCGCCATCGCCTCCTCCGGGCCCACCGCCCGTACCCGTCTCCCGATCACGACCGCGAGTTCCGCCTCCCAGTCGACCCGTTCCTCGGGTCCGCCGACCACGATGGAGTCCCCCGGCCCGACCACGGTGGTGGTCGGCGGCTTGAGGAAGAAATAGGGCTCGCCTCCCTCTGCCACCTCCACCCCCATCTCGGCGGCGTGGCTGCGGTAGTTGGCGCCAGCGAACAGCATCTTGCGTGGATAGACGAGCGGGGCCGCCAGCCGGGCTACGCCCACCGGCTCCGCCCTGGCCAGGTCAGTGCCCCGAAGCCGGGGCGCGACCTCCCCCCAGCGCTTGACCAGCTCCAGCACGCCGGCGAACCCGTCCAGGACGGCAAGACGACAGATCGCCCCGTTCCGAACGATGCCGGTGCGCAGCCGGGCTTCCCCGGTGAGTCGATAGCTGACCAGGGCCCGGTCGGGCGCGGCCGCACCCGCCTCGCGATCAGTCATCCCCCGGCACCAGGACCACGCGGCCGACGTTCGCCCCCGCTTCCAAGTGGCGGTGTGCCGCAGCTGCCTCGCATAACGGGAACGAGCGGTCCAGCACCGGGCGCAGGCGCGACCCGATTCGCTCCCAGAAGGCCGCCACCCTCTGCCGGGTAGCGGTCCGGACCCCCAGCAGCCGCTGGCCTTGCTGATAGAGCGACCTCAGATCGAGCGGCAGCAGCTCGCCCAGAAACGCCCCCGAGGACACGATGGTCCCGGCCCGGGCCAGGACCGCCTGCAGACGGGGCCAGATCTCGGCCGACCCGATGTCCTCGACCACGATCCGCACGCCCGCGCCGCCGGTCAGGTCACGTACCGCCTGCTCGAAGCCCTCCGCGGTCGCGTCCAGCGCCGCCTCGACGCCCAGCGCCACGAGGGCATCCCGCTTCCAGGCCTGGCGGGAGGTGCCGATCACGCGGGCCCCCAGGTGGCAGGCGAGGAGTGCGGTGGTCGAGCCCAGTGCCGAGGCAGCGCCGTTGACCAGAACCCAGTCCCCGGACCGCAAGCCGGCCATCTCCATCTGCGTCCAGGCGACCGGCCCGGCCAGGGCCAGCGCGGCCGCCTCGACAAAGCCGAGGTCGTCCGGGATTGGAGTCGCGTTGGCGGCCGGAACGCGGGAGAGCTCCGCATAGGCGCCCTGCCGGTGGACGCCGATCATCTCGGCCGCCGGGCACACGTCGTCGCGGCCCTCGCGACAGAGCCCGCAGGAGCCGCAGGAGAGGCAGTTGAAGACCGCCACCCGGTCCCCGACCGAGATTCCCTGGACGCCCGCACCCACCTCCACCACCTCGCCGGCGTGCTCACCCCCCAGGACGTGGGGAAGCGTCCCCCGGAAATAGCGGTTGGTGCCGGCCCGGGTACCGACGTCGAGGAGACGGCCGACGCTGACCGCGCGCACCCTGACCACGATCTCGCCCGGTCCCGGCGGCACGGGGTCGGGCCACTCCTCGCAGCGCAGGACCTCCGGCGGGCCGAACTCGTGAAAGACGGCTGCCTTCACTGCTCGCCTTCACCTCCCTCCACTGCGAGATGGACTTGTGACGTCGTTCCTTGCCTCTCGTCGGCACCGCGATCGGGCAACGAATGTGGGCCCTGGACCGGCCGCGTGGGCTCCCCGAGCTCGACCCGCACCGGGCCCAACCGCCAGCGCATTTCAGACAGGGACGTTGGGAAGGCCATCCTCAATGAACTCCGGGGTGAATCTGGCGCCCCACAGGTTGGCCGCCCGCCGGTCGGCCGCATCCCAATATCGGGGCGGGCGAGAAGCGTCGTCGTAGACGCGCTCCATGTCGGCGTAGTACTCGACGATCGCGCCGGCCGGGTCGTGATGGTAGGTGAAGATGTTGTCCCCGGCTCCGTGCCGCCCGGGCCCCCAGAGGAAACAGCGACCCTGGGTGTCGAGCAGGTCGCCCAGCCGGCCCAGCTCGGGCAGCCCCTCCACCTCCCATGCGTAGTGATGGTGGCCGTCGGCGCCGGCCGCGATGGCCACGCCGTGGTGGTCGGGGTTACAACGCAGGAAGACGAGCATGCCTCCGATGTCGTCCGACAGCTTGAAACCGAGGACCGACTCAAAGAAGCGCTGCAGCTCGCGGACGTTCGAGCTCTTCAAGGTGACGTGGCCGAACTTGCGTGGCCTCACCCCGCTGGGGACGTAGGCCGGCTGACCGCCGTCCATCCCCGTGTAGACCTCGATCACCACGCCCGACGGCCCCTGGAAGCGAAGCGCCTGGGCCAGACCCGGTTCCTGGGGCGCTTCCGAGAGGATGCGCACACCAGCCCGCGCCAGCTGGTCACGCAGTCGGTCCAGCGCCGTCGCATCCTGCGCCTCCAGGGCGATGTGGTGGAGGGCGGCCCGCGGCCCCTGGACGTACTGGAGCGAGTGGTGCATGGCGGCGTGGGTCAAAAACGCGTTGCCGTCCCTCCGCTCCACCTCGCGGAGGCCCATGATCTGGACGGCGTAGCGGACGGAAGTATCCAGATCCGGCACCTGGAGTGCTACGTGCCCGATGGCCTTGATCATCGCCTCGCCTCCCTGGGAACTACCCATCCGACTCTACTGAGCCGGGCAGCACACCGTGCTCGCAGGCCGCCGCAGCGGGCTCAACCGACGCCCGAGAGGCCCCAGGCAACCGGCCCCATTGCCTCAGCCTTCCCACCCGACGAGCGCCTCGGCCAGTTGCTCCACCTGGTCCAGCTCGGGCACGGTTGGGAACAGCACGAGCTGGTCGCAACCGGACTCGGCGTAGGCGCGGACGAAATCGCGAACCTCGGCCGGCGAGGTCAGCAGGCCAGCAACAACCCGGGCGCCCGGGCCACCCAGGAACCCGTAGTACCGGGTCAGGTCGGCCCGCCCCCGCTCCGCAGCATCCCCGAGCGCGAAGTACCCTAGCCCCCAGAGCTCGGGTCGACCCGGCCGACCGGCATCGCTCCAGGCCGCCAGCGCGCTGAGCGCGGCGGCT
This sequence comes from bacterium, assembly GCA_902812395.1. Taxonomy (GTDB): domain Bacteria; phylum Chloroflexota; class Dormibacteria; order Dormibacterales; family Dormibacteraceae; genus CADDZO01. The sequence goes on along the minus strand of CADDZO010000104.1, from coordinate 5,478 downwards.
CTGAAGGTCCGTGGCGGCCCACCGCCGTGGACCCAGCCGTCGCCGTGGCGTGCCATCCGCAGGAGCGCGGCATCAGACTGCCCGCCGACCAGCAGGCGGGGGCGAGGACCCTGCCAGAGATCCGGCAGCCGGGCCAGCTGGCGGTCCAGGATCCGGCCCCGGGCCGGATAGGGCACGCCGGCCAGCTCGTAGTCGTCGCGGCGCGGGCCGCTGCCAAGCCCCAGCACCAGCCGGCCGGCGGACAGACGGTGGACGGTCTCAGCCTGCTTGGCCAGGATCGCCGCCGGGCGGAGCGGCCCGATCGCGACCAGCGCTGCGAGCCGAATGCGCTCGGTCACCGCCGCCGCCGCCGCGAGAGCCGTGAATGGTTCCAGCGACTTGTAGGCGAGCCGCTCGTGCACCGCCAGGGTGGCGAAGGCGCCTTCGGCGCACCGCGCCCAGGGCGCGAGGAGGCGCGGGTCGGCCCCGACAACGACCGTGGGCAGCCCGATCCCGACCTGCATCAGATCCGAACCGCATCCACGCGGACGTAGTCGGCCCGCCCCGACAGCAGCATGGTCCGGGCGTCGTCCAGGCCAGTGATCCCACCGGCGGCCATCGTCGCTACGCCCACCTCGTTGCGGATCCGGCCCGTCACCGATAAGTTGAAGCAGCGACCGAAGGGAGCTGCTGACCGCCAGACGGTCTGGCCCGAGAGCACGGTCAGGCAGTCGGCACCGGCACGGCGCAGATGGGCGGCGATGGCGAGAGCGTCCTCGGGCGTGGTGCCGCCCGCCACGTGGTCCCGGGCAGAGATGGCAACGGTGAGCAGGCGCTCCCGCGGCCAGACCTGGCGCACCGCCGATAGGACCTGGAGCGGGAAGCGCAGACGCCCCACGACATCCCCCCCGAAGTGGTCCCGGCGCCGGTTCGTGAGCGGGGAGATGAAGGCTCCCAAGAGGTAGCCGTGGCCGAACTGCAGCTCGAGCCAGTCGAAGCCGGCGGCGGCAGCAGTGGCCGCGGCCGCGGCGAAGTTGCCGGCGATGGCTGCCATGCCCGCCTCGTCCAGCTCAGCCGGTACCCGGCCCCAGGGAGCGTAGGCGAGGGGGGATGCCGACACCAACGGCCAGGCCCGGTCGTCTGGCAGGGGCAGGTCGATGCCCTCCCGGCGGGGCCGACAGGCTCCACGAGGGCCTGCGTGGACCAGCTGTAGCCCAATCCTAGCCGGCGTCTCCTGGCGCACCCGCGCCAGCGTTTCTGACCAGGCCGCCACCGGCACGTCCTCCGAGGTGATGCGACCCCGTTCCGAGACCGGGGCAGTGCCCAGCAGGAGGAGGCCGGCATCGGGGTCCGGGGTGCCGGTCGCCACGATGCGCGAGCGTAGATCGACCGGCGTCTCCGCTTCCACGGCAGCCACGTAGCTCGGATCTCGCTGCTTCAGGCTGTCGTAGCGGAACAGGCTGCGGGTGAGCAGGTGGAAGCTGAACCGATGGGGAGGCCAGTGGAGCTGGTGACGGAAGGTCGCCCACCACTCGAGGCTCGTCTCCGCCATTCGCTGGATGCGCTCCACCCGGGGTCGCCGCTCTTCCTCGAAGCCGACCAGAGCAGGCCCCACCTGGCCGCCAGTGCGCTGCAGCCACTGGCTGAGGGCAAGGGCATCCTCCATCGCCATCCTGGTCCCCGACCCAACCGAGAAGTGGGCGGTGTGGGCAGCATCTCCGAGCAGGACCAGGCTGCCGACGTGCCAGCGACGGTTGCGGACGGTGCGGAATCGGCTCCAGACGGAGCGATTGGAGAGCAATCGATGACCTTCCAGCTGGCGGGCGAAGAGCTGCTCGCAGTAATCGAGGGTGTCCTGCTCGCTGAAGCCTTCCATCCCCGCGCGCCGCCAGGCATCCTCATCGGTTTCGACGATGAAGGTGGAGCGGTCCTCCGCATACGGGTAAACATGGGCCCCGAACGCCCCGTCCCGGTTGCGCTCGAAGAAGAAGGTCAGGGAATCCCAGGCCTTGGTCGATCCCAGCCAGATGAAGCGGGTCGGGCCGGCCTCGACCGTGGTCCCGAACTCCTTCTCGCGCGCAGTTCGGTGCCAGCTGTTGACGCCATCGGCGAGGACCACCAGGTCGGCATCGGGCAGCTCCGAGGCCGCCAGCTCGGATTGAAAGCGCAGGTCGACCCCTGCGGCTGCGGCCTGCTCCTGGAGGATGCGGAGCAGGCGACGGCGCTCCACCGCCGCGAATCCGACCCTACGGCAGCGGATGGTAGTCCCTCCGTGAACGACCGTGAGCGGGTCCCAGCGCTGGGCGGCGGCCATGATCTCCGGGTAGTTGCGGGCGTCCTGCTCCGAGATGAAGCCCATGGTGTTCTCGGAGAAGACCACGCCGAAGCCGAAGGTGTCGTCGGGCCGGTTGCGCTCGTGAAGGGTGATGCGGTGGCGATGATCTGCCTGCTTGGCCAGGAGGGCGAAATAGAGCCCGGCCGGCCCACCTCCTATGACCAGAATGTCTAGCGGCCTGCCGGTCATCGGTTCCAATCCCACCCGCCCCGGCCCGCACCGCCGCAGGCGACCGGGGATCGCTGGGAACCAAATCCCATGGTCAGGACATCATGGGCACTGCTGGCATCGTCCCCATTCGTAGCCAACGCCTCCCATGGACGCCTCATCGTACCGTTCGACTCCTCCGGGGTGTCGAGGGCACGGTCCAGGACGAAGGCAAGGCCTCCCACACCCCATGCCGCTTTCGCGGTACGCTCGCGGCCGGACGGACGCCATGCATCGGTGGACGTTGTCTGTCGTTGACAGTCGAGAAGATCCGCGGCAGCCACTGCAAGTTTTCGCCATCCTGAGCGGGCACGGGTGATCATCGCCCCGCCGGGGTGGTGACGAGCCGGAGGAACGCATAGACAACAGGCCAGCGGAGAGCAACGGTTCCCTCCCTTTCGGCGCGCCACTGCTCAAGCCGGAGGCGAGTGGGTCGTGCTCTGGAGCATCTTTGAACGTCGTTTGACATCCTCTCCGCCCTTGAAGGGCGGAGATTCCTCTGGGAAGCGATCAGGCGACCACTTCCTGAGTGTTGCGCGCATGTTTGTCTGTACAGGGGCAAGCAGGATTGACTGCTGACCGTTTGGCAGGGCTGGTTGAGGATGGCCGTGTCGGCCGGGGGTCCACAGTGGTTGATCCACAGTGGTTGAAAGGAAAGGGCCGGCCCCGGTGAAGTGGGGTCGGGCCTACGAGTGCGGGCGTCGCTCGGAGCTGCCCGGCGGCATGGCGGTGCGGGTCAGTGGTCGGGTGGGAGTTGCAGGAGTCGGCCGAGGAGGATACGGAGAAGGCCGACTATCTCGCGATAGGGGACGACGCCGAGGACATGGGCGGTGTGGGCGCAGGAGTCGCAGTGGAAGGCGACGGCGAAGCCGAGGATGCCGGCGTCATCAACGCCGAGAGGGGTGGGGCAGCAGCAGTTGGGGAAGACCGGCAGAGGCATCTGGGAGGAGGGCTGGTCGAGGTCGCGAAAGCGGAATGGGATGGGCATGATCAGGCTCCAGCGAGGGCTGGTTGACCCTGCTCATGGGCGGTGAGCTCGGCGACGGCGCGCTTGGCGCAGGAGTCGTCGACGAGGTCGAGGTCATGAGCGGCGGCAGCGATGATGGCGTCGCGGGCGAGGTTGTTGAGGGCGCGGGGCAGGCCGAGGGAGGCCTTGTGGAGACGAGCCATGGCGTCGTCGGAGAAGAGGGGCTGGGAGCGGCCGGCGAGTTCGAGATGATGTCAGAGGTAGCGGACGCTCTCGCCGAGCTCGAGGGGCTTGAGCTGGAAGCGGGTGGCGATGCGCTGGTCGAGGCTGGCGAAGACGCCCATCTTGAGACGGCGCAGGAGCATGGGCTGGCCGGCGAAGACGAGGGCGAAGGGGTTGGGCGTCCATGTCGGCGGTGCAGAGCGGGCGCAGCTCCTCGAGCCGGGAGGGTGCGAGAAGGTGAGCCTTGTCGACGATGACCAGCATGCGCCGGCGTCGCTCGAGCTCCTCGGAGGCGAGCAGGTTGGGGGCCTGGGCCATGACCTCGGCCTTGAAGAAGCGGGGTTGTGCGCCGAGGGCGGAGACGAGGGTGACGTGGATCTCGCGGGTGCCGAGGGCGGGCGGGTTGGAGAGGTAGATGACCTGGTGGGAGGTAGGGTCGAGCTGGCTGACGGCGGCGCGGAGGGCGACGGTCTTGCCGACGCCGACCTCGCCGGCGATGACGCCGAGCAGGCGCTCGGAGACACAGAAGCGGATGCGGGCGACGGCTTCGTCGTGAGCGGGGCGCGGGAAGAGATCGCCAGCAGCGATGTCCTTGCCGAAGGGCATGCGGGTGAAGCCGAAGCGTTGGGCCCAGCTGGGGACACTCATGGTCGCTTCTCCTCCGCGTCATCGCCGTCGAGACGTCGATAGTCGAGATGACCGAGCCGGCCCAGGTGGTCGCGCTCGACGATGTCGAGATAGGCGGTGCGCGACGGCGGGTCCCGAGGCCTGGGGCTCTGGTGCCGGACATCGCGGCGGAGCACGTGGGGGACGGCCGTGCCGAAACGGCGGCCCTGACACCAGACGTCGATGCGAGAGAGGTCGTCGGGGTCGAAGTGGAGCTCCACAGTTTGGCCACAGAGGGCGGCGTGGACCTCGTACTTGATGCCAGCCAGAGAGACCTGCGCGGTGCGGGAGACGGTACGGACCTCCGACCAGCGGAAGGCCTCCGAGATGGGTTCTGGGTCCGGGCGCCGAGGCTCGGTGGGCCGGGCGAATCGGGCAGTCGGGCTCTCCCCGCTCTCGGCATGGACGCGGAGTTGCAGACCCGTTCGACCCAGGCGACGAACCAGTCGTTGAGCTGCTGGAAACTCTCGATGTGTCCGACCGTGGCCTCGGTCAGAAAGGACTCACGGATGAACCTGAACGCCCTCCCCACCTTGCCCCTGCCGGCCGGCTGGCCTGGTCGGGAATGGACAAGGCGTATGCCAAGCACCGCCCATGTGCGCTCGAGGGCGGCGTTCGAGTAGGGTGCGCGAGGATGGCGTAGCGCAGTACCTCCTGCCCGGCGCGGGTGTTCTCCGGCGTCACCCGGCGACCGTGGAGAACAAGTTGGGAGTGGTCGTCGAGGAGCATGAAGAGGTAGGCTCGCCGGCTCCGGGCGGAGCGGGTCATGGCAGGAACGGTGAGTGCCTCGACCGCCACCAGGCCGTGGATCTTGGCCAGATGCGTCGAGATCTTGTGGGCAAAGTCCCGCCGCCCGTCGGCGTTAGCGTCCGGGGTGTGGTGTATGAGCAGATCCCCCTCGCCGCAAGGAGGCCCTGCAGGGCCTGCTTGCGGGCCGCGGCCGAGGGGGGCGTTCTGCAAACGATGATGGCCACCATGCGCTGATCGAGGGCTGCATAGGCCCCCATGCGGAGCTGGCGGGCGAGCATGGGCTGGCCGATCAGGAGCAGGGTGAGATGGCTCTGGGAGTCGTACTCGGCGTTGGTCAAGAACCTCAGAACCT
>CADDZO010000103.1 GCA_902812395.1 bacterium | reverse complement strand
AGGCCACGACCTGGCTGGCTGCTCGATATGAGGCGGTGGTGGTCGAGGACCTCAACGTGGCCGGGATGCTCCGTAACCGAAGGCTGGCCCGCAGCGGACCAGTCCTTCGGGACCGTGCGGCACCAGCTCGGCTCCAAGACCGTCTGGCGCGGCGGACGGCTGTTGGTTGCCGAGCGGTTCTTCCCCAGTTCCAAGACGTGCTCTGGCTGCGGGACGGTGAAAGCCAAGGCTGGCCGAGCGCACCTTCCGCTGCGAGGGCTGCGGCCTGGTCATCGACCGGGACGTGAACGCTGCGAAGAACCTTCTTGAGCTCGCCGTCAGTGGCAGAGGGGCCTGTGGAGCCGAGGTAAGACCCAGCCGTGCTGGGCACACGGCGATGAAGCAGGAGGGGACCCCACGAAGCAGGCTTCGTGGGGACCCCAAGCAGGAACCCGGCGCCGTGCAAGCGGATAAGACCGGGACCGCCACCGGGCAACCGGTGACTGCGGGCCGGATGACTCATGCTCACTGACCCGCAACGGCCATCAAAGCCCCGTCCATCCCGCCGCACCAGATCGGAGGTCTGTATCGTCGCGACCACTCCCCGCCCGTGATCAGCGAGACGAGCGCAAACGCCAGCACGGTCCGCCCCCGACGGTGCTGAACCGCCGGAACCAGTCCCGGACTGTCGCCTCCAGCCATCTCAGCCGGCGCCAGATCCGCTGCGTGCTCTCTTGTCCGTGGCCCGCAGGAAGAGCGCAGCCCCGATCACCTCGGCCAGGTTTCGGCGCCACCGGAACAGGAAGGACGGCGTGATGCCGGGGGCATGCCCGTCTCTCGGGCAGTAGATGCGCTGGATCTCCATCTGCCAGGGGGTCCTTCCCGTGGCCGACCTCCCCGTCGTGCAGGTCCTTCCGCGCCAACCGCGGAGCGGTGGAAGTGCACCCTCCTCGAATCCGCACCAAGGACACGGCGGCCGCGGGTCAAGCCTCGCTCGAGAAGCTCCTGACACCTCCACGTCGTGGTGGCAAAGCAATGTGATCGACGACGGTGGGACTGCTCCACTCATCGACCCTCCAAGGGCTGGGGCTGGTGGTCGAGCAACTCCGGGGAGATGCCCCCAGCGTGGCCCGACCTTGGTCGAGCCCGCAGAGAAATCTCCGCCCGCCAGGGTGAGGAGGAATGTCGAGAGTCAGCGTGGACGATCCCGGTGGGTGGGGAGGAGGCAACCTCAAGAGTGGTCGAGGGCGGTGCTTGAGGACCTCCGTGCCGGAAGCGTGAGCAGCACAACCAGGGCCGCCAGGCCCGCCAGGCCGGCGGCGATCCAGAAGATCTCTCGGTACTCGAGCAGCAGGGTGGTTCGAATGCAAGCCTCATAGGCAGAGAGCTCCGCGGCCAGGTTCTCTGATGCCCTGAGCGTGCAGCCCCTGGCGGCGAAGATGCGCTGGAAGCGGGCTAGGCCGAACGCGGTCAGAGCTGCCAACCCCATCGCCATCCCGACGGTCCGGGAGAGGACCATCAGGCTGCTGGCCAATCCGTACTGGCAGCCACTGAGGTCCAAGACCGTGACCGACAGTGGGGCGATGACCAGTCCAAAACCCAGCCCGCAGCCGAATAGCTCAACCGTTGCTGCGACACCCGCGTGGGACAGCTCGTCGACCCCCCAGGTCGACATCAATCCGAAGGCCACTGCGCTCACGATCAGCCCAACCGCGGCCACCGCTCGGCGCTCCCCCCGGCCGGCCAGCCAGCCTCCCAGCAGTGCTCCCACCGGCACCCCGGCCAGGAAGCGCGTGAGGAGCAGAGCGGAACGGAGCGCGTCGAGGTTGAAGACCCCGCGGCCCACCAGGGGGACGTCCACCAGCGCCACCATCAAGGCCACGCCGGTGAGCAGATTGGCGCCCAGCGAGCCGCCAAAGGCGGGTCGGCGCAGGACTCTGGGGTCGATGAGAGGGGCCAGGCGGCGGGTCTGGCGCCAGCCGAAGCCGGCCAGCGCCACCCCGGCGACCACTGCCACGGGAAGGGCGCGGGTGTTCACCGCCGACCGTTGCGGATCGTCCGGGTAGAGGGCGAGCATGGCCAGCGCCAGCCCGGCACCGAGCAGAAGGGCCCCGCTCCAGTCCACCTGATGACCGGCCGGTGGGGCCTGCCGGACCACCCGGTCGCGGCTGATCAGCCAGAGTCCGAGCACGATCGCCCCGGCGATGGGCAGGTTGAGCCAGAACACCCGTTGCCATCCGCCCAGCGCGGCCGCCACACCGGCGCCATACAGTGGCCCGAGCACACTGCCGGCTTCCTGAAGAGCAGAGATTCCGCCCACCGGCAGGCCCCTGGTTCCCTCCCGGTAGAGATCGGCCGCCAGAGCCAGCGAGAGCGGGACCAGTGCACCACCGCCCAGACCCTGCAGGGCCCGCCCCGCCACTAGCTGGCCCAGGGTCGACGACGATGCGGTGAGGACGGACCCCAGGCCGAAGAGGGTGAGGGCGGCGGCGTAGACAGGCAGCCGCCCCCGCGCATCCGAATAGGCCCCCAGCAACGGCATTGCCACCACGTAGCCGCCCAGAAACCCGGAGACGATCGGGGTCGCCGACTGGAGCTGATCCACCGGCAGGCCCACGGAGGTCATCATCTGGGGGAGCAGGGTCACGACCGCGTACGCATCCAGAGCGGCCACGAACAGTCCGGCTCCCGCCAGGGCAAGCAGCAGCGGTGGAGGAGCGCCAGAAGAGGCGCCAGTCACGGCGTCGGCGATGGTCTGGCGATGGTCACCGGCTGGTTGAATGAGTGGAGCAGGACCGTGATCTGGACGCTCTTGCCGGGGTGGAAGAGCGGCCCCACCAGCACCACCTTGCGCGGCAGATGATCGCGAGCCGCCGCCCAGAGGGTGGCTGTGACCTCGCCCGCGGGCTTGATCCCGCCGATCGCCTGGCCGATCTGGGAGGGGGAATAGCGGGCTCTGACTCCCTCACAGGTCACTCCTTCAACGGCCGCCGTCCCCAGGTAGGTGGCGCCGCTACCCGCCGGCAGGATCCGGCCCAGACCGGTCTCGGGGTCGAGCAAGCGGGAGAGGTCGGGGATACGGGAGGCGTCCCCGGCCGGAACCTGGGTGAACTGCGAGAAGGGAAGACGGAGGTAGATGCTGCCGTCCACCGTCACCACCTGGAGGTCGACCAGGAAGTCGCCCTGCTCGACCTTGAAGATGGTGTCGCTGTTGGCGGGAAGGACGACCCGGGAGGTGGCTGACCTCAACTCCAGCCCCCCGTAGGTGATCCCCGGACCGAAGGTGATGTCAGCCGTGAAGGAGTGCACGCTCCGAAGCGCGGTGCTTGCTGCCCGCAGGACCGTCACCGGGTTGGGCGGTGGAGGGCTGGCCTGGGAGCAGGCAGCGAGCAGGCCGACCAAGGCCAGCGGGAGCCAGCGCCCGAGCGATCTCATCCCGTGATGTGAAGCACCGCGACCGGCTCGGAAGTGACGGCTACTGGTGGCCGAGGAGCACCCCTGGGTTCATGATCCCGCCCGGGTCCAGCTCCCGCTTGGCCGCCGCCAGGGCCCGCGCGAACAGCTCTGGCCGCTGGCGGTCGTACCAGGGGCGGTGGTCGCGGCCCACTGCGTGGTGGTGGGTGATGGTGCCACCCAGACGCAGCACCGCATCAGAGGCCGCCTCCTTGATCGCCGCCCACTGTTCCAGCTCAGCTCCGGGCCGACCGGGTGCCGCCACCGTGTAGTAGGGAGCAGGGCCGTCGGGGTACACGTAGGCGAACCGACAGGCGATCAGCCCCGAGCCACAGGCGTCGGCGATGGCGGCCCGGGTCGCCTTCAGCACCCCGGCGTGGAACTCGGGAAATCGGTCCCAGGTGACCGCAGTCTCGAAGGTCTCCTGGACCAGGCCGAGCCGCACGTAGGCGTCGTGGTAGTGGCCACCGCGCAAGAAGGCTTCCCTCCAGCGGCCGGCTGCCCCCTGCCGGGCCGCAGCCTCGTCAATGCTGGTCCCCACTTGCGGTACGTGACCGTGGTGGTGGCGGCAGATCTCGGCAGCCCGCTCCATCCAGGCATCGAGCGGGTGGTCTGCTGACTCAAAGGTCAGGATCAGGATGGAGGCGGAGCCGTCCCCGGCGCCGGAGATCAGGGCCTCGGTCGGGTCCAGGAGCCGGCAGTTGGCCGGCCAGAGTCCGGATTGCGCTACCTCGCGGGCGGCCTCCCAGGCATCGTCGAACGAGCTGAAGGTGGCCGCCGCCGAGGCCCGGAACCGGGGTCGCTCCTGGAGCCGCATCCAGGCCCGGGTGACGACCCCCAACGTTCCCTCGGAGCCGATGAAGAGCCGCTCCGGCGAGGGCCCGGCGCCGTCCCCAGGCAACCGGCGCGTCTCCACTGCTCCGGCCGGGGTCAGCACCCGCAGCCCCTCCACGAAGTCGTCGATGTGGGTGAAGAGGGTGGCGAAGTGGCCGCCGGAGCGAGTTGCGATCCAGCCTCCCAGCGAGGAGAGCTCGAAGGACTGTGGGAAGTGGCGGAGGGTGAGATCGTGGGGGCGGAGCTGAGCCTCCAGGGCCGGTCCCAGCGTCCCAGCCTCGATCAGAGCCGCGCGTGAGGGGCGGTCCACCTCCAGCACCCGGCCCATTCGGCGGAGGTCGATCGAGACCGCGCCCCGATAGCCTTCCCCGACGTCGGGCTCGATGCCCCCGGTCACCGACGACCCGCCGCCGTAGGGGATGGCTGCCACGCGTGCACCCGACGCCCAGTCCAGGACCGCTGCCAGCTGGCTCTCATCGGCGGGGTAGGCGACTAGGTCGGGCGGGTGGTCGTAACGCCGGCGCAGTCCCCGGACCAGGTCCCGGTACGACTTGCCCAGGGTGTGCTCGGCCCGCTCCCGGATGCCGATGGAGCAGATTGCCTCCAGGCTCGACGGGGGTTGGACCCGCGGAGGTCGGAGCTGGAGCTCCGAGACCTGGGGCGGATCCGCCGCGCGCAGGCCGCTCAGCCCGAAACGCTCGGCCAGCACCCGGGCCAGGTCCTCCAGTTCGGCCGCGTTCAGTCCCTCGCCCTCGTAGCCCCAGCCCCAGAGCTTGCGGGGTCGGCCGAGGGCCGCCTCGGGGATGGCCATCATCAGATCCGGTCGGGCAGCCGCTGGCGCAGCTTCAGCACCGGCGCGAAGAGGTCTCCCATTCGTTCCACCCGTTCCAGCACCTGATCGGCGTCGAAGACCAGGCGGCCCGGATCTTCGGCCTGGAGGCAGGCCTCCACCTCCTCCCAGGTGACCGGGGTGGAGACCGTAGGCCGCTCACGGGCGCGCAGGGAGTAGACGCAGACGGTGGTCTTGTAGGGATCGTTCTGGCTCCAATCGATGAGGACCTTGCCTTCACGCAGGCTCTTGCGCTGGAGGTGGACCACGCGGTCCGGCCGCTCCCGCTCCAACGACTGGGCCAGGGCCCGGGAGACGCGCTTGGTGGCGGCGTAGTCCACCTGGGTGTTGAGGGGCACGTACATCTGCAATCCCTTGGAGCCCGAGGTCTTGCAGAAGGCGCGCAGCTTCGCCGCCTGGAAACGTTCTCGGAGCCAGAGCGCCACCTGGCAGCACTCGACGATGGTCGCCGGCGGGCCGGGGTCGAGATCGAACACCAGCGAGCGAGGCCGCTCCAACTCGGGGCGGCGAGCCAGGGAGGTGTGGAGTTCGATCGTTCCCAGCTGGGCCACCCAGATCAGCGCCGCCAGCTCCTGGACCAGGCAGTAGTGGACCCAGCGCTGGTTGCCGTCGCTCCAGACCCGCACCGTCCGTATCCAGCCGGGTCGGTGAGGCGGGCAGTTCTTCTCGTAGAACATCTCTCCCTCCACCCCGTCCGGGTAGCGCTTGAGGGTCAGGGGCCGGTTGCGCAGGTGTGGGAGCAGCACCTCGGAGACGCGCTGGTAGTAGTGGATCATCTCGCCCTTGGTGAAGCCGACCGTGGGCCAGAAGACCTTCTCCAGGTTGGTCAGCCGCAGGCGCCGGCCCTCGACCATCACCTCGATGGGGGTTTCCTGGCTCAGCCCGGCACCTCCCGGATCACATCGCGCGCATCCCGGTCATCGCGCAGGCCCTTGTAGGCGGCGGAGCGGACCTGGCCGGCTCTGGTCCACTCGGCGAACTCGAACTCGCCTACCAGCTGGGGCTCGAGGAAGTGAGAGCCGGCTGGCGGCCGGCCCCGATGGAAGGGCGAGGTGCGGCGCTCCAGCGGTGCCATCAGCCGGGCCAGCCGCTCCAGCTCGCTCTCGGTGAAACCGGTACCCACGCGACCGGCATAGACGAAATCGGGGCCGTCCCAGTAGCCGACCAGCAGGGCCCCGGGCAGGCCCTGCCGGCGTCCCTGGCCCGCCACCCAGCCCGCGATCACCAGTTCCTGGCCGGGCCGATTCTTGATCTTCAGCCACCAGGGGGAGCGCCGCCCCTCCTCGTACGGGCTATCCGTGCGCTTGGCCATCACTCCCTCCAGGCCCCGGGCGCGACTGGTGGCCAGGACCGCTTCGCCGTCGCCCACCGTATGCTCGGGCACCTGCCAATGGGGGCCGGAGAGGCCCAGCTGCAGGAGCTGACGGCGTCGCTCCAGGTAGGGTCGGCGCACGAGTGCCCGGCCGTCCAGGTAGAGGAGGTCGAAGGCCAGGTAGGCAACCGGCACCTCACGCATGCGTCGGCGCACGTCGGCCTCGCGGCTGAGCCCGATCCGCTGCTGAAGCTGCTCGAAGCGGGGTACCCCATCGGCTCCCAGAGCCACGATCTCACCGTCGAGGGCGGCGGCATGCGAGCCGAGGGCGCGGGCGATTCCGCGCAGCTCCGGATAGCGGCCGGTCACGTCTTCCTGGGAGCGGGACACCACCCGGACTGAGCCCTCCTGGCTGAACACGATGGCCCGGATCCCGTCCCACTTGAACTCGAACGCCCAGCCCTGGTCCGAGGGAAGCTTTCGGGCCGGTTCGGCCAGCATGGGGCGGATAGCCCTCGGCATCTCCTCCCACTCCGGGTCTTGAGGAGGGTCCATGCGGTGGATCATCCAGTTCTCCCCGCGGGTCTGGAAGAGTGCGTAGCGGCCCTGGAGCCGGTTGCCGTGGAACGTCACCACCACCTCAGGTTTCCGCCCTTCCATGCGCCAGGTGTGGGTTTCGTAGGTGCCACGGTCCCAGATCCGCACCGTCCCCGCCCCGTAGTTGCCGGACGGGATCTCGCCCTCGAAGTCGCCGTACTCGAGCGGATGGTCCTCGACGTGCACCGCCAGATGGTTGCGGCGGGGGTCCTCAGGTACCCCTCGAGGCAGTGCCCAGGAGACGAGGACGCCGTCACGCTCCAGGCGCAGGTCCCAGTGCAGCCGCCGGGCGCCGTGCTCCTGTACCACGAAGCGCAGCTCGGGCGAGGGCTGGACGGGCTCCTCGCCCACGGGCTCGGCCGTCTCATGGAAGCGGCGTCTGGCACGGTAGGGGCCGAGGCGGCCCATGGCGGGCAGGGTACCGGAGCTCGGAGGCGAGCGCGGCGCTGGAATCGGGCCGAGGTTCCCGTCGTGAGTCCGGGTGCCGGCTCGGCCGAGTCGCGGCTAGTGCCGAGTCGAGCGCCACCAGCGTCCAGGAGGTTGCGCCGGGTGCCGACCCGGCCCGAGCCGGTCTCCAGCAGCAGCTGGCCGCCGCCGGGGTCCGGTTGATCCAGCTGCTGCCCGCCAACAGTGTGGTCGCCTGGAGCCGAAGGAGCGGACGCGCGTGGAGGCCGGGCTACGGGCGGAGTTCGAGCAGACCCCGGGCAAGGTCTGTTCTGCGGGAGTAGAGCCGGAGGCGCGGGGTCTGGCTCCCGAGCACCCGACTGCTGGCCTGCGCCATCCGGTTCAGCGCCCTCAACGCCGATTCGGCATTGGCTCGGCCCGCTCTTACCGGCGGGCGCAGGATGAGGTCCGCTCGGGGCTGGGCGGGGCGTTCCGGATCAGCATCGACCCGCGGGTGCTCGACGGGTGCCTGGAGGTTCGCTTCAACCCAGCTCTAGGGGACGTGGCCCAGCGTCGCCCGTGGCCGCCGCTGGCGGGTGTTGAACGAGACCCGCGCCGTTTACCCCTGGGCACCTGGTCATCCGCTAGGGCGTAAAAGAGGCGTCCTGAGGACTGACAGTGCTGTCCTCAGGACGTCTCCCTCCAGTCTCCGGTGGTAAAGCAATGGTGCCGGCGCAGCTTCAAACGTCGGCGCGAGGAGGGAGCCCAGTGGCTCGCGGCGCGATCCGCGATGTAGCGGGCCGACCTGGTGGCGAATTGCTGAAGAGTACGTGTGTCCTTCGTCGAGCTCCTTTCCGCTTTCGGATCCGGCAGACGGTGTCACAGTACCCACCACTGCCCTGTCTCATGGGTGAAGTCCATGATGGAGGAGTTCGACGATGAGAATATTCGTGGCTGACGCGACCGGCGCGATTGGAAGGCAGCTGCTGCCGCGGCTGGCCGCCGCCGGGCATGAGGTGTACGGCATGACCCGTAACCGGTCGAAGCAGGAAATGCTCCGTGAGCTGGGCGCAGTTCCGGCGGTGGCCGATGCTCTAGACCCCGACCAGGTCGGCGAGGCGGTGGCAACGGCAGCCCCGGACGTCGTCGTGCACCAACTGACAGCGATCGGGTCGCTTGACATGCGTCTCCGAGGCAGAGGACGTGGTGCAGGAGTCGTTGCTTCGGAACACGAGGCGCTCCAAGCCGGCGAGCAGATCGCGTCGCCACGGGCATTTATCGGCACGGTGACCACGCCCTCAGATCGGCACGGGTTCGGCGCGAGCGCTCCGTTGGCCAGTGGCTCCCGGAGCCCATCCTCACCGACGGATACCGAGACCCGGCCACGCACGCCGAGATGGCCGAGTAACTGTCAGTGGCGATGCTGGTGCTCCTGGAGAGCCTGTCACCCGAGCAGCGGACTGTGCTGCTGCTTCACGATGTCTTCGAGTGCACGTACGCGGCGGTCTCAGAGATCGTGGGCAAGTGGGTGGACAACGTGCGCCAGCTGGCCACCCGTGCCCGGCGCCACGTCCAACAACGGTGGCCGCGCTTCCGCCCGACGCCGGAGCAGCGGGACGAACTGGCTCGCCGGCTCTTCAATGCCGCCGAACGAGGCGATCTGGCCGGCCTGGAAGGCGCTGCTGGCCGAGGACGTGACCCTGACTGGCGACGGCGGCGGCAAGGTGCCAGCCATCGCGCGGCCACTCCGCGGTTGCGGTCTCGTAAGAGCCTCAACCCAGGTACTGCAGCGAGGCAAGTGCAGAGCAGGGAGTTTCGATGATTCCATCGCATGCGCCTGACGAAGCGGAAATTCGAGCGCGAATCGTGGTACTCGTTCGGGCGATCGGGACAGGGGAGCTGGAGGGTGTCAAGTCGATGTACGCGGCCGACGTGGTGTCGTTTGACCTGGAGGCGGCGCTTCAGCACCTCGGGGCCGAGGCGAAGCAGAGGAATTGGATCAAGTTCTTTAGCCTCTTCCAGGCTCCCGTCGGGTACGAGCCATATGGCCTGACCGTCGCCGTCAGTGGTGATGTGGCGTTCGCGCACAGCCATAACCGGGTCAGCGCCAGGATGGAGAACGGGGACAGACTGGATTACTGGGTCAGGCGCACGATCTGCTTTCGGAAGGTCGAGGGCAACTGGGTCATCGTACACGACCACGTGTCGGCTCCGATCGATCCGACGGGGGGACCGCGATGTTGAACCTGAAGCCCTGAGGACACGCTGCCCTGGATAGTGGTGGACTGCCGGACAGGCTCGGACCGCCGGGCTCTATCGTCGTGCGACGCAGAAGCCCTGTCTGAGCCGTGACCGGCGACGCCGCAGGTTAGTGGTAGACGACGCGGTGGTGCGTCGGTCACTCTGATATCGCGCAGGCTGTGGACCAGTTCTCCCAGGTGCGTGAACACGCGGCAAACCCTGTGTGGCGTACGCGACAATCCTCAGGGTCGCGGGTCTGGCACGAAATGGAGCGAGAGTGGTGCTGTGATCTTCATGGCACCGCGTGGCAGTGGGTCCAGGCGGTGGGAATGGAGCGTTGAAATCGGACCCTGGCAGTGGAATCGCGCGGAGAGCGAGCGGCCACGGCGCACATGTCACCGCCCAGATTGGCTCGGGCCAATGTCTCGCCATGGTGCCAGCGCCGCCTGCAGGTATCCATCCACGGGGAGAGCCGCCGGATCTCTGGGCCAGCGTGCGAGCCGGCCGGGGGGCCTCCACTCAGCGCGGGCAGACGACCGAGGTCGCGCGTCGGAGCGCGCGGTACCGATGTCGGGCTGCCCTACTCCTGGGCCGCGAAGCCGACCCCGGCCGGGGATCGCCACCCACCAGGCCTCGCTGCCGTGCTTGAAGCGTTGCGCGGTCGACGCCGGGGCTCGGCGGCCAGCGTGCTCTGGGTCGGGCGGTGCACCGTGTGCCGCGTGGTGACGGCGGATCGCCTTTACGAGCCGGGTTCCTCCCAACCGAGTCGACGACTAGCGTCGGGTGCCACCAACACCCAGGAGGTCGTAGTCGTGGCGGCGATTCAGCCCATTCAGAGCATCCTCAACAGCTGGGTCCTCGACGGTCAGGCCCTGGTCGGGTCGGTTGGGGCCCTCGCGTTCGTGGGCGCATTCCTGTGGCGGATCGTGGCAGTCGAGCCCCGGTCGGCTCTCCAGGCACGCCAGTGGATACATCGGATCGTGGTCGGGACGATCGGTGTGGAGCTGGCCGGAACTCTGGTCCGGGTCCTGACCGCGTCCGTCTCGGGCCACTGAGCCCATGGGAACGGTGTTGCTGCAGGGTCTGGACCAGTTTCTGGGGCTGGGCGGGGCCCTGAGCTGGTTCATGGCCCAGGCCGGCCATGCGGTGGCGCTGGCGCTGGGGGCCTTCCTGTTCCAGACCGTCAACCCGTTCACGCCTGACCGGCCCTTCACCAGCGTGTCCGCGATCAGCCGCCTGGCCCCGCTGGCCCGGGCGGCCGCGGACTCGGCCCTGACCGCGGTCGCTGTGTGGTCTGCCTACCGGCTGATGTGGGATCGCTCCAGCCATCGGATCCACTACACGGCCCAGGTGGTCATCCCCCGGATGGTGCTGGCAATCCTGCTGATCAACTTTGCGGTGCCGATGGTCCAGGGCGCGGTGGACTTCAGCAATGCGCTGAGCCGCGCGGTCGTGCTGGTCACCGGGAGTCAGATTCGAGCCAGTGCCATCGCCTTCCTACGCTCGGCCGACCCGCTGTGGGGGCTGGACGGGGTGACCGCGCTGGTGCTGTTCGGCGCCTATCTGGTCCTGGCCCTCGCCTACGTGATCCGTTTCTCTCTGCTGGTTGTCCTGACCGTGCTCGCCCCGGTGGCAGCGTTGCTATTCGTCCTCCCCGAGACCGACCACTACGCCCGGCGGTGGGTGTCGTTGTTCGTGTCGGCGCTGCTGATGCAGCCGCTCCAACTGCTGATCCTGGCCGTGGGCTTCGCCCTCGACGGCGCCCCCTCGCCGCTCCCTGTCCGCCACGTCTACGCCCTGGCTGCCATCTTCATCGCCTTCAAGGTCCCGGGAGCGTTGCACAGCACCTCCTTCTTCGGGACCCGGGCCACCAGCTTCGTACGTCGCCAGGCCCGTCGTGCCTGGCGGCTGGCCCTGAAGTGAAATGGGCACCCTCACCCGAGCCGCCCTCGGTGCGGTGGTGGGGTTGCTGCTGCTCTCCGTCGCACTGACCGGGCCCGCTCCCGATCCGACCGCGCCGGTCCCACCCCCACCGCCCTCGGCCCTCGCCCGGCAGGACATCCCTGGCCGGGACCTCGCCATCCTGCAGGCGGCAGCCGCCACCTGCCCCGGGCTGTCCTGGACCGTTCTGGCCGGCATCGCCAAGGTCGAGTCTGACTTCGGCCGTACGTCACTCCCGGGCGTCCGCTCCGGGACCAACCCCGCCGGGGCGATGGGGCCGTTCCAGTTCGAGGCTGGGACCTGGACGCGGTACGGCTCGGGTGATGTCTACAATTTCGCAGACGCTGCCTTCGCCGCGGCCCGCTACCTCTGTGCCAAGGGCGCTGGAGACACGGCCCGATTGCTCCAGGCTGTCTTCGCCTACAACCATGTCTGGTGGTACGTGCGGGAGGTCCTGAGTTGGGCGGGGCGATACGAGGCACGGGCGGGATCTGCCTGGCTGGGGGTGCCAGGCGCGCTGTACGGTGCTCCCGGTGCGATCAGGGTGATCGGGCGGCGGGTGACGCCGCTATTCCCCTGGGTCCCCGCCCACGGATTCCCCGACCCATTCCCCGCGGGG
>CADDZO010000102.1 GCA_902812395.1 bacterium | reverse complement strand
GCCTGGTCCTCGGCGCTCGCCGCGATGCCGACCGCCGGCGGCTTTGGGCACCGCCGCGCTGGAGCCGCCGGCGCCCTCGCCTCACTCGGAGCCTGGCCGGGCTGGTCGCGCTCCTGCTGATCGCGGTTGGGGTCTTCACCTGGCGCTTCCAGCGCGACAGCGGCCCGCAGTACCAGGAGGTCGCCCAGGAGCAGATGACGCGCTGCCTGGCCCTGCCCGCTGCCCGGGGCCTCATCACCGACCGCCACGGCACCCCGTTGGCACTTGACGATCCCACCGACGACGTGGTGGCGACCCCGGCCATCCTTGCTCAGCAGCCGAAGGAGGTGCAGGCATTGGCCCAGCTGGTCTCGGTGCCGCTGACGGTGCTGCAAAAGCAGCTCCAGTCGGCCCCCCGGACGTCGCTCGGGATCACCGTCGCCACAGTTCCCCAGACCACCGGCCAGCGGGTCGCGGCCGCTCGCCTGCCCGGAGTGGTGGTCACCGCCTCCCAGCGCCGCGTGTACCCGTACGGCTCGCTCTTGGGCCCGATCCTGGGATACACGGGAATCGCCGACAAGCAGGACATGGAAGCTAGCCCCGGCCTGCCGCTGGGCGCGGTGATCGGGAAGTCGGGGATCGAGCGCGAGTACGACTCCCTGCTCCGGGGCCTGGACGGGCGGGAGTGCTTCTACGTCAACCCGCTGGGGGTGCCGGTCTCGGTCACCGACGTGGTCGAGCCCGTCCAGGGGAGCACGGTCCGGCTCAGCCTCGACCTCGGCCTGCAGCAGGAGGCGACCGCGGCCCTGGCCTCGGTCATGCACGGCGTGGACGGGCTGCCGGCGGGGGACCTGGGGGCGGTGGTGGTGATGGACCCCCGCAATGGCGCCATCCTGGCCATGGCCAGCCTGCCCGCCTACAACGACCAGATCTTCGAGCCCCCCGCGGATCTGGCCGCCATCCAGGCGCTGGCCCACGAGCCGGGCCAGCCCGAGCTGGAGCACGCGACCCAGGTGGCGGTGCCACCGGGCTCTACGTTCAAGCTGGTGGTGGGGTCGGCCGACGTTGTCTACGATGCCATCCCCCCCGACCAGGTGATCCCCACCGGCTACACCTTCAGCTACGACGGCCACACCTGGCACGGCTGGGGGCCGCTGCCACCCCAAGACCTGCCCCAGGCCATCTCATGGTCGAACGACGTCTACTTCTACAAACTGGCCCTGGCCCTGGGACCTGAGAAGATCCACCAGATCGGGTCCGAGCTGGGCGTAGGTCAGCCGACCGGTATCGACCTCCCGGGCGAGGGGACCGGGGTTCTGGATACCCCGGAGTCGCTCCAGAAGGAGGGCGGCACCTGGTACCCGGGCGACAGCGTGATCGAGGGCATCGGGCAGGGCGTGGTCTCGGCTACCCCGCTCCAGGACGCGCGCTGGACCGCCGCGGTGACGACCGGAGCACTGGCCACGCCCTACCTCGGCCTGGCCTTCCAGTCCGGTGGCGGCTACACGCTGATCCCCCACCCTGCCCCCGAGCCGCTGCCCTTTGCCAGCAAGCTAGGTCCCGTCCAGCAGGGGATGGTGGAGGCGGCCACCACGGGCGTGGCCACCGGGCTGCCCAAGCTGCCGGTCACGGTCGGGGCCAAGACTGGGAGCGCCCAGGACCCAGCCGCGCCCGGCACCCACGTCGACGGATGGTACACGGCGGCCGCGCCCATGCCCGATCCACAGGTCGTGGTCACGGCCATGATCCGGGGAGGGGGCGAGGGTTACCAGGTAGCCCTGCCGGTGGTCGGCCAGGTGATGCAATACTTCTGGTCGCACCAGGCACAGATCACCTCCTCCCTCCCGGCCTCGGCTCCCTATCCGGATGCCGGCTGGTAGGTCTCAGGCCGCGTAGGCCCGGAGCACCTTCTCCTCGGCCAGGCAGATGGCCGCTCCCTCGGCGACGCAGGTGAGCGGGCGCTCCGCCACCCGCAGCGGGAAGCCGAAGGCGTCCTCCAGGAGCTGGGTGAACCCCTTGAGCAAAGAGCCGCCGCCGAAGGCGAGCAAGCCGTCGCGCATGATGTCGCCCACCGCCTGGGGGGGCAGGTCCTCCAGGCAGGCGGCCAGGATCTGGATGATCCCGTCGCTGGTCGGCTTGATGGCCTCGATCACCTCCTCGGCCCGGAGCGTGATCAGCTTGGGCCGGCCGGTGGCGGCATCGCGGCCTTCCACGACCAGGGAGCACTCGTCGTCGTCCCGGACCCGCATCTTGACGTCCTCGGCCGTGAGCTCGCCGACCACGATCTGATGCTCCTGGCGGAGGTACTGGTAGAGGGCGAGCGTCATCTCGTCGCCGGCCACCCGGCAGGACCGGGTGGTGAGGATACCGCCGTAGCAAAACCCGGTCACCTCGGCGGTGCCGCCGCCCACGTCGACGACCATGTGCGCCCTGGGGGCGAGGGGGTCGATTCCCGACCCGATCGCACCCGCGATCGGCTCCGGGATCAGCATCACCCGGCCGAAGCCGGCCTCGTCGGCCGCCTCCACCAGGGCTCGCCGCTCCAGGGCGGTAGCCCCGGCCGGAACGCCGATCACGGCCCGCGGCCGGATCCGTTCCCAGGGCTTGCGGGTCACCTTGCGGAGCACGGAGACGATGAAGGTCCGCGCCGATTCCAGATCGGTGATGACCCCGTCCCGCAATGGTCGCACCGCAACCATCCCGGCCGAGGTGCGGCCGATCAGCTCCCGGGCCTGACGGCCGACCACGATCGGGCGCTTGCGGTCGCCATCGGTCGAAACCAGCATTACCGAAGGCTCGTTGAGGACGATCCCCCGCCGGGGATGGCAGACCACTGTGTTGGCCGTCCCCAGGTCGATCCCGAAGCCAGACACGAGGTTCATGGACTCCATCAGCACCCGCCCTCGTCTTTTGATCTTAGGCCGACTCCGGCCATCAGGGCGCGGTTTAGATCAGGACTTTCGCGCTCCTGGTGGACGTGACTCAGGCGCTCGGCGGTGGGAGCTGGAGGGGCATTTGCACCGGCTCCACCGCCGGTGGGATGGCCGCCGGACCCGGCTCGGCCCCGTTCCCTCCAGGCGGCACCGCCTCGGTCTCCCCGGTGGCCAGGGACTCGGGGGGAAGGACCTGCGCCTCGCGCCGATGGCGTCGCCGCCGGTTGCCCTTGCGGGGCTTGGACAGCTTCTGGACCTGGGAGCGGATACCGACCCGCTGGCAGGCGGTGACGATGGCTCCAACCCCCACCACCAGACCCTCCTCCTGGCAATGCTCGAACAGCGGCCCGAACAGCTCCGGTGCTCCCCCGATCACGGTCCTCGAGTCGCCGACGATGATCAGCAGCTTCTTGGCCCGTGAGATGGCCACGTTGACCCGGTTGGGGTCGTTCAGGAAGCCGATCGCCGCCCGCTCGTTGGAGCGGACCAGCGAGAGGATGACGGCATCCGACTCCCGGCCCTCGAAGGCGTCCACCGACTCCACGTCGTCGGGCGGCACGATCCCTTTCAAGGCCGAGACCAGCCTCGCCACCTGCGAGCTGTACATCGCGATCACGGCCAGCTTTGCCTTGCGGACGCGCTTGCGGATGATCGTGGTGATGTCCTTGCAGAGCGCCACCTCGAACTCGTTGGCGACAGAGCGCTGGGCGTCTCGGTACTCGTCCTGGGCTCCGGTGTCCACCCAGACCAGCTCCCGGTCCAGCGGCCAGGGCAACGGCATCTTGGGGTGGGGCGCTTCGTGGATCAGCTTGCCCTCGTAGAAGAGGTCAGAGACCACCTTCCCGATCGGCTCCCGCATCCGGTACTGGCGGGGGAGCATGATCCGGGAAGCGGGCGGCACCAGGTCCCACATGTAGCCGTAGAAGCTGTCATCGCGCACCACTTGGTCCAGGTGGTTGCGGATCTCGAAGCTCAGCGCCGCCTCCTCCATTACCGGAGGCAGTTGGTTCAGGTCCCCGATCATCACCCAACGCTGGGCCAGCGGCATCAGCGCCAGCGCCTCGTTGGCCCGGACCTTGTTGGCCTCGTCCAAGATCAACCAGTCGAAGACCCGAAAGCGGAGCCGGGAGTCGATGGCGAGCCGATTGACGGTGCCCGCCACCAAGTTGAACGGCTCCAGGTCGTCGCCCTCGACCAGCGTGTGGCGAAGGCGCCGTGGCACCTTCCCCGGCTCTGCCACCCGGGCCTGCCGCACGTGTGAGAACCCGAGCAGGCGCTCCTGGCCGGTGTCGACGGCGTCGTTGGAGTGCGAGGAGAGGAGGATCGAGGCATTGGGGTTGCGGCCGAGGATGCGACGGATGGACTCGACGATGGCGGTGGTCTTGCCCGTCCCCGGCGGTCCCTGGATCAGGTACAGCTGGCCCGGGCGCATGCCCATGACCCTGGCCACCGCCTCGGCCTGTTCCTCGTTGGGGTCGGGCAGGTGGTGGGCGCGCCGCCCCTCGAGGGTGGCCCGCGGGGGGGAGCCGAGCCAGCCGGGGTCGGCCAGCTGAGCGGCCAGCGCTCCGGTTCGAGGGGAGCCGATCTGGAGCTGTCTGATCACCGAACGCTGGGCTTCGAACATCTCCACGCTGGCGGTGGGGAGCACGATGCCCTCGTCGGGCAGGGGATCGTAGCGGCGGAACGACACCCAGAGCGTCGGTCCCTGGATCCGCTCCAGGGTCATCCCCCGGTACTCGGGGAACCCGGAGGCGCGAACCGTGAGCGAGTCGATGCCGCGGTAGATCCGGGGGTCGCCGTCGGTCAGCCGGAGCACTGCCCTCACGTACTCGCCCCCGCGCATGTCCTCGCCACACTCCGGGCAGACGATGCCGTTGGAGGCGGGCCAGATCGCCTCGCAGCGGGGGCATTCCACCCACTGCTCCAGGGCCTCATAGCGGCGGGTGGTGGCCTCGGCCAACTTCTCCCGGTACTCCCGGAGATGCTCGATGAACCGGAGGGTGGAGTCGAGGATGGGTGCCTCCTTGGCCCGTTCCCGGAGCTCGAAGGCGGTGAAACCGGTGAGGTCGCCGTCCCACTGCTTGACCAGCTGCAGCTCCTGGTAGCGGAGGTTCAGCCGCGACTTCTCCATCGGGTACTCGCGGTCCAGTTGCTGGATGTCGGTGATCTCGAGGGCCAGCCCCTGCCGCGTCCGACCCAGGCGACCGGTGAGCAGGGTTTGATCTACCTGCCCGACGAACTCCAGGGGGCGGTCGGGGCGGGTGACCGTGTACATGCCCTCGATCTCTCCCCGCTCCTCCAGCACCTGTCGCAGCCACTCCGCCCCGTTGGAGATGAAGGAGAGCTTGGCCGCGGCCGGACTGCCGGGCCGGATGCGAATGCCGAGCCGCCCGGCTTGGACCTCCTCTCCCGGGATCTCCGGCTGCCAGACCGGCAGCACGTCACCGGGGATGGGCGCGCTCATGGAAATACTGGTGAGCCAGCCACGTCGGCGGCGGGAACTGCAGTGGGATCAACAAGATCAGGGGGCCCTGGGGCAGGCCACGCACCTCAGGGTGCGTCCAAAGGTTGATCAAATTCTAGCTTGGCGGCAAGCCAGGACGCCAACCCGAGCACTTCGCTTCTGCCCAACGCGCCGGCAGACGCCCCCAGTCGACCGGCGTCGCGGCTTCATGGCACCAGCGCCTGGCCTCTGGTCTCCGGCAGCAGGGCCAGGATGCCGGCCGCTCCCAATGCCGCCAGGGCCAGTGCCGCCAGGGCTGGGCCAAGACCCAGCACGTTGGTCAGGGTGCCGACCAGCTGGAAGCCCACCAACCCGCCCACCGATCCGGCCACTGTCTCCAGCGACTGCGACGTGGCCCGGGCCCTGGTGGGAAAGAGCTCGGCCGCCCATGCCCCCATGATCGGGGTGGAGGCGCTGGAGCCGACGCTCCAGAGCACGTTGCCGGCCCAGTAGCTGGCTCGCCCACCGCGGAAGCTGGCCCCCGCCACCAGGGCGGTCAGGGCCGTGATCGCGATTCCCGGCCCTCGTCGGCCCATGCGGTCGGAGAGCCGGCCCCCGATGACGAAGGCGGGGATGGAGGCGACGCCGGAGACGACGATCACGGCACTGATCTCGGCCGGCTCGAGGCCCAGGTCTCGACTGCCGAACAACGCCATCAGGAGCCCCGCCGGGGAGTAGAAGACCGCCGAGAGCGCGCCGGCAAGTGTCAGGACCACCAGACGGCCACGCCATGGCCGGTGCCAGAGGAGGCGCAAGGGCGCGCCACCCCGGGGTGAGACTGCATCCGACCAGGCGCGACTCTCGGGCAGGCACCACGCCAGCAGCGGCACTGCGAGCAGCCCGGCGGCCCCGAGCAGGTACAGGACGCGCCAGTCGGGAGCCAGCAGCGGGTAGAGGAGCGTGGTCAGGCCGGTGCCGCCTCCGGCTGCTAGGGTCAGGGCGGAGACGGCCAGGCCCCGCTGGCGGGGTCCCACCTCCTCCACCACCAGCGCCGTCGCAACCGCACTGGCCACCGTCTCGCCGGCCACCGCCCCCAGCCGGGCCACAGCCAGGGCTCCAAGGCTGGGGGCAAAGGCGCTGGCCAGGTTGGCGGCGCTGAAGCCCGCCACCGATGCCACCAGCATCCGGTGCCGGCCCAGCCGATCAGCGAGCATGGCCGGGGGCAGGCCCAGCAGGGAGCCCAGGGAGATGGCCGAGCCCAGCGCGCTCAGCGCCGAGGCGGTGACGTGGAAGCCGCCTGCGATGGCGGGCAAGCCCAGGGTGAGGACAGCACTGTCGAAGCTGACCAGACCCGCAGCCAGCCCGGCCAGAGCTACCACCGTCAGCTGACGCCGGTCGAAGGAGCCCAGCAGGGCCAGCGCGCGTGCCACCCTCACACCAGGCCTAGGCGACGGAGCAGGGCCGGGCCGGGGCCGAGAAAGCCGCACGTAGCGCCGAGGTGGGCGAGGCTCACCCCCAGCAGCGAGGGTGGGCCGGGCAGCAGCCAGAAGGCGAGAGCGGTCGGGATCCCGATCAGGGCGGTGGCACCGACGTCCGGCCAGCTCCAGCCCCCTAGCCGGTGGTAGAGGACGTAGGGCACGATCCCAGCCGCCAACCCCGCCGCCGGTCCCGCCTGCGCCAACAGCCCTCCCTCAATCAGGCCCCGGAAGAGCGCTTCCTCGACCGGGGCGTTGAGAGCGTAGAAGCCGGTCTGGAGCGCAGTGTCAGCCGCGGTGGCTGGCACCTTGAGCGAGCCCCGGAGGCGGGAGAGGGGGAGTTGGATAGCACAGGCGCATGCGAAGGAGAGGACGCCGGCGGGCAGTCCAAAGAGGAGCTGGGCCCCGGGCCGGCCGGTACCCAGCCCCAGCCAGCCCGGACGCCAGACCCCCCAGACTGTGGCCACCAGCGCTGCCATGGGAAGGATGCGGATCAGCAGGTCGGGCCGGATCCAGGCCAGGCTGTCAACGGCGCGGGTGAGCACGAGTTCCGGTTGCCGGGAACGATGCATGGTCCAGTCCCGAACGTACGGCGCTCCGTCCCGGGACGGCGCTGGATGGCCTTAACGGGCGCAGCCGCACGGCCCGTCAGATCAGCTTTCTCGCTTCGTCTTCGGTAACGGCCGAGCCGAGCGCAGTCTCGTGCAGGTCACCGAAAGCCTCGATCCGCATCGACTGGCCGATCCCACCGGTGGGGGCCCGGCCGGCCGGGTTGACCAGCGGAAACACCGCTCGCGCCGAGCAGGCAAGGAGCTCCTGGCTGCCGGCCCGGTCACCATCGCCCAGGTCGCCGCACGCACCCAGATCGCTCCACCTGTACAGCCCAGCGAGCTGTGCGCCCTCACCGCAGAACACCGCCAGCGCGGCGACGCATACACCGCACCGGCCTGGCCGTCCAGATCGACCAGCTACGCATCGGCTTGGGAGCCATCGCCCCCAAAGTCCGCCGGCACGAAGAACAACTCCGGCACCTCAGCAACCACCGATGATCCTTGGCCCAGCGCATCGCTCAGTCATCGGTGGTGATGAGCCGCATGACCAGAGGGCTACGCTGAGGTTGAGGTCATCAGGATCGCAGCCGGAGCTCGGCGTTCTCCAGGCGTGGCTGCGCCAGCTCGGCTCGCTCGTCCTCACCTAGCCTGCCGTCCTGGCCCGCCTCCCACTCCCTGTGGCCTTTCGCCACCAGGTTCTCCAGCGTCCCGAACACATCGCCAATCCCGGGTCGCCTGGGGGATCGGCTTCCGGATCTCCGCTAGGGCGATGTGTCCACGCTACGAGGGGGAGGCCAGACGGCGGGCCAGCAGGGTGAACGAGAGCGGAAAGGGGGGTTTGCCCCGAGGCAGGGTCCAGCGCCGCTCTCCCCGCGCGACCAGCCATGGGAATCGGCGCCAGTCGGTCCAGTCGTGCTCGACCAGGCGCTCCAGGCAAAGCCCGTGGTCCAGGATCGCGGTCACGATCTCGCCGATCGAGTGGTTCCATTGGTAGCACCGAGTCCTTACCACCGTCCCCTCGCCGTCGGTGTAGGTGGAGTCGGAGTCCCCCACCAGGGGGTCCGTCTCCTCAAAGTAGCTGGCCACGAACTCAAGGTCGACGTCGGCCAGAGCCTGGGCCAGGGGATGGTCGTCGTGGAGGTAGAGACGCCCGCCCGGGCGGAGCAGCGCCGCCACCTGCGCAGCCCACCGGTCGACGCTCGGCAGCCAGCAGAGCGAGCCGGTGTTGACGTAGACAACGTCGAAGCCACCCCGGCCCAGGATCGCGGCAGCGTCGTGCACGTCGCCGACGACGAACGTGGCCCGGTTGGCCAGACCGGCGCGTCGGGCGAGATCGCGGGCGGCGGCGATGGCCGAGGGTGCGAAGTCGAGGCCTGTCACCGTGGCCCCGGCCCGGGCCCAGGAGAGGGCATTCAGGCCGATGTGGCACTGGAGATGGACCAGGCGGAGTCCGCCGACTTCTCCCAGCATCTCCAACTCCTCTGGCGCCGGCCCTGGGCGGTCGTGGAGCCAGCCCTCGACGTCGTAGAAGGCGGATCGGAGGTGGATCGGGGTCCGGTCCTCCCAGTTGGCCCGGTTGGCCTCGAGCCACACGTTCATCCGGCACAGCATAGGTCGGCATCCCGAGCAACCAGACGCGGCACGGGTACCGGTTGACGCGCCCAGTGCCGCTTCTGTATTGTCACGCCGGCTGTCGGGAAGGACGGGTCCGCGGACCCGATTCGGAGGATTACCTCGATGCTGCGGGACTCGATGGGCGCCGAGAGCGCCCGGATGGTGGCGATGGCGCCCCCTGGTTGGGGCCCCTGGTCCGCGCGGCATCGGACCCCTGGCTTCCCCTGAAACGGGCCGGCCACCGCACCCCCGGCGCGACCCCTCGTCGCAGCGCAGAACACACCAACCAGCAATCAAGGAGGTAGCAATCGAGATGGATCAAAGGGCATCGGCAGTGCACCCGGCCGTGCTGGGGAAGCTGCCACGTGTGCTGGCTGCCGGCGCCGGTGTTGCCACCGCACTGCTGCTGGGCGCGGGCCCGGCTCTGGCCGATGGCCAGACTACCGGCCAGTCCAACCAGAACAGCCAGACGACGCTGGTCGGCGACTCCGCCGGGGTGTCGTTCGCCGGTGTCGGCGTGGCCGGGCCGGTCGTCCTCGATCTGGTCCCCCAGCTTGGCACCAACGCGAACGGCCCCATCAACGTCAACCTGCTCAGCAACCAGGACCACAGCGGTAACCAGGGCTCGGTCGAGCAGGAGAACGAGAACCACCAGGCCACCGTTGTTCAGGACTCAAGCGGGGCGGCGGCGGCGCTGGTGGGGGTAGCCGGCCCGGTAGTTGCCCCGGTGGTGCCTCAGGTCGGCACCAACCTAAACGGCCCCATCAACGTCAACCTGCTCAGCAACCAGGACCACAGCGGTAACCAGGGCTCGGTCGAGCAGGAGAACGAGAACCACCAGGCCACCGTTGTCCAGGACCCAAGCGGGGCGGCGGCAGCGTTGGTGGGGGTAGCCGGCCCGGTAGTCGCGCCGGTGGTGCCTCAGGTCGGCACCAACCTAAACGGCCCCATCAACGTCAACCTGCTCAGCAACCAGGACCACAGCGGTAACCAGGGCTCGGTCGAGCAGGAGAACGAGAATCACCAGGCCACTGTTGTCCAGGACCCGAGCGGGGCTTCGACGGCCCTGATCGGGGTGGCCGGCCCGGTAGTCGCGCCGGTGGTGCCTCAGGTCGGCACCAACGTGAACTGCCCCATCAACGTCAACGTGCTCAGCAACCAGGACCACAGTGGCAACTGCGGTCAGGGCCATGAGCACCATGGCCCTGGCCCCCAGGGTGGCGGCGTTCAGGGTGGCGGCGGTGTCCAGAGCAGTGGTGGCAGCCAGGTCACGACCACCGCGGCCGTGGTGCCAAGCGGTGCCGTCATGCCCGGCCTCCCCAGGTCCGGCCTGGTGGGGTCCGCTCCAAGCCCGGGTCTGGTGGCGGCACTGCTGAGCGCGTTGGCGATCGTGGGCGGGGTTTCGCTTCTCGCCGCACGGCGGACTCGGGCCAGCTGAGGCGCCTTGGGGCCACCCGGCCGGGTGGCCCCACCACCTCACCATTGCGAGGAACCACGCCATGAAGGAGCAACTCGCTCTCCGCCTGGTTCGGCCCCGAACCTTGGGCCTGGTCGTGGCCGGCGGGGCCGGAGCCATCCTGGCTGGCATCGCCGCCGGGGTGGCCTTCACCCACCTTCTAGGGCCGCCGCCGGCGACGCCCCGTGCGGTTCGATCAGCCCTGGTCCCCCCCGTGCCGGTCCGGCTGCAGATCTCGGCCATCGGACTGTCGGCCGGCGTGGAGAGCGTCGGGGTGACCACGGGCGGGACCATGGCGGTGCCCCAGAACGCCACCGACGTGGGCTGGTACTCGGGTGGGGTCCGCCCTGGCCAGCACGGGGACGCGGTCATCGACGGCGACGCGGTCTGGGTCTCGCAGCCGGCGCCCTTCGCCCGCCTGAGCGACCTCAAGGCCGGCGACCGGGTGCGGCTCGGTCTCTCCAATGGTTCGACCCTTACCTTCCGGGTGGTGTCGGTTACCAGCTACCCCTTCACTCTCTCCCAGATCCCGGGGCTGTTCAGCCGTTCGGGGACGCCCCGGCTCTCACTCGTCACCTCCACCTCTGAATGGGACGGGAAGGGGTACCAGCCCCGGGTGGTGGTTAACGCTGTCCTGGAGGTGCCAGCCCGTCGGTAGATTGAGGACATTCTGGAGCGCGCGGACGAGCTGGAACCGATGTCTGCCGGCGGGGAGGCCGGCGCCTGGCTGGGCCTGGGGGAGGCCAGCCGCCTGCTCGGCATCAGCCAGGGTACCCTGCGGCGCTGGGCCGACCGCGGTCAGGTGGCGAGTTTCACCACTCCCGGCGGCCACCGGCGCTTCCCCAAGGCCGCCATCCTGGCCTTGCTACCCTCCAGCCGTGCCCGCCGGCCACACCTGTCGGAGCTGGGCGCGTCGGGCGAGCGCATGGCCGTGGTGCTGCGGCGCAGGCTCACCACCGACGGTCCTCGGCAGGGATTCCTGCAAGAGATCGGCGAGGAGGAGCGGGAGCTGTTCCGAGAGCGCGGCCGGCGCATGGTCGAGTGCCTGCTGGCCCACCTCGACGCCGAGGGCCCGGCGCCGGCCATGGCCAACCTCCATGAGGCAGCCGACCACGCCGCCGAGTACGGAGCTAGCTGTGCCGCCTTGGGCGCGTCGCTGAGCGAGGCGGTCGACACCTTCCTGCGCTTCCGTGCCCCTTTCATCGATGAGCTGGCCGCGACCGCCCGACGCCGGGGCCTCGACACCCGGGAGGCGACCGGGCTGCTGACCGACGCCGAGCAAGCCTGCGACAAGCTGCTGCTGGCCTTCATCGAGGGCTGGCAGCAAGGGTGACGCCCGTACTTCTTTCGACCCGACCCGGAGGCTGGCAGGACCCTCTGGTGCGCCGCCTGGAGGCTGCGGGCTGTCGGGTGCACGCGGTACCGACCGTCGCCACCGAGCGGTTGGACTTCCCCCCTCCGGACCTGGACCGGTTCGACTGGGTGGTGGTGACCAGTGCCGAGGGGGCGCGCGGGTTGCTGGAACGGACACCGCCCGGTCGAGCTCGCTGGGCCGCGGTCGGCCCGGCCACCGCTGCCGCCTTGGCCCAGTTCGGCGTCAGCGCCGAGGTCGTGCCCGAGGAGCGGCGGGGCCTGCGGCTGGCGGATGCTCTCGCCGCGGTCGGCGGTCTGGCTGGGCGCCGGGTATTGCTGGCGGGTGAGTTGGTGCGGCGGGGCACGGTCGCGCCGCCACTACCGGAGTAAATTCGATGGGCTGAGACGAGACGGTGGTCGTTATCGTGCTGTGCGTCGTCCTGTAC
>CADDZO010000101.1 GCA_902812395.1 bacterium | reverse complement strand
AGCGAAGGGTGGTGGCACCCAAGCCCCGTCGCAGGTCTTTGGTCCTGTGGCGGGGCTTTTCTTCGTCCCTGGACGCACCGGTCAGCGCCCGAAACGACGCCCGGGATTTTTCCGGGTGAAGTAGCTAGGAGGTGGTTTGGTGATCGAGGTCCTGGACGATATCGTCCGCTGCACCGAGAGCGCTCGACCACGATCGGACAATTGACCACCGCCTGCGGAAGACGAGGCCCCGGTCGCCTCAAGACGACCGGGGCCTTCTTCGGCCTCTCGTTCAGGCAGTCGCCTGGGCCTGCTGAATCGCCCGCCGGGTCAGCACCCGGGCCAGGTGCTTCTTATACTCCGGCGAGGCCCTCAGGTCGCCGCTCGGCTCCAGCCCGTCGGAGGCATGCTCGGCCGCCTGCTCCGGCGTCGCCCCCTGGGCCAAAGCTTGCTCCACCGCCGTGCAGCGGACCGCGGTCGGCCCGCAGTTGGTGAGCCCGATTCGCCAGGTGCCGTCGGCCATCTGCTGGGCGCCGGCGGCCACGATCGCCCAGTCGAACAGCCGCCGTCGGAACTTGATGTACCGGTGGGCTCCGCGAGCCACCGGGAAGACCACCTCGCAGAGCACCTCGTCGGGTTCCAGCGGCGTGGTGAACAGGTCCTGGAAGAAATCCCGGGCGGGCAGGCGGCGCCGGTTGGTGACCAGCTCGGCGTCGAGCATGACCGCTAGGGTCGGGTAGTCCCCGGCCGAGTCGGCGTGAGCCATGACCCCCCCGATCGTGCCCATGTTCCGGACCTGGTTGTCGCCCACCTCGTCCGCGATCTCGGCCAGGAGCGGCAAGTTCTCTCGCACCAGCGGACTGCGCTGGATCTCGACGTGGCGGCTCATCGCCCCCACCCGGAGCTTGCCGTCCTCGACCACGATGTAATCCAGCTCGCTGACCGGGTTGATGTCCACCAGCGCCCTGGGCTGGGCCAGCCGGAGCCGCATCAGCGGGATCAGGCTGTGGCCCCCGGCCAGGATCTTGGCCTCCTCGCCATAGCGCCGGAGCAGCTCGCTCGCCTCTGCGACCGAACTTGCCCGAGCGTACTCGAACGCGGCTGGGATCATGCCTTGGCCTCCTGCATCAGCTTCCAGATCCGGTCCGGGCTCGCCGGCATGTCCACGTGGCGGATGCCGAGCGGGCTCAGGGCATCGCAGATGGCGTTGATCACCGCGGCGCTGGCGGCGATCGTGCCCGCCTCTCCGATGCCCTTCACCCCCAGATCGTTGGTCGGGCTCGGCGTCACGGTCCGGTCCAGCACCATGGCCGGGATCTCGTTGGCGGTGGGGACGGCGTAGTCGGTCATGGAGCCAGTCCTGAGGGTCCCATCCTCGGCGTAGACCACCTCCTCGAACAGCGCCTGGGCAATGCCCTGGGCGACCCCGCCGTGGATCTGTCCCTCCACGATCATGGGGTTGATGACGTTGCCGCAGTCGTCGACGGCAACGTACCTGAGGATCTTGGCGTCCCCGGTCTCGCGGTCCACCTCCACCATGCAGACATGGGCGCCGAACGGCCAGACGAAGTTGGGTGGATCGAAATAGGCGACCGCCTCCAACCCCAGCTCCACCCCCTCGGGAAGCCCGGCTCCATAGGCCTGGAAGGCCACCTCCTGGATGCTCTTGCGCCGATCGGGACTGCCCTTCACATAGAAGTGGCCCTGGTCGAAGACCACGTCTTCCTCGGCCGCCTCCAGCATGTGGGCGGCGATGCGGCGGGCCTTGTCCCGCACCCGCCGGGCGGCGCGGACCAGGGCCATCCCCCCGACCGCCAGCGAGCGGCTGCCGTAGGTGCCGTAGCCGAAGGCCGGCCCCTCGGCGGTGTCGCCGTGTCGGATCTCGACCTGGTCGTAGGGCACCCCCAGCTCGTCGGCCACGATCTGGGCGAAGGTGGTGTCGTGGCCCTGGCCGTGGGCGTGCGTGCCCACGTAGCAGGTAACCGAGCCAGTTGGGAACACCCGTACCTGGGCGGACTCGGTCAAGGCCAGGCCGCCGGTGGCAGGAGCGGTGGCGGCGCTGGGGCCGAAGCCGCAGATCTCGATCCAGGTCGAGAGCCCGACCCCGAGCAGCCGGCCGCGCTCGCGGGCCGCTTGTTGCTCCCGCCGGAACTCGTGGTAGCCGGCGAGCTCCAGCGCCCGGTTCAGCGACCCCTCGTAGTTGCCCGAGTCGTAGGTGAGCCCGAACGGATTGGTATGGGGGAACTCGCGGATGAAGTTCTTGCGTCGGACCTCGGCCGGGTCCATCCCGATCTCACGGGCGAAGAGGTCGACCATCCGCTCCACCAGGTGGGTCGCCTCGGGACGGCCCGCCCCCCGGTAGGGATCGGTGGGGACCTTGTTGGTCAGGATCCCGACCGTGCGCGAGGCGACCTGCTTCCAGACGTAGGCACCAGGGAGCAGGCAGGCGCAGGCCTGGAAGGCGCCGAACGTCCCCACGTAGGCACCGATGTCCAGGTACTGGGTGATGCGGAGGCCGAGCAGGGTGCCGTCCCGCTTCCCGGCCACCTCGACGTCGAAGATCTGGCCCCGACCATGGGTGGCGTTCTGCAGGTTCTCGGTCCGGGTCTCGCTCCACTTGACCGGCCGGCCTAGCATCTTGGAGACCGCCGGCACCAGGTAGTCCTCGGGGTAGGGGCTGATCTTGCTGCCGAAGCCGCCACCGACGTCGGGCGAGATCACCCGGAAGTGGCTCTCGGGAATGCCAAGGGCACCGCCGATGAACAGCCGGATGAAGTGTGGGTTCTGGCTCGACATCCACACGGTCATGGAGCGGTCGGCCTCGCTCCACTCGGCCATCACCCCGCGCGGCTCCATCGGCGTGGGGGCGAGCCGCTGCTGCAGGATGCGCTGATGGACGGTCACCTCCGCCTCGGCAAACGCCTGATCGGCATCGGCACTGTACGTCATGTCCCAGCCGATGTTGTCCGGGGCCCCCTCGTGGGCCCGCGGCGCACCCGCCTCCATCGCCTTCTCCAGGTCCATTACCGCTGGCAACGGCTCGTAGGTGACCTGGACCAGTTCGGCGGCGTCGGCGGCGGCATAGCGGGTCTCAGCCACCACCACGGCCACCGGCTCACCTTGGAAGCAGACCTCCTTCTCGGCGATCGGGAAGCGCTCCGGGACCTGCTTCTTCTCAGGCACGAAGGCAGGGGCGACGGGCATACTGCCCGCGATCACGCCCTTGAAGTCGGCGGCGGTGTAGACCGCCAGCACTCCGG
This sequence comes from bacterium, assembly GCA_902812395.1. Classification (GTDB taxonomy): domain Bacteria; phylum Chloroflexota; class Dormibacteria; order Dormibacterales; family Dormibacteraceae; genus CADDZO01. The sequence continues at coordinate 9,056 of CADDZO010000101.1, read as the reverse complement.
GTGCGGAAGCCGCCCGATCGGTCTCGATCGAGACCACCCGGGCGTGGGCATGGGGGCTGCGCACCACCGCCAGGTAGGCGGTGTGCGGGCGTACGAAGTCGTCGGCGTAGTGCCCGTGCCCGCTGACCAGCCGCGGATCCTCGCGACGATGGATACGGGCACCGACCATAGTGGTGATGGCCATGACCTCACCCTCCGGTGACCGCGGTGGCTGCCTGGCCGGCCATGGCCCGAGCGGCAGTCTGCACCGCCTTGACAATGTTGACGTACCCGGTACAGCGGCAGAGGTTGCCCTCCAGGCCCTTGCGGATCTCGTCCTCGGTCGGGTTCGGGTTCTGCTCCAGCAGGTAGGCGGCGGCCATGATGAAGCCCGGCGTGCAGTAGCCGCACTGCAGGCCGTGCTCGTCCCAGAACGCCTGCTGGATGGGGTGGAGGGTCCCGTCGGGAGCCGCCATGCCCTCGATGGTCTTGATCTGGTGGCCGTCGGCCTGGACCGCGAACAGCGTGCAGGACTTGACCGCCTTCCCGTCCAAGAGCACGGTGCACGCCCCGCACTGACTGGTATCGCAGCCGATGTGGGTGCCCGTGAGACCGACGACGTCACGGAGGTAGTGGACCAATAAGAGCCGGGGCTCGACCTCGTCCTCACTCTGCCTACCGTTGATGGTGACCGAGACCTTGTGCTTCATGCAGCTCCTCCAGGTTCGAGGACTCGCGGCGAGGACAGCGCCGCGGCCGCCCGCGGAAAAGCTTCGCGCAGTGGAACGCTCACCGCAACCACCATCGCTAGATCGGCCTTGACGCGAGGCCAGTATATTCCGGGTATCGGCCGTCGAATTGGGCGACCGAGGCCCCTTGGACCCCGAGTGGAGGATGCCACATGCCCCACCGCTTCGAGCAGTACTTCGCCGTCCGCCGCTTCCACTATCTCTCCAGCCTCTCCTTCTCCCCCGACGGCGCCGAGGTCGCCTACTCCACCGACACCTCGGGCCAGTTCAACCTCTGGCGGCAGCCGGTCATTGGTGGTTGGCCGGTCCAGCTCACGGTGTTGGAGGAGGACTCGGCCCGCCACCACGCCTGGACCCGGGAGGGGTTCGTGGTCGGGATCGACCACCACGGCGACGAACAGTGGCAGCTGCACCGCCTGCCCGCCACTGGCGGCTGGCCTGAGGACCTGACTCGCCACCCTGGCGCCCAGTTCGTGGTCGGCTACGAGCACCCGGACCGGCCCCGCCTGACCTACTCTGGCAACGCCACCCGGCCCGAGGACACCAGCGTCTACGAACTCGACCTGGTCGGCGGGAACAGCCGCCCCCTGGTCGAGGATCGCGGCAACTTCGAGCCCGGCCCGTGGCACCCGGACGGCCGCCGCCTGGCCCTGACCCAGGTCCTGGGCAACATGGACCAGGATGTCTTCCTGCTCGATCCGGCCGACGGCTCCCGCCGCCACCTCACCCCTCACCAGGGAGAGGAGATCAACCTGCCGATCGGGTTCTCTGATCGAGGCGACGCCCTCTTCCTGCTTACCAACCGCGACCACGAGTTCACCTGGCTGGCCCGGCTGCACCTGGCCGGCGGGCTCACGACCGTGTGGCGGGGCGAATGGGACGTGGAGGCGGCCCACCTCGACCGCGAGCGGCGGCGGCTGGCGTGGGTGGTCAACGAAGGCGGCCTCTCTACCTTCCACGTCCTCGACCTGGCCTCAGGCGAGGAGCTTCCGGTCCCGGAGCTCCCCCGAGGCTGGTGCCGCCTGTCTGCCCTCTCCCCCGATGGGCGCCGGCTAGCGGCGGTGATCTCGACCGCCACCCGCACTGCCGACGTCTACGTGGCCGACCTGGCGGCGCAGACTGCCACCCGGCTCACCTGGAGCTTCCTTGGGGGAATCGCGGAGGAAGAGCTATGCGGAGCGGAGGCGATCCACTATCCCAGCTTCGACCGCCGGATCCCGGCCTGGCTCTACCGCCCTCGGGCCGCCGGTCGGTTGCCGGTCGTGGTTTCCATCCACGGCGGACCCGAGGCCCAGGAACGCCCCGGGCAGGAGTTCTCGCTCTACCAGTACCTGGTCAGCCGGGGGGTGGCGGTGCTCGCCCCCAACATTCGAGGCAGCAGCGGCTACGGCCGGAGCTACCAGGCGCTGATCCACCGCGACTGGGGTGGGGGCGAGCTCCGCGACATCGAGGCCGCGGCTCGGTGGCTGCAGGAGCAACCGTGGGTCGACCGCAGCCGTATCGCCGTCTACGGCGGCTCCTTCGGCGGGTTCGCCACCCTCTCGGCGATGACCCGGTTGAGCGAGTACTGGGCCTGCGGGGTGGACCTGGTCGGCCCCAGCAACCTGGTCACATTCGCCCGCGCCGTCCCTCCCCACTGGAAGCACTTCACCCGGCGCTGGGTGGGCGACCCCGACGACGACCGCGAGCTGTTGGTGGAGCGCTCCCCGATCACCTACGTCGACCGGGTCCGTGCCCCGCTGCTGGTGCTCCAGGGGGCGCGCGATCCGCGGGTGGTGAAGGCCGAGTCGGACCAGATGGTGGAGCGCCTCCGGGCCATGGGGCGCGAGGTCGAGTACCACGTCTTTGAGGACGAAGGTCATGGTTTCACCAAACGGGCCAACCTGGTTCGTGCCTACCGCCTGATCGCCGACTTCCTGCTTCGCCACCTTGGAGTGGAAGGCGGTTGACCGCGGACGAGGCCCGGCGGCGGGCGCAGGAGCAGGCCGATCTCAACGCCTTCATCTCGCTGACCGCCGAGCAAGGTGAACCGGCGGTGGCCGTGAAGGATCTCGTCCGGGTACGGGGGACCGTCACCACCGGCGGTGGCCGGCTGCTCCCCGCCATCCCCGACCCCGACGACGCCCCGGTGGTGGAGCGGATCCGGCGCAGCGGGGCAGTGGTGATGGGCAAGACCAACCTCCACGAGTGGGCCTTCGGGGTGACCAGCGAGAACCCGCACTTCGGCGCCGTCCGCAACCCACACGACCCCTCCCGCAGCCCAGGCGGCTCGTCCGGCGGTTCGGCGGTGGCGGTCGCCGCCGGATTCTGCGACTGGGCCCTGGGCAGCGACACCGGAGGCTCTATCAGGATCCCGGCCGCGCTCTGCGGGGTGGTCGGCTTCAAGCCCACGGTAGGGACCGTCGACACCGAGGACGTGCTGCCCCTGAGCCGCACCTTGGACACCCTGGGACCGCTCGCCCCGGACGTGCGCACGGCGGCGCTGGCCCTGGAGGCGATGTCCGACCTCCGCGACCTCCTCCCCCGGCACCCCCACCCGCGAGCGGGGCTGCGACTGGCGGTGCCGCTGGGCTGGGGCGAGGATTTGGCCCCCGAGCTGCGGGAGGCCTGGTCGGCGGCAGCCGCCGGCCTCCCCCGGATCCCCTTCCCGGGCCTGGATCGGCTGGTGGCGGTAGGACGGACCATCCTCCTGGTCGAGGCGGCTGCTGTCCATCGGCGCTCGGTCGAGCGCCACCCCGACCGCTACGGAGAAGACGTGCTCCGTCTCTTGCGCGAGGGGCTGCAGGTGCCCCGCACTGAGTACGTGACGGCGCTTCGGGAGCAGTCTCGTCTGCGCCTGGAGGCAGAGGCGGCCATGGATGGCTGGGACGCGCTGCTGGTCCCCGCCACCCGTGCCGGTGCCCCACGAATCGGTGGCCCCTACAGCCGCGCCGACCTGAGCGACTACACCCGGCCGTTCAATACCACCGGCCAGCCCGTGATCGCCCTCCCCGCTCCCCGCCCGGCCGCGGACGGCATGCCGGTGGGGGTGCAGGTGGTGGGTCACTTCGGCCAGGAGGCCGCCCTGGTCGAAGTGGCGCTGGCCCTCGAAGTCGAGTGGAAGTGAAGTGACAGATGCCGGCTTGGGGTCAATGCTCGGGCACGGTTACAATCGTTCCACCTCAGTTGAAACTTGGAGGGCATGGAGGCACTGAGAGGAGGATGAGAAGACTCGTGTGGCTCGCCGCAGTCGCCCTGCTGGTCAGCGCATGCGCCGGCGGCAGTGGGACCCAGAGCACGGCCAGCAAGGGGCCCATCAAGATCGGCCTCTTGACCTCGCTGACCGGCAACTACGCGCCGCTTGGCAAGGAGGACCTGCTGGCTGCCCAGCAGATGGTCGCGGAACAGAACGCCAAGGGCGGGATCGACGGCCGCAAGATCAACCTCACGGTGATGGACGACGGCTCCCAGCCGAGCCAGACCGTGGTCGATTACCGTCGAATGGTGGACCAGGGCGTGGTCGCCATCGAAGGTCCTCCCCAGTCCACCGCTGAGCTAGCCATCCAGAGCGAGGTGGACAGCCTCAAGGTGCCGGACGTGTCGGTCGGCGCCGCCGACCAGCAAGTGATCCCGGTGCATCCCTACATGTGGCAGACCACCCCGCTCTCCAGCGAGGTCGCTACCGCCTGCGTCAACTACATGAAGGAGCGGGGATGGACCAGGCTGGCCATGCTCACCGACACCACCAACGCCTATGCCATCGCCGGCCACAGCGAGACGCTGTCGCTGCTGGCCAAGGACGGCATCCAGCTCGTCGCCGACGAGACCTTCCAGCTCGGCCAGACCGACTTCACCCCCCAGTTCACCAAGATCGAGGCCGCCAAGCCCGACGTCCTTCTGGTCTGGTCAACCGGGGCACCGCCGGTGGTGATCACCAAGCAGTGGGCGGCGGCCAACACCGGGATCCCGCTGATGATGTCGGCGGCGGAGGCCTCCACGCTATATGTGCAGCCAGCGGGCGCCGCTGCCAACGGCGTCTACGTCCAGGCAACCATGGGGGTGGTGGGCCAGTACATCCCCTCCAGCAACCCGTTCAAGAAGCTGATCGACCAGTTCGCCGGCCCGTTCCAGAAGAAGAACGGTTACTGGCCGCCGCAGTTCGCCTGGGACTCGATGCTGGCCATGACCTTCATCTTCAACGCGATCGAGCGTGACGGCGCCACCCCGGCAGGCATCAAGAAGGGCCTGGACAGCATCAACCTCAACACCCCGCAGGGCCACTACCAGTTCACCCCAACCAAGCACTGGGGGATGCCGCAGTCGTCCAACCTCATGTCCCAGGTCCAGAACGGTCAGTTCGTCCCGGTCGGCCTGAGCGCGAAGCAGCTGGCCAAGGTTGGCGAGCAATGAGGTGCTGGAGGCCCGTGGGCTGACCCGCCGCTTCGGCGGCGTGGTCGCGGTGGACGAGGTCTCCCTGGAGGTTGCCGAAGGGGAGCTGGCCGGGGTGATCGGGCCAAACGGCGCCGGCAAGTCCACCCTGTTCCACCTGATCACGGGCCACCTCCGGCCCGACGCCGGACGGATCCTCTTCGGCGGTCGCGACATCACCTCGCTTGGCCCGGATCGACGGGCCCGGCTGGGAATCGCGATCGCCTTCCAGGCCGTTCGGCTGTTCCGAGGCATGAGCGTGCTCGAGAACGTGATGGTGGGCGCCCACGCCTGGTCCCGCTCCGGCTTCTGGGAGGCCTTCTTCCGCCTGCCCAGGCACCGGGCCGAAGAACGTCGCATCCTCGATCGGGCCCGGCGGGCGCTGGAACGGGTGGGACTGGGCGACTCGGCCGATCGGCCGGCGGAGTCGCTGCCACTCGGCCAGCAGCGGATCGTGCAGGTTGCCCGGGCGCTCTGCGGCGAGCCTCGGCTGCTGCTGCTGGACGAGCCAGCCTCGGGTCTGCGGGCGGCGGAACGGGAGCGGCTGGCACAGCTCCTGGCCTCGCTCCGGGGGGAGGGCTTGACCATGCTCTTGATCGAGCACGACGTTGCCTTTGTCACCCGCCTGGCGGAGCGGATCACAGTCCTCGACCACGGGCGGGTGATCGCTCGCGGGCCGGCCGCCGAGATCAGAGACGACCCCGCAGTGGTGGCCGCCTACCTGGGCCAGGCACGGGAGCGGGCCAGTGCTTGAGGTCACCGACCTGGTGGTCCGGTATGGCCAGGCGGTGGCGCTGGACGGCGTCAGCCTGGAGATGGCAGCGGGCGAGATGGTCGCCCTAGTGGGACCCAACGGGGCCGGGAAGACCACCCTGCTCAACACCGTCTGCGGGCTGATCGATCCCGCCGCCGGCCGCTTCCGGCTGGGAGGACGGGTGGCCCAGGTCCCGGAGGGTCGCCAGCTCTTCGCCACCATGACGGTGGAGGACAACCTGCGGCTCGGGGCCTGGCGGGTCCGCGACCGCGATCCCACCCGCATCTACCACCTGTTCCCACAGCTCGCCAACCTGCGCCGGCGGGTGGCGGGCACCCTGTCGGGGGGTGAGCAGCAGATGGTGGCGGTAGGCCGGGCGCTGATGGCCCAGCCCGACCTGCTCCTGGTGGACGAGCTCTCGCTGGGGCTGGCGCCGATGGTTGTGGACACGCTGGCCGACCATCTGGTCGAACTAAACCGCACCGTCGGCACAGCCATCTTGCTGGTAGAGCAAAACGCCCGGCTGGCCCTCGAACTGTGCCCTCGCGCCTACGTTTTGGAGGCGGGCCGGATCGCAGCCAGCGGGCCGTCCACGGAGCTGAGCCAGACCGCGGCCGTGCGCGCCGCCTACCTGGGCGGGGCGCTGGAAGAAGCGTCGTGACAGGGCAGGGATGAACGCCTTCGTCCAGGACCTGCTGAGCGGCATCGCTACCGGCTGCACCTTTGCCCTGGTCGCGACCGGATTCGTCGTCATCTATCGGGTCTCGCGGGTGGTCAACTTCGCGCAAGGGATCTTCGCGGTCCTGGCCGGGATGGCGGCGGAGTCGTTCCTCGCCCGCGGCATCCCCCATCCGATGGGAGAGATCCTGGGGGTGCTGGCAGGGGCACTGGCGGGAGGCGGGGTGGGCCTGGCCGCGGTGGGCCGACGCAACACGCCCCCGTTGGCGTCGCTGATCATCACCCTTGGTATCGCCACCGGCGCCTACGCCCTGCTGATCCTGATCTGGGGGGATCAGCCTGTCTCCTACGCCGGCATAGCCGGGACCACCCACGCCGGGCCGATCCGGATCCAGAACCAGTTCCTGCTCGTGATCGGGGTGACCGCGCTCACTTTCGCCGCGCTGGCCGCCTTCTTCGGCCGAACCTATCTGGGCAAGGCGCTCACCGCCTGCTCCAGCAACCCCCACGCCGCCCGACTGGTGGGCATCGACGTTCGCGCCATGAGCCTGATTGCGTTCGTGCTGGGCGGAGCGCTGGGCGGCCTGGCCGGGGTCCTGCTGACCCCGATCCAGCCGGTCTCTTTCGACAGCGACGTCGACCTGGCCATCAACGGCTTCGCAGCGGCGGTGTTTGGGGGCATCGTCAGCCCCGGGCTATCACTGGTCGGGGCTCTGGTGCTGGGAATCGCCGAGGCCATCGTGGCCGGCTACTTCATCCCGTCCTTCCAGACCGGGGTGGCGCTGATCCTGCTCCTGGCCCTGATGGTCTGGCAGGCGACGAGACGCCGAGCCACCGAGCAGGAGGGCACGTGAGCGAGCTCCCAGCGGAGCCGCCGCCGCTGTGGCAGCGCTTGCTCAGCCGGCAGGCGCTGGGAGGGTGGGTGTTGGCGGCGACGGCAGTGGTCTCGCTGCTGGCCCCTCTGGGCCTCGACGACGCCCAGCTGACGATCTACGTGTTCATCGGGCTGTACACGATGGTGGTGGCCGGCCTCTCCCTACTGATGGGCTTCGCCGGCCAGGTGTCGCTCGGCCAGGCGGCCTTCTTCACGATCGGGGCCTACACCGCCGCCATCCTGACCCGGGATGCGGGCATGCCCTCCCTGCTCGCGCTCGCGATCAGCACCACCGCCACCGCCGGAATCGCGGCCCTGGTCGGCCTACCGCTGCTCCGCCTGCGCGGCCACTACCTGGCCTTCGCCACCCTGGCATTCCAGCTGATCGTGCTTTCGGCCATCAGCCAGGTTCCCCAGCTGACCGGAGGTGACACCGGGCTGACCGCCATCCCCACCCTCTCCCTGGGCCCGATCGCGCTCCACGGTCAGTTTCGGACCTTCATCTTCGCCTACGTGGTCTGGGTGCTGGCAGCCGGGGTACTGGTCATGAATCGCAACCTGGTTCGGTCTCGACCCGGGCGAGGCCTGCGCGCGCTGGCCACCAGCGAGGTTGGCGCGCTGGCGGCCGGGGTCCCCGTCACGCGCTACAAGGTCCAGGTCTTCGCGCTCTCGGCCGGCTACGCCGGCCTGGCCGGGGGCGTGTACGCTTTCTTCGTCGGCTATATCGCCCCCGAGACCTTCCCGGTCCTGCTCTCGGTCCAGTTCCTGATCATGGCTGCGGTGGGAGGGCTCGGCTCCGTCTGGGGCTCGGTCCTGGGCACGGCTGGGGTCTACCTGCTGATCCAGGTCCTGGACACCGTCGGCACCGCCCCGGGACTGCCCGCCAGCGCCCCGGCGATCTTCTCCTATGCCGTCTACGGGCTGGTCCTGGTGGCGATCATGCTCTACCTCCCCCAGGGGGTCCTGCCCGCCATCCAGGCCCGTCTGGTCGGTCGCCGGGCCGTCTCCGCGGTGGAGGCGGAGCGCAGCACCAGGGCCTCCTGAGGCGGACAGTGCCCGATGCCCGGCGACCTCCCCGAGCCCGACGCCGGGCACCGTGCCCGACGGGCACCCGGAGAACCGTGGGAGCCGGGCACAGGCGAGCGACTTCGGTGGGTTCCAGGTCGAGGTGGCGGCACTGGAGCTGGGGCAGATCGATCGGCCACTGCGCCATGGACTCGCAGGAGCAGGGCTCGAGGTGCAGATGCGGACTTAACCACGATGCCGAGGTACCTCCGCGCGCATCCTGAGGAAGGGAGGACCGAGATGATCGATGTCGAGCTGCCCCGCCTGGCCGATGCCGAGGTCGAGGGGACCGTCGGCCGCTGGCTCAAGCGCCCAGGCGACATGGTGACCCGTGGTGAGCCACTGGTGGAGGTCGAGACCGACAAGGTCAACGCCGAGCTCGAGGCTCCCGCCGACGGGGTGCTGGCGGAGGTGCTGGTGAGCGAGGGCGAGACGGTGCCGGTGGGAAGGGTGCTGGCTCGCATCGACGACCGTCCAGGTCCGCCCCCCGTGGCCACAGGCATCGGGGGTCGGTAAGTGTTGGCGTTTGAACCTATTGTAGTATGTAGGG
>CADDZO010000100.1 GCA_902812395.1 bacterium | reverse complement strand
CGGGTAAGACCGGGACCGCCACCGGGCAACCGGTGGCTGCGGGTCGGCTGGCTCATGCTCACTGACCCGCAACGGGAGCTGGGAGTCAGATCCCAGCCGCCCGATCCAGTGCGGCCACCGACTCGACGTGATAGGTCTGGGGGAACATGTCCACCACCGCCGCCCGGCGGACGCGGTAACCGCCGCGGACCAGCTGGGCCAAGTCACGGGCGTGGGTGGCGGGGTCACAGCTGACGTAGACCAGCCGCTCCGGACCCAGGCGGAGCAGCTCGGCCAGGGCGGCTGGCTCGCAGCCAGCCCGGGGCGGGTCGAGCACCACCGCCCGATGGCGCCCGGCCCGGATCCCACGCAACACCTCCTCGACGCGCCCCGGCAGCGCCTGCACGTTGTCCAGCTGGTTGATGCGCGCGTTGAGGGCCGCCAGCCGGACCGCAGTCGGGTTCTCCTCGACCGCGGTGACCGAGGCGGCCTGGCGAGCCACCACCAGGGCGATGGTCCCGATTCCGCTGTAGAGGTCGAGCACCTCGTCCTCGGGACCCGGCGCCAGCATGTCCAGCACCTGCTGATAGAGGACCAGCATCTGACGGTAGTTGGTCTGCACGAAGGTGTCACTGCGGACCCGGAAGGTCAGCCCCCAGAACTCCAGGCCGATCGAATCCTCGAGCAGGACCAGGTCCGGCACCAGCTCGGCTGCCCGCGCCGCCAGCTCCGCGTCGGTGGCTCCCGGTCGGCGTCCCATCTCCTGGACGCGCCAGAGTAGCCCGGGCCCGGTGGGCTCGACCGTCAGCAGCAGGCTCTGCAGGCCCCGTCGGCCGAGCTCGGTGGCGGCCTGGCCGAAGGCCAGGGCCGCCCGCTCGATGCGGCGGTCGTGGATGGGGCAGGTGGCGATGGGCAGGACCTGGTGGCTGCGCAGGCGATGGAAGCCGAAGGAGACCCGCCCCCCGCACTCGACCGCCTGGAACTCGCCCCGGATCCGGTAGCGCCAGGGCTCGTCCATGCCCAGCACCGGCGACTCTGGGGGCAGGCGGAGGCCGGCCCGACGCCAGGCGTCCGCCACCACCTGGCGCTTGAGCTCCAGCTGACGGGCATAGAGGGCGTGTTGCCAGTGGCAGCCGCCGCACTCGCCGAAGTGCGGGCAGCGCGCGGCCACGCGGTCCTCCGAGGCCTCCACGACCCGCTCCGCCCGGGCCTGAAAGACGCCGCCCCGGCGTCCCACCACCTCGACCTCGACCAGCTCACCGGGCAGGGCATAGTGGACCATGAAGGTCCGGCCACCTTCGTGGGCGACCACCGCCCCGCCGTGGGCCGCCCGTTCCCCCCGGACCAGGACCCGGCGGTCGCTCACCGCAGCCAGAACCCGGTCGGGTCGGGGCTGGGGTGGAATCCGGCCGCCTCCGCCACCTGGGACGCGAGCTCGAATCCGCGCGCGATCATGGTCGGCTCGTGGGCGTCGGAGCCGAAGGACAGGCTGCGGCCGCCGGCCTCCACCCACCAGCGGAGCACGGTAGGACCCGGGCAGAGGCGGTCCATCCCCCCGCCCCGAGTGGTGTTGAGCTCCAGGGTCAGCCCCCGGCCGGCCGCCTCCCGCAGCACCGCCCGGTACTCCTCCTCGTAGTCCTGCTCGCGAAACGCGAGCTGGGAACGGGGCCAGTAGCGCTTGGGGTAGTCGAGGTGGGCCAGGACCGAAAAGGGTACCGGGGACCGGACCAGGTCGAGCACCTCGGCCAGATAGTCACGGAAGACCTCGGCGCTCCCGGCCGAGAGCAGTCCGGGGAGGCTGATGTCCGCCAGCCGGCCTTGCCGCTCCACACAGTGGGCCGAGCCCAGCACCCGGTCGAGGGGGCCGGCGGCGAGGACGGCGGCGGTCTCGGCCGGGAAGCGGTGAGGGTGGCCCAGTTCGATCCCGCTCAGGATCCGGAGCCCGGGGAAGAGCTGCCGGCAGCGCTCGATCTGGCGGTGGTAGGCAGCCACGTCCAGCGGCCGGTGGTCCGGCCAGCCGCCCCCGTCGAAGTCGGCGTGGTCGGTGAAGGCGATCGCGGGCAGACCCAGGCACAGCGCCTGGCGGCAGCTCGCCTCCATCCCGCCGCGGGGAGCGTCCCAGGAGAGCTCGGTGTGCACGTGGAAGTCTCCGCCGGGTGCGATGGCGACAGCGTACGGCCCCTCAGCCCACCTGGGCGGCCAGCTCCGGCTTCCCGGTGGGCGTGCGGGAGCCCGAGGGAGCGGGCTCCTGGGTCACGGCCACCGTGGCCACGCCCTGCAGGGTGCCGGGCACCAGGACCTGGGACCTGCCCTCCAGGTCGGGGACGAACACCGCCGCCGGCCTCACCATCCCGCTTCGACTGACCAGCCAGAGCTGGTAGACGCGGCCGGGCTGGGGAGGGGGAAGGTCGGAGATCGCGACCACGGTGAGGTCCTGGCCTGGCAGGACAGTGACCCGGCCGCTGGCGGTCGCCAGCGGGCCGGTACCGCTCATGGGATAGGCGACCGCCGACTCTAGGCGCAGGTGCAGGTCCCAGGCCAGCGCACCCGCCAGCGCCAGCAACAGCACCGCCGCGGCCACTGCCAGGCGGGACGGCCACCGGCGCCGTGGGAGCGGCGGGACCTGCACAACCACCGCTGGCGGCAGCCACCCGCCCCGCGCCGCCCGGAGGAGCCGGGTGCGCACCTCGGGCGGCGGCTCTTTGTTCGGGGCCGCCAGGGGGAGGACCTCGACTACGCTCCGCAGCCGCTGCTCCAGCTCCTGGCAGGCCTGGCACGTCTCCAGGTGGGCACGCACCGCCTCCGTCTCTTTGGCATCGCAGGCACCAAGCAGGGAGGCTGCCAGGGAGCCTTCCACCTCCTCGTGGTCAAAGACCATCGAAGTAGCCCTTGGCCCGGAGGTAGGAATGGAGCTTCTCCAGCGCCAGCCGCATCCGCCCCTTGATCGTGCTCAGCGGCACCTGGAACATCTCGGCGATCTCACGATGGAAGTAGCCCCCGAAATAGGCGAGCTCAACCGCCTGGCGCTGCTCGGCAGGCAGGCTGGCCAGTGCTTCCAGGATGAGGTTGCGCTCCAGCGAGTGTGCCACCTCTCGCCAGGGGTCGGAGCCGGGACCGACCGCCTCCGCCTCGAGCGGGATCTCCTGCTCCTTGCGCGCGTGGGCGTTCCGACCCCGCAGGTAATCGATGGATCGGTTGCGGACCGAGGTGATGACCCAGGTTCGCAGCGACCCGCGCCCGGCGTCGAACCGATCGGCACCGTGCCACAGCTTGAGGAAGGTGTCCTGGACCACGTCCTCGGCCCGGCCCGGGTCGCCCAGGATACGCAGCGCCACCGAGTAGGCGAGAGAGCTGTAGCGATCGTAGAGCCAGGCCAGTCCGGTGACGTCGCCCGCCGCCAGGGCCTTTGCGATGTCGAGATCGGTCTCACCACCCATCAGCCGTGCCATGCCCGCGGGTGCCGCGCACCCGGTCACCGAGGACGACGCTCTGCTCAGCCCAACCGGTCGAGCATCACGTCCCGTGCCATCTGCATGTTGGCCCTTCCGCCGCTCCGCTTGCGCAGCTCGCCCAGCAGCGCCCCTAGCGCCTGCTGCTTGCCCGCCCGGTAGTCTGCCACCGCCCGGGGGTTCTCGGCCAGGACCTCGTCCACCAGCCGGGCCAGCGCACCGGCGTCCGAGACCTGGCCAAGGCCGCGGCGCCGGACCACCTCGGCCGGCGACAGCCCGTGGGTGGACGCCTCGGACAGGACCTGCATCCCCTGCTCCCGGTTGATGACCCCCCGTTCCACCAGGTCGACCAGCTCGGCCAGGTGTTGAGGAGGCAGCCGGGCGTCCGACTGCACGATCCAGTTGGCCACCGCCCGGGCCGACGCTCCCGCCGCCACCGCGGCCTCGAACAGGGCTGCCCGCGCCGGGTCGGACAGCTGGGCCGCGTCGAACTCCGAGAGGCCGTAGCACTCCCGCAGCCGGCGTCGGCGGTCCGCCGGCAGCTCGGGCAGGCCGGCCCGCAGCTGCTCCACCCAAGCCGCGTCCAGCTCCAACGGGGGCAAGTCCGGCTCGGGGAAGTATCGATAGTCGTCCGCGTACTCCTTGGTTCGCTGCGGCACGGTGCACTGCAGCGACTCCGACCAGCCTCGCGTCTCCTGGACCACCCGACCGCCCGACTCCAGGACCGCGACCTGACGCCGGATCTCCGATTCCACCGCCCGCTGCAGGAAGCGGAAGGAGTTGATGTTCTTGAGCTCGGTCTTGACCCCTAGGCGCTGCTCGCCACGGCGGCGGACGGAGACGTTGGCCTCGGCCCGCAGCTGCCCCTTTTCCATGTCGGCCTCCGAGGCGCCGATGGCGCGCAGCAGCTCGCGGAGGGCCTCGGCGTACTCGCGGGCGCCGTCCGCCGAGTGGATGTCGGGCTCGCTCACGATTTCCATCAGTGGCACCCCGGCCCGGTTCAGGTCGACCAGAGACTCGCGTGCGGTCTGGAGGTCGTCGCCCGCATGCAGCAGCTTGCCGGTGTCCTCCTCCAGGTGGACGCGGGTGATCCGGACCACCCCCGCCCCCACCCCCAGCCGGCCCCCTCGACCGATCGGCAGCTCGTATTGGCTGATCTGGTAGCCCTTGGGCAGGTCGGGGTAGAAGTAGTTCTTGCGGTCGAAGCGGGTGAAGCGGGCGACCTCGCAGCCCAGCGCCAGCGCTGTCCGCACGCCCAGCTCCACCGCCCGCCGGTTGACCACCGGCAGCACCCCAGGCAAGCCAAGGCAGACCTCGCAGACGTTGCTGTTGGGCGCGGCCGCCAGGTAGTCGGCGGGGCAGGCGCAGAACATCTTGGAGCGGGTGGCGAGCTGGACGTGGACCTCCATCCCGATCACCGCCTCCCAGCCGTCGGGCAGGACCTCAGCCACCTCTGACCACCTCGTAAGCGCGCGCCACCCGCAGCGCCATGGCGTCGGCCCATTGCGGCGCCAGGACCTGGAGTCCCACCGGCAGCCCCTGCGAGGTGCCGCAGGGCACGCTGACCCCGGGCAGCCCGGCCAGGTTGGCCCCCAGCGTGAGCACGTCGCAGAGGTACATGGCAAGCGGGTCCTGGGTCCTGGACCCGATCGGGAAGGCGACGGTGGGCGAGGTCGCCGACACGATCGCGTCGCACCGCTGGAAGGCCCGCGCGAAGTCGTCCGCGATCAGGGTCCGCACCTTCTGCGCCTTCAAGTAGTAGGCGTCGTAGTAACCGGCGGAGAGGGCGTAGGTGCCAAGCATGATCCGGCGCCGCACCTCCGGGCCGAAGCCCTGGCGCCTAGTCCGGAGATAGGTGTCGAGCAAAGTGTCGGCGTCCTCGGCCCGGTAGCCGAACCGCACGGAGTCGTAGCGGGCCAGGTTAGAGGAGCACTCCGCCGGGGCGATGATGTAGTAGGCGGCCAGCCCGTAGTCGGTGTGGGGCAAACTCACCTCGACCAGCTCGGCCCCGGCCCCCTCCAGCTCGAGCAGGGCGCGGTCCACCGCCGCCTTGACCCCGGGCTCCATGCCCTGGACCTCGACGTATTGATGGGGGACCCCGAGCCGCAACCCCTCGACTCCGGCCTCCAGCTCGGCGAGCAGGTCGACCGGCCGGTCGGCACTGGTGGCGTCCTTGGGGTCGAAGCCCGCGATGGCCTGGAGCACGATGGCCGCGTCTCGCACCCCCCGGGCGAACGGGCCGACCTGGTCCAGGCTGGAGGCGAAGGCGATCAGACCGTAGCGGGACACCCGCCCGTAGGTGGGTTTGACCCCGACCACTCCGCACAGCGCCGCCGGCTGGCGGATGGAGCCGCCGGTGTCGGTGCCCAGGGCGGCCACCACCTCGCCCGCCGCCACCGCCGCCGCACTCCCTCCTGAGGAGCCGCCCGGGACCCGGCCGGGGTCGTGAGGGTTTCGGGTCAGCTGGTAGCCCGAGTTCTCGGTGGAGCTGCCCATCGCGAACTCGTCGCAGTTGGTCATGCCCACGAAGACCGCTCCCGCCTGGCGCAGGCGGGCCACCGCGGTGGCATCGTAGGGAGGACGGAAGCCGGCGAGGATGCGGGAGCCGGCGGTGGTCTCGACGCCCTCGACGCAGAGCACGTCTTTGATCGCGACCGGGATACCGGTCAGCGGACCGCCGTCCCCGGCCGCCAGCCGTCGATCGGCCTCGGCCGCCTGAGCCCGGGCCAGGTCCTCGGTCAGGCGCAAGAAGGCCCCCACCCGCGGTTCCTCCCGCGCCACCACCTCCAGGTGGCGGTCCAGCAGCTCGGTGGCGGACAGATCCCGGCGCTGTAGCGCCCCCTGCAGCTCCTCCAGTTCGCCTATGGCTCCGCCTCCTGGATGGCCTTGACCACGAAGAAGCCGTCCCGTGCCTCGGGGGCGTTGGCCATCACCCGCTCCCGGTCCAGGCATGGCCGCGGCTCGTCCTCCCGCATCCGGTGCTCCAGGGGGACGGCCTGGGCAGTGGGTGCCACCGCCTCGGTGTCAAGCTCGCGCAGCCGGTCGATGTGGCCGAGGATGCCGCTCAGCTGGTCGGCGTAGAACTCCTCCTCCCCGGCCTCCAGGCCGAGCCTGGCCAGCATGGCCACGTGCCGGACCTGCTCTCTGGAGAGCGTCAAGCCATACCCCTCAAGCCCATGGTGTGAGACGACGATGCCAAGTATGGTCGAGCGGCTGCTCCGGCGCACGCGAAGGACAGCCCCGACCTCCGGCCTCCAACGGGGCGTCCCTCCACCGACCCAGCGAGGTCGGTTCCCGCCATCCCTGCCGAGCGTATGGCTCGCCGCATCGATGTCTGGGCCTCGAAGCACGCCAGAGGCGGCCTCGGCGTGGTATGCCTGCCTCCGTGGTCGAACCGCCACGTCTCTTCGCGGACCGAGCCGGCTCAGCGCCCAGGATCAGCCTGGTCCAGATGGCGTGCCGACGCGCTCCTGGTCGCCGACCCGCCAACGGGGGCGCCGAGCTCGAGCTCATTGGCCGGCGTTCGGAGTCGCCTGGTTTCCAGACCCCTCCTGCGGCGGTCAGCGCAGGGTCGTCCACCTAGAGAGGGATGGGGTCCATGGCCGCCTGCATGATCTCGATCCCCACTCCCACATGTGGGGCACGCTCGCGGGCCGCTCGGGGTCATGGTTGAAGTGCTGTGCCAGGTATACCGGCGGACGAGGACGGCATCGCCCTCGTACCAGTCCTAGGGGGCCGTCGACCCCGCCGTAGCCGGTTCCGTCCGCCGGAGGCGTGCACACCAGCCCTAGCCAGAACACACGCTCCCTCGCTCTGCCGTCCTCCACCTGCTCCAGGTGCAGGGCTCGCAGGAACAGCGCAATCGGTGATCCCGAGCAGGCGCGCCCGCTCCGCCACCTCATCGGCGTGCCAGGACCAGGCAGCGGCTACGGAGCCCGTCGCAGGGCGCCCAGTCCAGCCATACGCCGTCGATCACGGTCCGGCTGCGCCCTCGAGCCCGAAGAGCACCGAGTCGTGGGCGGTGGGTGCTGGTCCGCTGACCCGGCTCTAGCTCCACGACCAGGTCGGCCCCCCGCACCGCCTCGCGCGGCCGGGCCCGGCACTCCTCGCGGGACCGGAAGCAGCGTTCCAGCTGCAGGTAGCAGCGGTTCCGAGGGTCGAGACGGCCCATCTGACCGGCTCCCCTCCGGACTTCTTAGGGACATCATCCCGAGCCCACCCCTTTCGCTTGACCGTTGGATAAGATGTTCGTACCATCGGACCATCAGCACCGGATCGAGGTCGCGCCACAGCGGCGACCCCTGACCTGTCGAGCGAGAAGGAAGAAGGAGGAGTCGAGACCATGAACAAGCCGGTGGTCCTCATCGGCGCGATCTCCCTGTTGATGGCCGCTTGCGGGGGTGCCGCGCCAGCGACCGCCTCCACCCCCACGGGCACCTCCACGGCCACCGCGCTGCGATTCAGAGCCAACGGGACACCCGATCTGTCCGGCCTCACCTTCCCCATCGGGAACGCGGCCGGCAGCGCTCACACCGGTGACACCAATGTCTATGACATGGTCCAGTTCTTGACCAGATGGGGGGCGTCAGCGACCCAGACGAACGCTTCCCAGAACGCAACCGAGCTCGCCGTGGCGAGCGGAACGCTGATCTCCACCTCGGGGCCCCTTCCGACCGAGGTCGACGCCGGGCTGACCGTGTTCGGGCCCAACCAGGCCCGAGTGGACTACGTGCTCCTGGCGAAGAAGCGCATCCGGTCGCTGGCGGACTTGAGAGGCCAGACCGTGGCCATCTGCTGCACCGCGGCGCCGGACGCCGTGCTACTCACCGCGGCCTTGAAGAAGGCACATCTCTCCCAGTCAGACCTGACCATCCTGCGCACCGGTGCGAGCAGTGCCTCCCTTGACGCGCTCATCGCCGGCAAGGTTGATGCCGCCTTCGTCCACAGCAACGGCGTGCCACAGGCAGGCAGCGGCTACCACGTCATCGCCGTGGGCGCGACCCTCCTGCCCCAGTACGCCGACAGTTTCATGGCCGCCCGACCCGACTGGCTCAAGTCGCATCCGGCCATGGCGGAGGCCATCGATCTGGCCTGGCTGGCCTCAGCGAAGCTGTTCAATACCGACGAGAAGGCCTGGGTGGCGAACGCGGCCGATTACACCGACCACGCGGACACGACCGCCCAATACCAGGCCAGCTGGCAGGAATTGAGGGAGATCCAGGGATGGCCGACGGCAGCGTCGGTCTTCTCCACCTCCGTGGCGGCGTTCAACCTCAAGGTCGCCAAGGAGCAGGGTGCGATCACCGGCGCGGGCAATCGCCCGCTTTCGCAGCTGGTGGACGTCGGACCGTGGGAGCGTGCGTGGCAGGTCTTCAGCCAGCACGAGAGCGCCTACTGACCCCGGCGGGGGGCGCCTTTCCCCGCCCGGCTGGCTCGCGATCGGTCGTGATGGGAGGGGGCGGCCGGGAGGAGCTGACGCGCGCCTCGGCCCTCGGCACCCTGGGGATCGGCGGGTGACGAGGTGCCCCACCAGCTGACCGAGGCCCAGGCCGGGGAGGCGACGCCGAGCCCGGGTGGTGGTCGGCGTGGCTCGCGGCCGGGGGTGGCCGAGCCAGCGGCCGGAGCGACGATCGCGGAAGGCCGGCGCTGGCTGCTCGGGGGTCGCAGGGACCGGATTGCCCGATGGGCGGCGGTCACTCTCTTCCTGACCGCCTGGCAGGCCTCGCAGGCGTTCCTGAACCCGATCTTCATCTCCTCGCCACAACGGGTCGCCGGCGCGCTCTTCGCGCTCACCGTCAGCGGTACCCTCCCCGCCGCCTTCCTGGAGAGCCTGGCGGAGATGGTCGGCGGCCTGGCGGCGGCGACCGTGGTGGGGGTGGGCATCGGTCTGCTGATGGGTCGCATCCGCCTGGTGGAGCGCGCCCTCGACCCGCTAGTGGCCTTTGGCAACGCCACCCCCTCGATCGCGCTCCTCCCCATCATGGAGGTCTGGTTCGGGGTCGGCTCCCTTGCCAGGGTGGCCTTCATCATGGTGATCTGCACCTGGCCGATCCTGGTCAACACCCTGGCGGGCGTCCGGGCGGTGCGCGGGAACTACGGGGACGTGGGCTCGGCCTTCGGCCTGGGCGGATGGATGCAGACCTGGAAGATCTATCTGCCAGCCACAGTCCCGTTCATCTTCGTGGGAATGAGGATCGCCCTGGCGGTGGGAGCGGTGGGCATGATCCTGGGCGGCCAGGAGATCGGAGAGGCAGGCCTGGGCGGCTTGAGCGAGATCTTCGGAAGCTACAGCCAGACCGCCGACCTGATCGCCACCATCGCGACCACGGCAGCCCTCGCGCTGTTCCTCTTCTGGGCGCTCCGCAGAGTGCAGATCTGGCGCTTCGCATGGATTGCCGAGACCTCGGCAGGACGGCGCGGTGGCTAGGGAGGAATGTGCAGTGGGAGAAGGTGAGCTGCCGCTGGCGGACCGGGGCGCCTCGGCCGACGGCGGACCGATGCTGGAGCTCAGGGACATCTGCAAGACGTTCAGCGACCGGCATCGCACCGTCGTCGCGCTCAATCATGTCAACTTGACTGTACATCGTGGAGAGTTCATCAGCCTGGTCGGTCTGAGCGGCTGCGGGAAGACCACCCTGCTCAGGATCACGGTCGGGCTGGAGGAGGCCGACTCAGGCCAGCGGCTGCTGGACGGTGTACCGCTGTCCGGCGTGTGCCGGGACATGGCCTACGTCTTCCAGGACATCAACCTGCTGCCCTGGCGCAGCGTGCTGGACAACGTCACCCTCGGCCTGGAGGCGCGAGGGGTGACCAGGGGGGAGCGCCGTCGACGGGCGCAGGAGATGCTGGCTCTGGTCGGCCTCACCCAGTTCGCCTCCGCCCCCCCGTACAGGCTCTCCGGCGGGATGCAGCAGCGGGTGGGCGTGGCCCGGGCACTCGCCATCCAACCCAAAGTGCTGTTGATGGACGAGCCCTTCGGGCAGCTGGACAACTTTACCCGTGAGGCCCTGCAGGTGGAGGTGTCCAGCCTGTGGAGCCGCCTGGGCACCACCATCCTCTTCGTCACCCACGACGTGGACGAGGCCATCTTCCTCTCGGACCGGATCGCGCTCTTCGGGCCCGAGCCGGGCAAGTTGACGGAGATCGTCGAGGTGGCCCTGCCCAGGCCACGGATCCAGGCCGAGGTCGCTGCCGACCCGCGTGCGATCGAGCTGCGCCGTCGGATCACCACTCATCTGGGCACAGCAGACGGTCGCAAGGGGGGATCATGAGCGAGATCGAAGGTCAGATCGAACCGGCGAGGCCTGAGATGGCCGACCGGCGTCGGTCGTCCCTGGCCGAGCGTCGCCCGATCGCAGTGCTGGCCCCGTTGGCGGTGGTTGTGGTCATCCTCGGGTCCTGGGAGCTCACCTCCCGCTTCGTGAGCCCGGTCCTGATCTCGTCTCCCCAGCGGACGGCCACGGACTTCGTTCAACTCCTCCAGGACGGCACCGCCGAGGCGGCCCTCGCGATCTCGGTCAAGGAGCTGTATCTGGGCCTCGCGATCGGGCTCGTGGCCGGAATCCTGATCGGGATCCTGGTGGGCCGCTACCAGATCGTGGAGTCCGTCCTCGGCCCGTTTATCAACGTCGCCAACGCCACCCCCCTCAACATCCTGCTCCCGCTGCTCATCCTCTGGGTGGGTATCAGCGTGCGAGCCAGGGTGCTGTTCATCGTCCTGATCACCCTGTTCCCGGTGCTGCTGAACACCGCCGGCGGGTTGAGAAACGTCAGCCGCGGCTATGTTGAAGTTGGGAGGACGTTGGGCCTGAGCGAGCGCCAGCTGCTGTGGAAGGTCATCCTCCCGGCATCGGTGCCATATATCTTCGCCGGCGTTCGCATCGGCACAGCGCTGGCGGTGGTCGGCATGATCGTCGGCGAGATGGAGGTCAGCAACGTCGGGATCGGCTATCTGCTCAACTTCTACGGAGAGGGTTTCCAGACGGGGAAGCTGCTCGCACTCGTGGTGATGGCATCCATCATCGGGGTGGTGAACGTGATGGCGGTGCGCGGGACCCAGGAACGGTGGTTCAAGTGGATCACGGAGGTGCGCTGACGGTCGGAGCACGGCGGCTTGGAGCCGTGTCAGTGTCCATGAGCGCACTGGCTCACAGACGTCGGATAATCGCCCACGCCCTGGCATCCGCGATCCCGGCCGGCGGGCACTCTCTGTTGGTCCATCCACCTTCGCTGGCAGGTGCGGCTCTCGGTCGACGAGCGCCCGGGAGCCACTGGGACCGGCTGCTGCGCCGGCGCGGGTACGGACGAAGGCCAGGGGAGACGCCGGGGACAGGCAGGGTGAGGGAGCGGCTGGATCCGGCGAGGGTCGGTAACTGTTGGCGTCTGAACCTATGGTAGTATGTAGCGGTGAACTGGAAGGACTGGGCGCGGCAACAAGGCGTGCATCCCATGACTGCCTACCGCTGGTTCCGGGAAGGCAAACTCCCAGTTCCCGCGCACCGTGCCGGCCGGCTGATCCTGGTGGACCAGCCACCGGTCAATGCCGTTCCAGGGATCACGGCCGTGGATGCCCGCGTGTCCTCCGCTGACCAGAGGTCCGACCTGGACCGGCAGGTCGCCCGGGTGAGCGCATGGGCGGCAGCCCAGAGCTTGGCGACCACGATCGGAGTGGAGCACCGCGACCGGTTCGCCCGCTTCGGTGCGGAGTATGTCGAGGCTGCGCTGGCGGCACAGAGCCGCCGGTTGCTGGTTGTGGATCCATCGGAGGTGGATGACGATCTGGTGTGGGGCGTGACCGAGATCCCAACCAGCCTCTGCGCTCGCCTCTCCGGACGGCGAGCGGCTGCCAACCGAGCGGCCAAGGCCATCGCAGCGGCCACCAGGGAGGACCCGTGAAGCTGACCCAGGCCGGGTCCCCACGAAGCCCGCTTCGTGGGGTGCCCCAGGCCTACCGGT
>CADDZO010000099.1 GCA_902812395.1 bacterium | reverse complement strand
GCGCCTCCGCCGAGCCGCGCGCGCCCATTCCCGCAAAAAGACCGGCTCAGCCAACCGCAGGAAGAGCGCGCGGCGGCTGGCGCGCATCCATGCCCGGATCGCCAACTGCCGTCTCGATGCCGTGCACCAGGCCACGACCTGGCTGGCTGCTCGATATGAGGCGGTGGTGGTGGAGGACCTGAACGTGGTCGGGATGCTCCGCAACCGGAGGCTGGCCCGCAGCCTGGCCGACCAGTCCTTCGGGACCGTGCGGCACCAGCTCGGCTCCAAGACCGTCTGGCGCGGCGGACGGCTGTTGGTTGCCGAGCGGTTCTTCCCCAGTTCCAAGACGTGCTCTGGCTGCGGGACAGTGAAAGCCAAGGCTGGCCGAGCGCACCTTCCGCTGCGAGGGCTGCGGCCTGGTCATCGACCGGGACGTGAACGCTGCGAAGAACCTACTCGCGCTCGCCGTCAGTGGCAGAGGGGCCTGTGGAGCCGAGGTAAGACCCAGCCGTGCTGGGCACACGGCGATGAAGCAGGAGGGGACCCCACGAAGCAGGCTTCGTGGGGACCCAAGCAGGAACCCGGCGCCGCGCAAGCGGGTAAGACCGGGACCGCCACCGGGCAACCGGTGACTGCGGGCCGGATGACTCATGCTGGCCCGCAACGGTTGAGCTGGTACCAGCAGCCTTCCGAGGCATCTGGCGACGACGTCCACGGCGTGCCTCGGGCCAACCCGATCGCCGGTCCGCGCCGTCTGTTGCAACAGTATGGGCGACCGGTTGCCGGATGACCATCCCTCAGAACTGGCCCGGCTCCCGAAGCAGAGGCAATTCTGGTTCGGGAGGCGGTTGAGGGAAGGGAGTAGCATGCGGCGCGTATGGCTTGGCCGGCGCCCAGAGTGGGGTGGCTGAAGCTCCCCCTGATGGCGGGGATCGGCTTGGTGTTGGCAGCGTGTTCGGCGCCAACCCCTGGATCGAGCCCTACCTCCACCACCACCTCCAGTGTCAGGGTCAGTCCCGGCGAGCAGGCGATCAGCCTGCAGCAGACCTATATCGAGGTGGTGAAGGAGGTGAGCCCGAGCGTGGTCCAGATCGTCACGCCCACCGGGCTGGGGTCGGGCGTGGTGCTGGACGACCAGGGCGACATCGTCACCAACGCGCACGTCGTCGGCAGCGCCACCACCTTCAAGGTCGTCACCTCCGAGGGCAAGCAGTACGAGGGTGCCCTGGTCGGCTCGTTCCCACCCGACGACCTGGCGGTGGTCAAGGTGGGGGCCAAGCTGCCGGCAGCGAGCTTCGCGGACTCGTCCAAGGTCCAGGTCGGTGAGATCGTGCTGGCCATGGGCAGTCCGCTCGGCCTGCAGGGCACAGTCACCGAGGGCATCGTCTCCGCGGTCGGACGCGAGGTCCAGGAGAGCCCGTCGGTGACCCTACCCGACACCATCCAGACCAGTGCTGCCATCAATCCAGGGAACTCAGGCGGCGCGCTGGTGGACCTGCGTGGCCGGGTAGTGGGCATTCCCACCCTGGCCGCGGCCAGCCCGGCTCAGGAGGGCGGCGGCGGGCAGGCGCCCGGGATTGGGTTCGCGATCTCCAGCAATCTCGCCACCGACATCGCCAATCAGATCGTCAAGTACGGCCACGTCGTCAACTCCCACCGGGCCTACCTGGGGGTGGTGGTGGCTGGCACCGGCAGCGGCGTATTCGTCGAGAGCGTGCAACCAGGTGGGCCAGCCGCCAGGGCCGGCATCCACGCCGGCGACCTGATCGTCGCGGTCAACGGCCAGGCCACTCCCGACACCGCTAGCCTGACCGGGGTGCTGGCAGAGCTCTCGCCCGGCCAGACCGTCAAGGTGCGGGTGGTGAGACCGGACGGCAGTCAGCAGACCCTGACTGTGACCCTGGGTCAGCTCCCGGGCACCTAGCGTTCGCCGATCGGCTGAGTTCGTGCCGGAACGATCAGGTCGGCCTCATCCCACCGCGGCGGTCGTCCGGCTCAGGGCCGAGATCAGGGCACGGCAAAAATGGGGAAGGTCGGCCGGGAAACGCGAGGTGATCAGATTGCCGTCCACCACCACCGGCTCGTCGACCCAGTGGGCGCCCGCAGCGACCAGGTCGTCCTTGATCGAGAAGAAGGACGTGAGCCGCCGTCCCCGGGCGATGCCGGCGGAGACCAACATCCAGCCTGCATGGCAGATGGCGGCCACCGGCTTGCCGGCCTCGTGCATGCCGCGGACAAAGCCGACCATCTCCGCGCGGCGCCGCATCAGGTCGGGCGCGTAGCCGCCGGGAATGACCACCGCGTCGAAGTCACCGACGCTGGCCTCACCCGCGGTCAGGTCCGCGCGGACGGCGTAGCCGTGCTTGCTCGTGAAGGAGGAGGCTCGCCCGGTCCCCACCACCTTGACCTCGGCCCCTTCCTCCTTCAGCCGGTAGTAGGGGTACCACAGCTCCAGGTCCTCGTAATTGTCCTCAGCCAGGACCGCGACCCGCTTGCCCTCGAGTTCCATGCTGGCTCCTCCGTTTGTTCTCCTCCCCGGCATGGTACGCGGGAAGCGAGAGGGGTGGGTCAGCGCCGAACCGCGTAGGCAAGCTGGTGCGCGCCTCTGGTCTGCACGCTGGCCCCAGTGAAGCCGGCCTGATCGAGCATGGCCGCCAATTCGGCGTCGGAATAGCGGCGCAGCACCGGAATCCAGGGGGCATGGCGCCAGAGATCCGAGCCGCCGGCCGGAATCGTCGCCACGACCATGCGGCCACCGACCTGCAGCACCCGGTACATCTCCGCCAGCGCCTGTCGAGGGCGGGGGAGGAGGAAGAACGTGTTGGCACAGGCGATCGCGGTGAAGGTGCGGTCCCGCCAGGGCAACGCAGTGGCGTCGGCCATGACCAGCGCCAACCGGCCCGCCGCCACCGCCTGGCGGTTGCGTTCCCGGCTCAAGCGGACCATGTCGCGGCTGTGGTCGATCCCAGCGGCTCGCCTGACCACCGCGAGCGCCCAGTTGAGCAAGGTGCCGCCGCCGCAGCCAACCTCGAGCAGGTGGTCCTGTGGCCCGAGGCCGAGCAGGTCCAGGGTGAGGCGGAAGGACATGTGGTGATGTCTCGGCTCGGCGTAGAGGCGCCGCCCGATGGGGCCGGTGGGCCGCCGTGCGGTGAGGTCCACGAACCGGGGGTAGAGCGCTGCCGCCGCCCCGGCAGCGAGGCAAACCCCGATCCATGTCCTGGTCCGTACCCGCATCCGGACAGCTCCTGAGCCCGCGGCCATCAGCGTACCCCGCCTCACTCGGGTGGCGGGGACCCAGGCGAGGCCTCACGGATGCCGAGCACAGCCAGCGCCGCCCCGACGAAGAAGACCGCGGCTCCGCCGAAGACAGCCTGGTACCCAGCTCGGGTGCTGCCCAGGGCGGCGGCTGCGACGATGATCCCGCTTCCCAGCGCCGGCGCCATCACCTGTCCCACCGATCCTGAGAGGCTCCACAGTCCCAGGTCGCGCCCGGCTGCGCCCAGCGAGGGAAGGGAATCGACGGCCAGCGCCCAGTCCACGCTGAAGTAGGCGCCGTAGCCGAGACCGAAGAGCGCTCCCAGCCACCAGAGCGGGATGCGGGCGCCTCCCACCGTGAACAGCACTGCCGCCAGCGCCATGACCAGGGTGGCGAGCAGGGCCAGCGGCACCCGCCGGGTGCGGTCGGAGAGCACCCCTAACACGATCGAGCTGGTAACCGCCACTCCCAGGGCCATCAGCGCCACCTCGGCCGTGGACTCGATGTAGTTGCTGGCGTGCTCGACCTGGGCGAAGTAGTACTCGATGAAGGTGAGGAAGAGGGTGAAGCCGATCATGAACAGGAACCGGGCGATGAACACCCATGTGTAGTTGCGGTGCCGCCAAGGCTCGGTCCAGGTACGCAGCATGCTCCGCAGGTCGTGCCAGGCGGCGGTGGTGGGCCGGGGCAGCCGCGCTTCGCCCACCCCCAGCGCCAGGATCAGCCCGGCCACCCCCAGCAAGGCCAGGGTTGCCAGGAAGTAGATCGCCGAGCCCCGTACCAGGGAGGTGGGATGGGCGGCGCTGGCCGACCCGAGCAGGGCCAGGGCCAGGCCGAAGCTGCCGGCCGTCCCCAGGATCGTCATCAGCCCGTAGACGCCGGAGGCTGCGCCCCGCTGACGGACCGGCACCCGGTCGGCGAAGAGACCCTGGTAGGCGGCGACGGTGACGTTGTTGCCGGCGATCAACGCCAGGAACGCCAGGGCGTAGGTCCAGGCGTTACGGGCCCCGATCAGGGCGGCAGCGCCCCCCATCTGGACTGCGACGCCCCAGACCAGGTGGGGGCGACGCCGGCCCCAGCGCGACCGGGTGCGGTCGGACCAGAACCCGACCAGCGGCTGAACCAGGATCGCCACCACCGCTGCGCCCGCACTGAGCCAGCCCAGGTAGGCGGCCTGGGCGGCCCCGCCCACTGCCGTTCCGGCTAGGACCAGCGCGACCTGAGCCGGGACCACCACCGGGAGCAGGGCCCCGGTCTGGAGGTTGGAGGCCAGCCAGAGCTGGTTGAGCATGATCTGGGCGCCAATCGGCATCCGCTCCGGGACCCCGGCGCCCGCCCCTCGACTTTCCTCCCCCCTTACCGGCGCCACGGCGCAAGCATAGGCGGGCAAGGGCGCGCTGACCGGCCAAGGGCCTCGGCCTCGGCGGCTCCGGTGTGGCATCCTCTGGGATCGAGTCGGTGGCTCGAGCGATCGAGGAGGTGACGATGGCTGACGATCTCGCCCCGAGGCCGGCGCTCTCGGGCGCCAGGCTGCTGGTTGACGCGCTCCGGGAGGGAGGCGTCGACACCGTGTTTGCGCTCGCTGGAGGCCACATCATGGGCCTGCTCGACGCCTGCGTCCCTGCCGGGATCCGGGTCATCGACGTCCGTCACGAGGGCGCGGCCAGCTATGCCGCCGAGGGCTGGGCCCTGGCCACCGGTCGGCCCGGGGTGGCGGTGGTCACCGCCGGCCCAGGCTTCACCAATTCCCTGAGCGGGCTCTTCGACGCGGGAGTCTGGAACGTACCCCTGGTGTTGGTGGGCGGACGCACCGGCCTCCGTATGGCCGGGCAGGGCGCCGTCGGCGATGTCGACCAGCGGGCGATCGCCAGCTCTGGGGTCAAGTGGGCGGCGACTTGCTTCGAGACCGCACGCATCCCTCGCTACACGGCGGAGGCGCTCTATCGGGCCCGCGCCGGGCGGCCGGGGGCCGTCTATCTCGAAGTTCCCCAGGACGTCATGGCGGGCAAGGCCATTCCCTCGTGCGACGACGAGGGCTTCCCCGGCCTGCCGCCCCGTTCGACTGCTCCCCGCCAGGACGTGGACCGGGCCATCGACCTGCTGCGCCAGGCGGAACGGCCGCTGGTGATCGCCGGGGGCGGGGCCTTCTGGTCGGGGGCCAAGGAGGCGCTGGAGCGGTTCTGCGAGGTGACCGGGATCCCATTGACCACCACCAGCTCGGCCAGGGGTCTGGTGGCCGACTCGCACCCGCGCTGCCTGGGCAGCCTGGTCCATGGCGGCATCGCCCTGGTCGTGGCCGACCTGGTCCTGGTGGTGGGCAGCGCTTTCAACGCCAACCTCGGCTACGGCCGACGGCCGCTGTTCGGCGCCCAGCAGCGGATCATCCAGGTGGACATCTCCGCCGACGGCCTGGGCGGCAACCGCCGTCCGGACCTGGGCCTGGTCGGCGACGCGGCCACGGTGCTGACCGATCTGACCGAGAACTGGAAGGACGTGCCCGGGGGGCGGGAACGGCGCGATGCCTGGCTGGAGGAGGCCCGGCAGTACGTGGCCACGGCACGCCGGGGCTGGGACCAGCAGATCGACGAGTACGAGGGGGCAGGGATCCACGCCGGTGCGGTCGCGCGCGAGGTGGCCCGCTTCGCCCGCGAGGTGGCCGGAGATGGCGTGACTCTGGTGGCAGACGGTGGCGACGCGCTGGCCTGGGCCCTGGGGTACTTCCCCGCCGAACGTCCGGGCAGGCTGCTCTTCACCACCACCCAGCTGGGGGCGCTCGGCGTGGGCATGCCCTTCGCGCTGGCAGCGCGGGCAGCGCGGCCGGAGGAGGCGGTGTTCGCGTTCATCGGCGACGGGTCCTTCGGCCTGTCTGCCATGGAGGTCGACACCGCGGTACGCCACAACCTGCCCATGGTGGTGGTGGTCTCCAATAACGCCGGCTGGGGGGACGTCCGTCACGAGTTCGAGGACAAGGGCTACGAGGGACCCCGCGTGGCGGCCGAGCTTGGCTTCACCCGCTACGACCTGCTCGGGGCCGGGCTGGGTGCCCACGCCGAGCACGTGACTCGTCTGGACGAGCTGACGCCCGCCTTGCGTCGTGCCCATGCGAGTGGGCGTGTGGCCGTGGTCAACGTGGAGACCGACCCGGCGGTGGAGTGCGCGCTGCTGCGCCTGGTCTCCGAGATGAGCCTGATGTAGCGTGTGGGCGGTCAACCAGCCGGCGGAGCATCGGCTGGAGGTGGTGGAGATGCCGACGCCGCAGCCAGGGCCGGGCGAGATCCAGCTCCGGATCCTGGCATGCGGGATCTGCGGATCCGACCTCTCTTCCTACAAGCGAGGACTGTTCAGCGGGGTTCCGGGCCACGAGATCGCCGCGGTGGTGGAGGCGGTCGGCGACGGCGTCGGCGGATGGCGGCCAGGCGAGCCGGTGGCCATCACCCCCAGCCCGGGCTGCGGCAGCTGCGAGCAGTGCCGGCAAGGGGACTACAACCGCTGCATCCTGTCGCTGACCGGTACCGGCACCACCCGCCCGGGCGGGTTCGCCCAGTTCATGGTCGCCGCCGAGCATCGGGTCCGACGACTTCCGGCAGGGCTTGCCCCGGAGGTCGCCTGCCTGGCGGAGCCGCTGGCGGTGGCCCTGCACGGCATCCGCCGATCGGAGGTGGTCGGAGGCCAGGCGGCGGTGGTGATGGGCCTGGGCTCGATCGGGTTGCTGTCGGTGGCCGCGCTCGCCGCCCGCGGGGTGGGCCCTGTCCACGGCGTCGACCCCGTGGAGCGGCGGCGGGAGCTGGCCCTCCGTGTGGGAGCCGCCGGGGTCTTCGCCCGCGTCAGCGATGCCAGGGCCGACCTGGAGCCGCCGCCGTTGGTGTTGGAATGCTCGGGGCATCCCGACGCTCTCCAGCAGGCGATCGATCTGGCCGCCCCCGGTGGCCGGGTGGTGTTGCTGGGCATCCCGGTGGCCCAGGTAACCGTGATCCCGGTCTTCTGGATCACGCGTGAGATCACGGTCACCGGCAGCATCAACTCCAAGCTGGAGGACTTCGAGGAGGCGATCGAGATCCTCGCCTCCGAGCCGGCGATCGGGAAGATCGTCACCCACCGGGTGTCGTTGGCCGAGGTTCCGGATACCTTCGAGCGCCTGCTCCAGCCCAACGGCATCGGCAAGGTCGTGGTCGATCCCTGGAGGTAGCCTGCGCTCCGATCTCGCCCAGCGCCGCGGCCGTGGTCAGCTCGGGGGGCAGAGCTCTGGGTTGACGGAAGGCCGGCAGTCCGGTGCGGTCCACTGGCCGTCCCGAAGACGGAGAGGGGCTTAGCTGTCGGGAGGATCCACGTACAGGGCCTCGCCCACCATGCCCGGTCCCACATGGACTCCCATCGCCGGGGTCATCTCGGAGATGGAGAGATCCGCCCGGGGAAGGTCCCGGTGGAGGCGGTCGTGCAGCTGCCGGGCCAGCTCCAATGCATCGCCGTGGAAGACCGTGCAGACGAGACCTTCCCCGCAGGGTCCCGCTCCCTGCTTCGCGGCGTCCTCGCGGACGATCCGGTGCATCTCGGCGATCCCCTTGGCCGGGCTGCGTACCAGGGCCGCCAGGCTGCCGCTGCGTCCCCCGAGGTAGCGGATGATGGGGCGCACCCGGAGCACCGAATTGGCCCAGTGGGTGACCTCGGGGATCCTTCCGCTCCGGGCGAGGAATTCCAGCGTCTCCAGCATCCCGATCATCTGGATCCGTGACGAGACCGCCCGTGCCCGCCGAGCCAGCTCCTCCAGCGGTGCCCCCTCCGCGGCCTGCTTGGCCACGGCCAGCGTGACCAGGCGCAGCCCGCCCGCGGCGGTGCCGGTCTCCACCACTTCGATGGGGCCGTTCTTGGCGGACTCAGCGGCGAGCCGGGCTACCTGGTCCATGGCCGAGATCTGGCTGCCCACGGTCAGGCAGAGCACGGGGCCCGGCTCGGCGTCGAAGGCCTGGAGGTAATCGCCCAGCGACGGAGAGGCGGTGGTGGGGATGATCTTCCGCCGGAGCAGCTGGTAGACCTCGGCCGGAGTGATGTCGTAGATGTCCCGGTAATCGTGGCCGTCCACGCTGATCCGGAGCGGGACCAGGGTCACCCCTAGCTCTCGCGCCTGCTCCAGGTCCAGGCAGGTGCTGGTGGCGACGACGATCCGCACCCGCCGCTCAGCCATTCCTGCCAACCAGCCGCTGGCCGGGCCGCCGATCGAACACCAACCGGTCGAAGAGGATCTCGACCGGCCTTCCCCCCGAGCCGCGCAGATCGTCCTGGATGCCCTCCAGCCGCTTCAGGACGATCGCGGCCACGATCAGCGCACTCGCGACCAGGAGCGCCAGCGGGTGGGGCCGGACCGCGATGAAGACCAGGAAGGCGATCAGGCCGAGCAGAACCCCTGGCGCCGGCCGGTGCAGGATCCCTCCGATGGCATAGAGGCCGAGCAGCGGGATGAGACCCAGGGGCGCAATGACCGCCAGCGCCCCCGTGGCAGTGCCCACCGCGCGCCCCCCGTGGAAGTGGAGCAGGAAGGACCAGCCGTACCCCAGGACCGAGCCCACGCCGGCCGCCGCGAGATCCACGGGGGAGCGTGTCAGGAGCGCCGCTGCCCCAGCGGGCACCAGGCCCTGGAGGAAGGTTGCGACGCCAACGATCACGCCAGGCACCAACCCGACGTTCCGGATCACGTTGGACGCCCCGATGTTGCCGGTCCCGTAGTGGCGGATGTCGATCCCCCGAAGCCGGCTCACCAGGACGCCGATCGGCACTGCTCCAACCACGTACCCGACCAGGAACCACAACGCGGCGGAACCGATTCCCATCACGGTTAGCCTTCCCATACCGGACTCACCCGCTCACGCCGGCCTGGGAGCGCTCGCCGACCCGGCCCCGGTGCCCGCCGTCGCCTTCCGGCCTCGCGGCCCTGCACGGGCCGCAGGGACACCAGCCAGCGACATCGTGCTCAGAATACCGGCCCGCCAGGAGCGGACCTGGCAGCTCAAGGCCCGGGCGTGGTCCTGATGCCCAGCTCGTCGAGGTGCCGCTCCAGGTCGTCGGGATCCTGGTAGACGCGGTACGCACCCGCCCGCTCCAGCTCTTCCCGGCCGTATCCTCCCGACTGCAAACCCACCCCCAACGCCCGGGCCCGTTGTGCCGCTAGCATGTCCCACACGCTGTCGCCGACCACGATCGACTCCCGAATATCCACCCCCAGCCGCCGGGCTGCCGCCAGGAAGAGGTGGGGATCCGGCTTTGCATAGGGGACCTCCTCGCGGGTGACGACGACCGTCGGGGTGATGCCCAGGATGTCAAGCGCCGGCAGCGCCGTGGCACGGCCTCCGCTGGTGGCGATTGCCCAGGGAATGCCGGCCTCGGTCAGGTGATCGAGCAGACGGCGGGCTCCGGGCAGGGGCCGAACCTCCGAGAGCCGCTGGGTGTAGGCGCGGATGTGGGCGTCCTGCAGGCGCCGGACCTCCTCGCGACCGAACAAGTGGCCGGTCTCTCTCAGCAGTGCGTTGACCAGGAGCCCGCCGCTCATGCCGATACGGCGGTGAATCCGCCATACGGACAGCTCGACGCCAGCCTCGGTCAGCGCCTCCCGCCAGGACAGGACGTGCTGGTAGACGGAGTCAACCAGGGTCCCGTCGAGATCGAAGAGCAGGGCGGGACGGGAGGAGATGTCAACCGTGCCCGCGGCCACTGCCCGATCCTACCCGCCGTGGCGAATTCCACGCCTCGCGGGACTCGCCGGCCATCCGCGACCAGGGGCAAAGACTCACGCTATTGAACACAGCTGAGCATTTGCTTCGGCAGACATGTCCCTCGTCGCCTCCATCGCCCACCTCAACAACCGCTGGCGAGGTGATCGGTCCCAGCCGCTGGTCCGAGCCCCGAGGATGCGACAGGCTCGAGGATCGAGTTCCCCTCCGGATTTTGCGCACACGCCTCCTGATCCGAGCACCTTGCCATCGTCGGGCACCTGCGCCTGCAGCCGGAGGACCACCGTGGCCGCTGGTCAGGAGGGGAGGAGGTGGCGGTACCGTTCCAGGCCATCCACTATCTTCCCGACGGCGTTGGGATCAACGAACGTAGCGGTGCCCACCTGCACAGCCCGACAGCCTGCCAGCAAGAACTCCATGGCGTCCTCAGCGCTTGCGATCCCTCCGATTCCGATCACAGGGACCGTCACTGCCTGAGCGGTCTGGTAGGCGAGATGCAGGGCCAGTGGACGGATGGCGGGTCCGGAGAGCCCGCCGGTGCCGAAGGCCAGACGGGGCCGGCGGGCCTGGATGTCGATCGACATCCCCACGAAGGTGTTGACCGCGCAGAGGGCGTCGGCACCCGCCTCCTCGCAGGCCCGGGCAACGCTGGTGATGTCGGCGACCTGGGGGGTCAGCTTGACCCAGACGGGCAGGCGAGTTCGCTCGCGGACGGTCCGGGTCACCGCGGCGGCGGTCCTGGGGTCGTTGCCGAAGAGCATGCCCCCCTCCCGGACGTTGGGACAGGAAATGTTGACCTCGATCCCGGCAATCCCCGGGACCCCATCCAGCCGGGCGGCCAGTTCCCCGTACTCCTCCACCCGCTCGCCGTTGATGTTGACCAGGACCGGGAATTCCCAGGTCGCCCAGAGCGGGGCGTAATCCCGGATCACTGCCTCCACCCCCGGCCCCTGGAGCCCGATGGCGTTGAGCATGCCGCTCGGCGTCTCGGCGATCCTGGTCGGCGGCGCTCCATCCCGGGGCTCGAGGAAGATGCCCTTGCAGACCATGCCACCCAATGCGCGCCGATCGCAGAGGGGAACCTCGGTGCCGTAGCCGAAGGTGCCCGAGGCGGCCAACACGGGCGTGAGGAGGTGGACGCGGCCGACGACTCCCCACCGACGCAGGTCGCCGCCAGGCTCGGTGTGGGTCGAAGCTGCGTTCATCTGGGTTCCCCGAGCACTTCACTGTGTCTACTCATCTCCGGCTACCCCCGCCATACATTCGTCTCCGACCCGCCCTCATCCAGACCCTCTCGGCGCCTTCAGAAGGGCCATCGCATCAGGGATGGTGCATGGCCGGAAGCCGTGTCGTTCCCCAAGGCTGCAGTCGCGCAACTGCTTCAACAATTTCTTGTTCTTCCGTCACCAGCAGGGTGTCGGCCGGGGCCGCCGCCAGGCTGATGTACGCCTGGTCCTTCCAGTGATACGGTCCGTCGATCATCGGCACGTCATCAAGCCACCGATGTCGCGCACGATGCCAAATCTGGCCGTGCAGGCTCTGGTGCAGCCGTTGCCAGATGACACCTTTCGGAGCTTGGAACAAGCGGCCCAGGTAAATGTCAATCAGTTGGCCGGACACGACCACACGATGCTCACTCCACACCAGGGCAAGGAGCTCGGCCGCCCCAATCTCGAGACCGGGCACGTCGGCCGCGTCAGCCCGCAGTGCCAGCATGAGCACACATTCGTCGATCACGCAGTGGCTCACGGCTCTTGAGCAGCTCGATGTGGCGACGCAGCTGTTCCTCGTTGGCCTCGAAGAACCCACGGAGGCCACCTTCGATCTGACCACGCTCGTCGACCGCCAATCGATCTGCCGAGCCGTCGTGGAGGGAGTACACGGCCAGCGATCCTGGGGAGATCTGGCCCTCAAGGACGAGACTCAAAAGAGACATCAGGAGATGGTCGCTCTGGGTGGTGCAGATGAGCTGGACGCCCAGGGTGGCGAACGTGGCCAGGATTTGCGCCACTAGACTTCCCCGCATTGTTGGCGCCGATCAGCACCGTCAGCGGGGCCAGCTCCAGGTCTACCTGGCGACAAGCCTTGGAGTTCTCGACCTTGAGGTGGGTCAGTCGCACGGCCAATCAGTCACCGGCGCAAGAATAGCCTTCATGAGGTGGCACAGCAGTGGGTAGAGGTGAGGGCAGCCGATCCCAGACCACGCTGTCGGCACGGTAGACGGGGCCTTCCGTGCAGGCCCGGTCATAGCCGCCAGATGTCCGGGGCACCGCGCAGCCGAGACAGACGCCGGTGCCGCAACCCATGTACGTCTCGACCGAGACCTGGGCCTCGGGCCAGCGCCGGGCGAGGGCCGCGAGCATCGGGTTGGGGCCGCAGGCCAGGACCTGGCCGGGCTCCTCGGGCACGGCGGCGAGCACCGGCCCACGCACCCCTCGGGAGCCGTCCTCGGTCGCCCACCGCACCTCGTCCCCATCCCACTCCGAGCACAGCTCGGCCGCAGATCGAGCGCCGTGGAT
>CADDZO010000098.1 GCA_902812395.1 bacterium | reverse complement strand
GCTTGGGCGAGTACCAGCGGGCGCGCATGGACCGAATCCGAGGACAGGCGGACCTGATCCTGGGCCGCAACGTGTTCTACCTGTACTGCACCGTGGACGCCCCGGAGGCTGCCGCCGGGGAGATCCAGGACTTCCTTGGTGTCGATCTGGGAATTGTCAATCTCGCCACCGACTCGGACGGCGAATCCTTCGGTGGCGAGCAAGTCGAGGTCAAGCGGCGTATCTCCTCTCACCGCCGCCGCAACCTCCAACGCAAGGGCACCAAAGCCTGCCGTCGGAAGCTCCGTCAGATCTCCGGCCGTCAGCGTCGGTTCCAGACTGATACCAACCACTGCATCGCCAAGCGTGTCGTCGCCAAGGCGAAAGGCACCTGGCGCAGGATCGCCCTGGAAGACCTCCTCGGCATCCGTGAGCGGGGCACGGTTCGTGGTCGGCAGCGGGCGCGGCACGCTAACTGGGCCTTCGGACAGAAGGCCAGTGCGCGGGAGTACCCGTAGTCCTGGTCGATCCTGGCAACACCACCCGCACTTGCCTGGAGTGCGGGGCGGTCGACAAGGCCAACCGCCACTCCCAGGCCAACTTCAGATGTGTCTCGTGTGGGTGCGCTGCGCCTGCCGACCACAACGCGGCGCGGGTTATCCGCGCCAGGGCTGTCGTCATGCAGCCGATGGTCTCGGATACGGCCACTGGGCCGTAGCGCCAGGGACAAGCCCCCGGCTTTAGCCGTGGGGTTCATGACGACCCGACCACCTCGTTGCACCTCAGGACCTCTTCTAGCCGTGAAGCGCGGAAGTCCCGGTCTGCCCAAATGCCGAGGTGAGCAGTCGCCGGACGTCGCCCGACGGGGATTGACACCGCACGGATGGGATTGCGAGGCTTCGCCGCGCGTAGCCGGCGGCGACGCCGCATTGGGGGGTCGGTAACTGTTGGCATTTGAACCTATGGTAGTATGTAGGGGTGATCTGGAAGGATTGGGCGCGGCAACAAGGAGTTCATCCCATGACTGCCTACCGCTGGTTCCGGGAAGGCAAACTCCCAGTTCCCGCGCACCGCGCCGGCCGGCTGATCCTGGTGGACCAGCCACCGGTCAGTGCCGTTCCAGGGATCACGGCCGTGTATGCCCGCGTGTCGTCCGCTGACCAGAGGTCCGACCTGGACCGACAGGTTGCTCGGGTGAGCGCATGGGCGGCAGCCCAGAGCTTGGCGACCACGATCGTAGTGGAGCACCGCGACCGGTTCGCCCGCTTGGGCGCGGAGGAGGTTGAGGCTGCGCTGGCGGCACAGAGCCGCCGGTTGCTGGTTGTGGACCCCGTCGAGGTGGACGACGATCTGGTGTGGGACGTGACCGAGATCCTGACCAGCCTCTGCGCTCGCCTCTCCGGACGGCGAGCGGCTGCCAACCGAGCGGCCAAGGCCATCGCGGTGGCCACCGGGGAGAACCCGTGAAGCTGCAGCAGGCCGGGTCCCCACGCAGCCCGCTTCGTGGGGTGCCCCAGGCCTACCGGTACGCGCTCGATCCCACCCCGACCCAAGAGCGGAGGCTCCGCTCCCATGTCGGAGCGGCGCGCTACGCCTGGAACTGGGGTCTGGCCCGGGTGAAGGCGCGGTACGCAGCCGAGAAGAAGTGGTACTCGGCCGAGGAGCTCCATCGGCTCTGGAACGCGGAGAAGAAGCGCAACCCTGAGTTGGCCTGGTGGAGTGAGAACTCCAAGTGCGTCTACCAGGAGGCCTTCAGGAACCTGGACCGGGCGCTGGGGGACTTCTCGAAGTCCAAGAAGGGGCTGCGGAAGGGACGCCGGCTGGGCTTCCCTCGCTCCAAGAAGAAGGGCCGGTGCCGGGATTCCTGTCGCTTCAGCACCGGGGTGATGCGCTGCTCGGGCTCGACGGTCACGCTGCCCCGGCTGGGGACCATCCGCACCCACGAGTCCACCCAGGCGTTGGCGGGCAAGATCGCGGAGGGGAAGGCCAGGATCCTCTCTGCCACCGTGTCGCGGACCGCCCAGCGGTGGTTCGTGTCCTTCACCGTGGAGGTGGAGCGTGAGGTCCCGGATCATCATCGGCGGCCCCGGACGGCGGTCGGCATCGATCTCGGGATCGCTTCCCTGATCATGGCGGTGGACCACCAAGGCAAGGTGATCAGGTTCCCTGGTCCCAAGCCGCTTCGGGCTGCGCTGCGGCGCCTCTGCCGAGCCTCGCGCGCCCATTCCCGCAAAAAGACCGGCTCTGCCAACCGCAGGAAGAGCGCGCGGCGGCTGGCGCGTATCATGCCCGGATCGCCAACTGCCGTCTCGATGCCGTGCACAAGGCCACGACCTGAGGACTCGATATGAGACGGTGGTGGTCGAGGACCTGAACGTGGTCGGGATGCTCCGTAACCGGAGGCTGGCCCGGAGCCGACCAGTCCTTCGGGACCGTGCGGCACCAGCTCGGCTCCAAGACCGTCTGGGCGGTGGCCGGCTGTTGGTTGCCGAGCGGTTCTTCCCCAGTTCCAAGACGTGCTCTGGCTGCGGGACAGTGAAAGCCAAGGCTGGCCGAGCGCACCTTCCGCTGCGAAGGCTGCGGCCTGGTCATCGATCGGGACGTGAACGCTGCGAAGAACCTTCTCGAGCTCGCCGTCAGTGGCAGAGGAGCCTGTGGAGCCGAGGTAAGACCCAGCAGTGCTGGGCACACGGCGATGAAGCAGGAGGGGACCCCACGAAGCAGGCTTCGTGGGGACCCCAAGCAGGAACCCGGCACCGCGCAAGCGGGTAAGACCGGGACCGCCACCGGGCAACCGGTGGCTGCGGGTCGGCTGGCTAATGCTCACTGACCCGCAACGGTAGGAACCGCTTGCTGTACGGGAGTTCGGATTCGGGTGCGGCTCGGTGGCACCGCCGCGATATGCGGTCGCGTGGGTCGCGCCCCCACCTGCTCCGCGGCCGTTCACGGCCAGGTTGCGAGCCCGGCTTGGGGTGGGCATGGGATACCGCTACGCCGCCCATCTGTTCGTTCTTCTTCTCTGCGTCGGCCTGGCCGGCTACACGTCGACCGGACGAGCCCTGCCGGCCGCCCTGCGCAGCCAGAGCGGCGCCGGTGTCACCTACGAGCAGGGCGGCGAGGTCGGAACCCTGCAGCTTGATCAGGGAGCCACCATCGTCAAGCCGATCGACCTGCCCGCCGCCCCCGATGTCCCCCGGGACCCCATCCAGTACGTGGTCTCGGAGGGCGACACCGTGGAGATGATCGCCAGTCGGTACCACCTGACGGCGGATGAGGATCCGGTGGTCCAACCCGTGGCTGGGGACGACCGGCGAGCCCAGCGAGGGACAGCACCTTTGGTTACCCCCGGTCCCGGGCGTGGTGGTGGTGGTCAAACGGGGCGACACGCTCCGATCGCTGGCCGCCGCGTTCCACGTCCAGCCGCAGGTGATCGTTGACTTCAACCAGCTGTCACGGACGACGGTGGTGGCAGGGCAGGTGCTGGTGCTGCCGGGAGGCCATGGGCTCCAGTTCATCACCAATGGCGAGAGCAGGTCGGGTGCGAGCTGGCAGGGGCAGCCCGACATCCGCATCGGCGGCCCGATCGGGAGCTCGGCCGGCGATCCCTTCCCCTGGGGGCAGTGCACCTGGTACGTGTGGACTCGCATCCACGTGCCCTGGCAGGGGGATGCCTACACCTGGTACGAGAGCGCCATCGCCCACGGCTGGTCAGTGGGGTCGACGCCCCGGCTGGGAGCGATCATGGTCAGCTGGGAGAGCCCCGCCTACGGCCACGTGGCAGTGGTCGACGCGGTCTACCCGGACGGCTCCTGGCTGGTCTCGGAGATGAACTACATCGGGATCGGCGTGATCGACCAGCGCATCGTCCGTCCCGGCCAGGTCCCCCTGATCGGCTTCATCTACGGCTGAGTTCGCCGCCGACGGGCAGTCGGCCGGCAACCCGGTTGCGCTCCAAGCCGCCCTGGAGCGATGTGCCGCCCGAGCTCAAACGTCAGCTCCGGCTCCATCCGGCTCCTTGTCCCCCGATTGCCCATCCGCCGAGGTGGACACCGTCGCCTCCGCCCCGGGCCCGGGCAGGCGCAGCTCGAAGACCGCGCCCGGCCCGCCGTTGGTGGCGAGACGAAGATCCCCCCCGTGGGCACGGGCGATGGCGAGGCTCAGTGCCAGGCCCAGTCCGGCTCCGCCGTGCCCGGGGCTCCTCGCCTGGTCCAGCCGGGTGAAGCGGTTGAAGATGGCGGCGGCCTGGTCGGGCGGGATGCCCGGGCCCTGGTCCGAGACGCGGATCACCCACTCGCCTGCGCCGGTCTCGGCGCGCAGCTTCACGCGTCCACCGGTGGGGCTGTGGCGGATGGCGTTGTCGAGCAAGTTGTCCAGGATCCGCCGGACGAGGGAGGCGTCGGCCGGGACCGTTCCCTGGTCGGGGGCCGCCACCTCGATCTCGACCTGAAAGCGCGCGGCCGCCGCCTGCCAGCGAGCGGCGGTCTCGTGGACCAAATCGGCCACGTCCACCGCCTCCAGCTCGGGGCGGAGCTGGCCGGCGTCTGCCCGGGCCAGCATTAGCAGCTGCTCGGAGAGCCGGGTCACGTGGGCGACCTCCTCTCGAACCGATCTCAGCGTGCGCTCGTATTCGGCCGCATGCCGCCCTCGGCTCAGGGCCACGTCGATCTCGGTCTGCATCAGCATCAGGGGCGCCCGCAGCTCATGCGAGGCGTCGGCGGTGAAGCGCTTGAGGGCCTCAAAAGCGGCCTCCAGGCGGGCCAGCATGCCGTTGAAGGTGTCCACCAACTGGCCCATCTCGTCGTCGGCGACGCTGATCTCGACCCGGCGATGGAGATCCTGCTCGCCCAGGGTGCGGGCCACTTGGGCGATGGTGCGAACCGGGCGCAGCGCCCGGCCGGTCACCCAGTAGACCAGAAGGCCGCCCCCTGCGGTGACCACCGCGCCCAGCACGATGAGCAGCAGGAGCGCCTGGGCCAGATCGGTCTGGGTCTCCTGCAGGGACCGGGACAGGATCAGGACCATGCCCGGACCCAGCTCGGGGAGCGGCTCGGCGTAGACGCGGTGGGGGACACCTGCCGTGGTCACCGTGATCCATACCGGCGCCCGGTGCCGCACGACCTGACGGTAGACGCGGGCCAAGAGGCTGGGGTCGAGCGGCTGCAGGGAGCTGTCGAGCATCGGGCCCGTCGGCCCCATCACGGCCACCGCCACCGCTGCCCCACTGGGCGTCTCCCGGGGAAGGGCGCCCTGGGTGCTGATCACCCGCCCCCCCTCGTCGATCAGGGTGGGGGCCAGCTGGCCGGCCTCGGCCACCAGCGACTCGTCGGCGTCGGCGTCGACGGTCGCGGTCAGCGAGGCGTAGACCAGGCCGGCGCTGACCGCCACTCCAGCGGCGAGCATGGCCACCGCCAGCAAGGTCAGGCGCTGCCGGGTCTTGAGGCGCGGTCGCACCTGGGCCCCTCAGGCCAGGGCTTCGAAGCGGTAGCCGTAGCCGCGGACGGTCACGAAGGGATCGTCGGCGCCGGCGCCGGTCAGCTTGCGCCGCAGCCGGCCGACGTAGACCTCGATCAGGTTGTGGCCACCGTCGAAGTCGTAGTTCCACACGTGCTCGATGATCTGGTTCCGGGTGAGCAGCCGCCCCTGGTTGAGCATGAAGTACTCGAGGATCGCGAACTCCTTGGCGG
The DNA here is from genome assembly GCA_902812395.1 of bacterium. GTDB lineage: Bacteria > Chloroflexota > Dormibacteria > Dormibacterales > Dormibacteraceae > CADDZO01. The sequence continues at coordinate 6,866 of CADDZO010000098.1, read as the reverse complement.
TCAAACCCACCACCTGGTCGTTCACCCGCAGCTCGTGCTTGCCGACGTCGAGCAGAACCGGGCCGGAGCGAAGCACCGAGGTCCGATCGGGAATGTGGCGGCGGAGCAACGCGTTCATGCGCGCCACCAGCTCGCGCAGCGCGAAGGGCTTGACCAGATAGTCGTCGGCTCCCGCCTCCAGCCCTCGCACCCGGTCGTCGACCGAGTCGCGGGCGGTCAACATCAGGATCGGGACATGGACCCTCTGCTGCCGCAGCCGGCGGCTCACCTCAAGACCGTCCAGTCGGGGCAACATCACGTCCAGCACGATCAAGTCGAAGGGGGTGCCGGTGGCCGACGACAGCGCCTCCTCCCCGTCGTAGGCGGTGTCTACGGCGAAACCGGCCTCCTCCAGCCCTCGGCGCAGGCTGGCGGCCAGGCGGTGATCGTCCTCGACCAGCAGAACCCTCATCTTCTCCCCGTCGGTGCCAGGCCCTGGCACATCGCCGTCTCAGTCTCGAGCAATCTGCTAAAGCCGGGCTGAAGCCGACCTCAAGCGATCGGACGAGCCTGGGAAGAGACCGAGGCGGCGGCGACGATCTCGTCCAGCTCGGCGGCATCGATCGTCTCCGCCTGCTTCAGTCGATCGACCACGGCGTCCATGACCGCCCGCTGCGCACGCAGGATGCGCCGGGCGTTCTCGTAGGCGCCGTTGACGATGGTCTTCACCTCCTCGTCGATCAGCGCCGCCACCTCTTCCGAGTAGTTGCGCTGCTCGCCCAGGTCGCGGCCCAGAAAGACCAGCTCCTCCTTGTGCCCCATCTGGACCGTGCCCAGCCGCTCGCTCATCCCCCACTGGGTGACCATCCGCCGGGCCAGCCGGGTGGCGCGCTGGATGTCGTCCTCGGCCCCGCTGGTGACGTCGCCGAACACCACCGCCTCGGCGGCGCGGCCCCCCATCATCCCGGCGATCTTCTGGAGCAGCTCCTCCTTACTGGCCAGGTAGCGGTCCTCCTCGGGCAACGACAGGGTCCAGCCCAGGGCCATGCCCCGGCTGATGATCGACACCTTGTGGACGGCATCGCAGAGCGGCAGCGCCTTCATTACCAGCGCATGGCCGGCCTCGTGGTAGGCGATGACCTCCTTCTCCTTGTCCGAGATTCGCCGGCTCTTGCGCTCCGGCCCTGCCACCACGCGGGCAATGGCCTCCTCCAGCTCCTCCATCCCGATCACCTTGCGGTTGGCCCGGGCGGCCAGGATGGCGGCCTCGTTGATCAGGTTGGCCAGGTCGGCCCCGGAGAAGCCGGGGGTCTGGCGGGCGAGCACGTCCAGGTCCACGGTCGAGTCCAGCGGCTTGTTGCGGCAGTGCACGTCCAGGACCGCCCGCCGGCCCCTGATGTCGGGACGGTCCAGGGTCACGTGGCGGTCGAAACGGCCGGGCCGGAGCAGGGCCGGGTCCAGGACGTCGGGCCGGTTGGTGGCCGCGATCACGATCACGTGGGTGTTGGTGTCGAAGCCGTCCATCTCGACCAGGAGCTGGTTCAGGGTCTGCTCCCGCTCGTCGTGGCCGCCGCCCAGGCCGGCCCCCCGCTGGCGGCCGACGGCATCGATCTCATCCACGAACACGATGCAGGGGCTGTTGCGCTTGGCCTGGTCGAAGAGGTCACGGACCCGGGAGGCGCCCACGCCCACGAACATCTCCACGAACTCGGAGCCAGAGATGCTGAAGAAGGGCACTCCGGCCTCGCCTGCCACCGCCTTGGAGAGCAAGGTCTTGCCGGTCCCGGGTGGCCCCACCATCAGCACCCCTTTGGGGATCTTGGCCCCCAGGGCGACGAACTTCTCCGGATACTTCAGGAACTCGACGATCTCGGTCAGCTCCTGCTTGGCCTCCTCCACCCCGGCCACGTCGGCGAAGGTGACCTGGGGCTTGTCCCCGGTGATCATCCGGGCTCGGCTGCGCCCGAACGACATCACCTGGTTGTTGGTCCCCTGGGTCTGACGGAGGGCGAAGTACATGACCCCGCCCACCAGGGCCGCGATCAGGAGGTAGGGGAGGAGCAGGGAGAACAGGGTGCCGGCCGTGCTCTGGCTCTGGTAGCTGACCTGGACCCCGTCGGCGGTGAGCGTGTTGGCCAGCCCGGTGCCGGCGGACGGCAGGTTGACCTGATACTGGTTGCCCTTGCGGTCGGTGACCAGGGCCTGGTTGCTGCTCAGCTCCACCGAGCGGACCTGGCCCTGCTTGGCCTCCCGCAGCAGCTGAGAGTAGCTCCAGGTCGGAGGCGCGTTCTGCCGGTAGAGCAACCAGGCCAGGATCACCCCGGTGCCCAGGACCAGCACGAAGGCGGTCAGCAGCGAGCGGCTGGACCGGTTCACCGACGCCACCCCGGCCCGAGCCGGCCAACGCCGACCTCCCTCACCGCCGGCTCGTCTCCCGTGGATGCCAGCTCATCACAACTCATACAACGCCCGCGCCGCTGGTGGGGGTCGGCGGGTGCCATGCACATCGACACACGCATCTTGCCACCACTCTCGCACATGGGGCTAAAGCAGTACTAACGGCGCTCGTGGGCCTTTAGTGGCGCTTCAGCGGGACCCCCTAACGTTGGCCCGTGCGTTGGGACGGCGCCCCGGCGCTGTCGCTGCTGGCGGTGGCAGTGCTGGCGGCCAGCTGCTCCGGTTCCACTCCCCGGACCAGCCACCCCGAGTCCGGCAGCCAGGCCCTGTCCCCGGGTCCCCAGGCGGCTCCCTCAGCGGCGCTGGCGTTCCAGCAGGGCGTGGTGCAGGTGGTCCAAGAGGTGGCGCCCTCGGTCGTCAGGATAGACACCCGGACCGGCTTCGGCTCCGGAGTGATCTTCGACTCCCAGGGCGACATCGTGACCAACGCTCACGTGGTCGAGGGTGGGGGTGCGATCGAGGTTACCCTGGCCAGTGGCCGACGCTATCGAGCTCGGTTGGTGGGATCGTTCTCGGCCGACGACCTGGCCGTCATCCGGGTCCGGGCGGGCTCGTTGCATCCGGCCACGTTCGGCGACTCCTCCCAGCTCCAGGTCGGTGATCTGGTGGTGGCCATCGGCAACCCGCTCGGGGTGCAGAGCAGCGTGACCGAGGGCATCGTCAGCGCGCTGGGCCGCACGGTGGAGGAATCCGGGGCGGTCCTGCCGGACATGATCCAGACCAGCGCTGCGGTGAACCCGGGCAACAGCGGGGGGGCCCTGGCCGACCTCTGGGGTGAGGTGGTGGGGATGCCCACCGCGGATGCGACCGACCCCGATCTGGGTAGCGGGCCGGGGATCGGGTTCGCGATCCCGAGCAACGTGGTGCGCGACATCGCCACCCAGATCGTCCGTTACGGCCGGGTGGTCAGCTCCCATCGGGCCGATCTGGGCGTCACCGCCGCCACCGCCGAGGGGCAGGGGGCGCTGGTGCTCAGCGTCAGCCCCGGCGGACCGGCGGAACGGGCTGGGATGCGACCCTACGATGTGATCACGTCGGTCGACGGCCAGCCCACCCCCTCGGCCGAGGCGCTGGCTGAGGTGCTGGCCGGCCTCAGGCCCGGTCAAGCGGTCCCGGTGACCGTCGAGGCCGACGGCCCCGTCGGGCGCGTGGCCACCTTGACCGTCACGCTGGGCCAGTATCCCGAGGGCTGAAAGCCGAGCCCAGGGAAGGGAACAGGCGACGGGCCTCGTCCGTTCTACTCTATGGGTGTCGGGCGGGTCCGACACCGTAGAGACTAGAACACATCCCTCCCTCTTCCTCCCTCGGGAGCCGGCCTCGAGGCCGGCTCCCCCCTTTTCGGGCCTTCCCGCCAGTGGCCGGGGGCCAGCTCCAGGTGAGATGCGAGTTGCCGGCGTCGTGCCCGGTCAGGCCAGGCCGCACCACTCCACCAGGGTTCCGGCCAGCACCTTGGTGGTGGTCCTCAAGCTCTCCAGGTCGACCCATTCGTCGGGTGCGTGCAATTGCCCCGCCACCGGTCCGTAGCAGATATTGGGGATGCCGAACGTGAGCTCGAACAGCCGGTTGTCGACGGTGGCCGCGATCGGCCGGACGTCCGGAGGACGGCCGACCAGAGCCTGGTGGTTGGAGCGCACCACGCCCGCGATCTCGGTGTCGAGGTCGTAGGCGCAGCCCTCGGCGTGGAAGCCCACGAACGACACCCGGGGTGGGTGCTGGCGCAGCCAGGCGTCGGCGTCGGCGGCCGCGGCCACCCGCTCCCGCACCGTCTGCTGCACCCAGCCGACCTCCTCCCCGGGCTGGAAGGCTAGCCGCATCTCGGCCACGCACAGCTCGGGCGAGGTCGAGGGCCAGTCGCCGCAGTGGATGGTGCCGAGGTTGAAGTTGATCGGGTGCTCCAGACTGGCCAAGGCCGGGTGGAGGCGGTCGGGACGGTTCCACTCTGCCTCCAGCTGGCGCAGCGCCCCCACCAGCAGGTAGGCCTTGTCGATCGGGTTGACCGCGGTCGAGGCGGACTGGGCGTGGGCGCCGCGGCCGCTGACCTCGATCCGGCACCAGAGCACGCCCGGGTGGGCGCTGACCAGGGTCAGACCCATCGGCTCGGGCACGACCGCGGCGTCTCCCCTCCAGCCCTCGGCAAGCAGCGCCAGGGTCCCGTTGCCCGAGCACTCCTCGTCGATCACCGTCTGCAGGACCACGTCTCCCGCCAGCTCCAGGCCGCTGGCCTCGACCGCCTCCAGGGCCGCCACCATGGCCGCGATCCCGGCCTTCATGTCGCCGGCGCCGCGGCCGTACATCCGTCCTTCGCAGATCTCCGCTCCCCAGGGGTCGTGGCTCCAATGACCCACCGGCTCCGGACTGACCACGTCCACGTGCCCGTTGAGGACCAGGGAGCGACCGCAGCCCCGGCCGCGGCGCACCCCGACCACCTCGAGCAGGCCGGCGTAGGACCAGTCCACCGGCGAGAAGCCGCGCAGTCGGTGGAGGCGACCGGCGTCGATGCCCACCTCGTGGACCTCGAGGCCATGCGCCCGCAGCCGCTCGGCGATGTGGCGTTGGACCAGGTTGGTCTGGCCGCGCAGGCTGGGACGCCGCACCAGCTGGCACAGGAATTCGAGCTCGTCCTCCCAGCGGGCGTCCACTGCCGCCCAGCAGCGGGCCCGCGCCTCCTCCGGTTTCATCCACCCGATCATCGGGCATCGCCGGGGGGCCGGGTGCGTAGACTGGGGGCCTCTGGCCACGAAGGAAACGCTCTCCGAACCGACGTTCCGTCGCATCAGAGGTCTGGTCATCGAGATCGGCCAGGTCCTCCTGCTCGCGCTGGTGGTCTACCTGCTGGTCCACCTGGTGCTGCAGCCCGTACGAGTGGACGGCGACTCCATGTTCCCGGACCTCCACAACGGCGACTACTTGATCTCCACCCCGGTGCCCTTCTGGTTCGGCAAGCCCGAGCCGGGGGAGATCGTCATCGTCAAGAACCCGCTCGACCCCAGCCAGAACCTGGTCAAGCGAATCATCGCCGTCCCCGGCGACCGCCTGTCCATTCGGGACGGCCGGGTCTACATCGACGGCGAGCTGCTGCGCGAGCCCTACCTGAGCGACGAGCCGCCCTGGGTGGAGCGGAACGACTACCCGCTCTCCGCCAGCTCGATCGTGCTCGGCCCGCACGACTACTTCGTCATGGGCGACAACCGCAACGTCTCGCTCGACTCCCGTTTCTTCGGGCCGGTGCCGCGGAGCGACATCGAGGCCGAGGTCGTCTTCCGGGTCTGGCCTCTGACGGAGATCGGCCAGCTCAGCACCGCCCATCCCACCCTGGTCCGCCTGCCCAGCTGATATGGGCGCCCGACGGCGCCATAGTATGGCAGGGGGATGGCGACGGTGGGCTTGCCCCTGAGGGTCATGGCGGCGCTGGTGGCGGTGGCGGCGCTGCTGGTCGCCTGCGGTCCTGGCCGCGCCGCCCCAGAGGGACAGGTCCTGCTGCTGTTCTCCGCCCACGGCCCGGGGCGGGTCCCTGCCTCGAGCGCGGCCCTGCGTTCGGGCTCGGCCTGGCTCGAGCTGGGTGGCTTCGGTGCCCGGGCGGTGCCGGCTGCGCCCGACACGGCTGTAGTGCTCGAGGCGAGCGTGCCCGCGGGCACCTACGGCGGTGTGCGGGTGGAGGACAGGGTCCTGGCCGGGCAGGTCCAGGTGACGGCTGGCCAGCTGACGCCGGTCCTGGTGGCGGTGGCCTCCGGCAGGCCGGTCCCAGAGGGGCTGTACGTCGGCAACCAGCAGGTCAGCCTGGGCCTGCGCGAGCTCCAGGGCGCCCTCCCCAGGTTGCCGGCATTCCAGCTGGTGGACCAGCGGGGTCGGCCCTTCACCAGCGCCAGCATCGCCGGCCATACCGCGGTCCTGGCCGCCTTCAATACCGGCTGCCGGACCGCCTGCCCGCTCTACACCGGCCTCTTCTGGCAGCTGGCCCGGGAGCTGCCGGGATCGGTCCGGCTGGTCGAGGCCACCACCGATCCGGGTGACACACCGGCGGTCCTGCGCGGATACGCGGCCGCGATCGGGGCCAGATGGACGTTCGCCACCGGGGATGCCGCTCAGCTGGCCGCCCTCTGGCGGCCCTTCGGCGTCCCCGTCGGCGGCGGCGACCTGACCTCCTCGGTGCTGCTGGTGGTGGACCCCCACGGCTACGTGACGACCGTGGAGCGCGGGATCCCGGCCGTCGGCGACAGCCTGCCCCGGGCTCTGCTCGGCCAGCTCGACGCTGCCGGTCGTCAGGCCCTGGCCGGCCACGGAGACGGCTGGGGGGCGCCGCAGGTGGTGGACGCGGTCCAGTCGGTCGGCGAGGAGAACGTGCGGATCAACCGCACGCGCGAAGATCTGAACAAGGCGCCGGGCTACAACCCGGATCTGGTCAAGGACAACGACAACTACTACGAGGGCCT
>CADDZO010000097.1 GCA_902812395.1 bacterium | reverse complement strand
GGGCAGCGTGACCGTCGAGCCCAAACAGCGCATCACCCCGGTGCTGAAGCGGCAGGAATCCCGGCACCGGCCCTTCTTCTTGTGCCGGGGGAAGCCCAGCCGGCGCCCCTTCCGTTCTCCCGTCTTGGACTTCAGGAAGTCGTGGAGCGCTCGGTCCAGGTTCCTGAAGGCCTCCTGGTAGACGCACTTGGAGTTCTCCTGCCACCAGGCCAACTCGGGGTTGCGCTTCTTCTCCGCGTTCCACAGCCGATGGAGTTCTTCCGCTGAGTACCACTTCTTCTCGGCTGCGTACCGCGCCTTCACCCAGGCCAGACCCCAGTTCCAGGCGTAGCGCGCCGCCCCGGCATGGGAGCGGAGCCTCCGCTCTTGGGCCGGGGTGGGATCGAGCGCGTACCGGTAGGCCTGGGGCACCCCACGAAGCGGGCTGCGTGGGGACCCGGCCTGCTGCAGCTTCACGGGTCCTTCCCGGTGGCCGCTGCGATGGCCTTGGCCGCTCGGTTGGCAGCCGCTCGCCATCCGGAGAGGCGAGCGCAGAGGCTGGTCAGGATCTCGGTCACGTCCCACACCAGATCGTCATCCACCTCCGATGGGTCCACAACCAGCAACCGGCGGCCCTGCGCCGACATCGCAGCCTCGACATACTCCGCACCCAAGCGGGCGAACCGGTCGCGGTGCTCCACTCCGATCGTGGTCGCCGAATTGTCGCGCAGGAGGGCCAGGAACTTGCGGCGCTTGCCGTTCAGCGCAAAAGCCGACCTCGGTCACCACGCGGCCCACCGCCCAGCTCTGGGCTGCCGCCCATGCGCTCACCCGAGCAACCTGTCGGTCCAGATCCGCGCGCTGGTCAGCGGAGGACACGCGGGCATCCACGGCCGTGATCTCTGGAACGGCACTGACCGTTGGCTGGTCCACCAGGATCAGCCGGCCGGCGCGGCGCGCGGGAACTGGGAGTTTGCCTTCCCGGAACCAGCGGTAGGCAGTCATGGGATGAACGCCTTGTTGCCGCGCCCAGTCTTTCAAGTTCATCCCTACATATTACCATAGGTTCAACCGCCAACAGTTACTAGCCCCATGCCATTGCCCGGTTCCGCTGCCGGAGTGCGCAGCGGGTAAGACGGTATGCGAGGGCGGTCAGCGCGTTGTCGAGGCCCCGCTTGTGGGTCGCACCCGTGAAGCGCATTTTGGTGCCGCCTGAGAAGCCGCTCCGTGTACGGAGTGAGAGTCGTCACGAACCCAACCGATGCATGAGGAGGGCTGACCCGAAGGGGCCGGCCCTTTCCCTGGTCGGCACCGGCAGCCGATGACCGGGCCGCCAAGCTCCAAACTGGGTCTTCAGCGCCTGGCCGGCCTCACGAGCCCATCGGCCAGCTGCCGAAAGGCATCGATCCGGGCCTTCAGCTCGATGCGCCAGAAGCGGAGACCATGCCCCAGGTCGCCCGCGCCAGCTACCAGCTGCTGCCGCCCATTCCACCTGCGCTCGACCCGGCTTCCCGGTCCGGGCCCGACCGCCCGGCGGCAGTCTTCGGTAGCACCAGGTCTCGGGTGGTGTCCGGCCAGGATTCGCTGGCGGGGAGCAGGCGAGGCAACGGCTCCTGCCCGGCCCCGGTTTCCGCTCTCAGCCGAAGACCCGGGCCAGCTCGTAGAGCTCGCGCGGCACCCGCCGCTGCCCTGCGACCAGATCGGACAGCGGCACCACGCAGACCCCGCCGTCGCGGCGCACCGGGGCCACCCCGGTCTCGCCCCCGACCAGGAGGTCGACCGCCGCCACCCCCAGCCGCGTCGCCCAGATCCGGTCCAGGGCCGACGGGCTGCCGCCGCGCTGCAGGTGGCCGAGCACCGTCACCCTGGTCTCGAACCCGGTCTCCTGCTCGATGTAGCGGGACAATGCGTCGCCGACGCCGCGCCGGGCCAGCTGGACGTGGCCGAAAGCGTCAGCGGGACCGCCGTCGCCAAGGTCCAGGCCGGGCAGGTGGACCCCCTCGGCGACGACGATGATGCTGAAGTCCTTGCCCTCGCCGCGACGGCGATGGAGGTGTCGGACTACCTCCTCCAGGCTGACCTCGAACTCCGGGATCAGGACCAGGTCGGCACCCCCGGCCAGGCCCCCGGCCATGGCCACCCATCCGGTGTCACGGCCCATCACCTCGACCACCATCACCCGGTGATGGGCGGAGGCGGTGGTGTGCAGCCGGTCGAGCGCCTCAACCACGATCCCAACCGCGGTGTCGAAGCCGATGCAGAACTCGGTCCCGGCGAGGTCGTTGTCGATCGTCTTGGGCACCCCGACCACCGGGTAGGGGACCTCGTGCAGCCTGGCCGCCACCGACAGGGTGTCGTCCCCGCCGATCGCCACCAGACCGTCCACCCCAAAGCGCTGGAGGCAGCGCACCACCCGCGGAACCCCGTCCGGCTCCTTCAACGGGTTGGTGCGGGAGGTGCCGAGGATGGTGCCGCCCAGGGGGAGAATCCCGCGCACGTCGCGGGGTTCGAGGTCGATCATGTCCCCGGCCAGCGCCCCGGCCCAACCGTTCTTGACCCCGCTGACCTGGTGGCCGAGCTGGAACGCGCGCCTGGCCACCGCGCGAATGGCTGCGTTCAGGCCCGGGGCATCACCGCCCCCGGTCAGGACTCCGATGCGCATCGGCCAACCTCTCCATGTGCCCGATCCAGAACGGAGCCACCATCCTACTCGGTCCGGCCGAGACCCTCACCGCAGCAGCACGCGCTGGTCGCCGACCCGACGGGTGATCCGCTGGGCGTCCAGGTGCTCGAGCAGGGCGAGCACTGGGCGCCGGCTGGCACCCATCCGGTCCCTGAGGCCGGCCACGGTCACGAAGCCGTCCCGCTCGGCCAGCTCCCGGACCAGGTCCAGGGCCGCCCGGTAGGCGGCTTGGGTGAACACCACCTCGTCCGAGAGCCGGACCAGCGCCCCGCTCGCCACCAGCGCCCGGACCACCTCGCCCGACGCCCCCGCCTCCCGCATCGCCTCCGGCAGCGAGGGCGGGGCAAACGGCCGCCGGCCGAGCACCTCCAGCAGGCGGGCCGCCGGGCCCGGCGTTGCCAGGTCGATCTCGACCCGATGGTCAGGCCGGGCGATCTCGCCTCCGCGCTCGACCAGGACCCCCTCCTCGGTCAGGGCGGCCAGCACCGGGCCGAAGGCGGCCGGAGCCAGCCCCAGCCGGCTCTGGAGCTCGCCGCGGGGCATCCCCGTTCGCAAGGGGTGAGCACGGTGGTGCTCTTCCAGCAGCCGCTGAGCCCGGTCGGCCAGCGCCGCCCAGGCCTCGGGGGCGAAGAGCCACTCGCCCGCACGGCGCGCCTCCAGCCGAGAGAGCTCTGCCTCGTCGGCCAGGGTGGCGCGCAGGAGCGCGGTGGCCGTGATCCCGCGCGGGTACTTGCGCAGCTCCTCGGGCAGGATCGCTCCCGCCGAGCGGCGCTCCAGCGACGCCCGGACCGAGGGGTCGTGGCGCCGGTGGCGCCGGGGGGCGACGTCGGCCAGGACCCCCCCGGCCACGGTGGCGGCGGGGCTGGGCAGGCGCAGGACGAAGCGGTCGCCGGAGCGAACCGCCACCGGCCGGGCAAGATAGAGCTGGGCCCATCCGGTCTGCCCGGCCGCGATCGCCTCGGCGCCCAGCACGATCACCCGCGCCGGGACCTCGGCGGTCCCGGTGTGGAGCATGACCGAGGCATCGTGGCGGAGGGGCTGGGGGCTGTCCGGGAGGACTCGGACCGAGACATCCACGCGCCGCGTGACGGCCAGCGTCCCCGGACGCGCCAGGACCTCGCCCCGACCGAGCTGGTCAGGCTCGATCCCGACCAGGTTGGCGGCCACCCGGCTGCCGGGGGCGGCCCGGTCCACCCTCCGGCCGTGTTGCTGGAGGCCCCGGATCCGGGTGCGCCGACCCGAGGGCTGCAGCTCTACCTCCTCCCCGACCGCCAGCCCGCCCTCGATCAAGGTGCCGGTGACCACAGTGCCGAAGCCGGCGATCGTGAAGACGCGGTCGATGGGGAGCCGGGGCCGGCCCAGGTCGGGCCGGGGCGGGATCCCGTCCAGCAGTCGCTCCAGGGCCTGGACCACGTCGTCCAGGCCCTCGTTGGTGACGGTGGAGACGGGCACGATCTCGGCCCCGGCCAGCGAGGTCGGGGCCAGGGTCTCGGCCACCTCCTCCCGGACCAGCTCCAGCCACTCGGGGTCCACCAGGTCCACCTTGGTCAGCACCGCCAGCCCCCGACGCACTTCCATCAGGTCCACGATCTCGAGGTGCTCCACCGTCTGTTGCATCACGCCCTCGTCGGCGGCCACCACCAGCAGGACCGCGTCCAGGCCGTGGACACCGGCCAGCATGTTGCGCACGAAGCGGGCATGGCCGGGGACGTCTACGATCCCGACCAGGCGGCCGTCGGGCAGGGCCAGGTGGGCGAAGCCCAAATCGATGGTCATCCCCCGCCGCTTCTCCTCCTCCAGGCGGTCGGGGTCGACGCCGGTCAGGGCCCGGATCAGGCTCGACTTGCCGTGGTCGATGTGGCCGGCAGTGCCGACTACGAACCTCTCCGGCGCGCCCGTCACCCGCCCTTCCCAGTCACCGCCGCCACCGCCGCCTCGACCGCGTCCTGGAGGAGATCGTCCTGAGCCGGGAGCAGGGTGCGGACGTCGATGCAGCAGAGGTCCCGCTCGATCCGGGCCAGCACCGGTGGCTCCCCCCGGCGGAGGGTCGCGGCCAGGGCCGAGGCGGGGCCCTCCAGGGCCACCAGCCAGCTCCGGAGCCCGCGCCCGGGCACGGAGCCGCCCCCCACCGCCGACTCCGCCTCGAGCAGATGGCAGCGGATCCCCCGCTCGGCCAGCCGGACCACCAGGTAGGCGGCCCGCCGACGCAGCTCCTCGGGTGCAGCCACCAGCATCCTCGCCACCGGCGAGGGCCTGCCCAGCAGGCGCTCGCGGAGCGTCGCCTCCAGCGCGGCCAGCGTCATCTTGTCCACCCGCAGCGCCCGGGCCAGGGGATGGGAGGCCATTGCCCGCACCGGCTCGGGTGCCCCCAGCGCGATCCCGGCCTGAGGGCCGCCCAGGAGCTTGTCCCCCGAGAACGTCACCAGGTCCGCCCAGCGTAGGGCATCGGGGACCACCGGCTCGTCAAATACCGCCTCCATGGCGCCGCTGCCCAGGTCGGCCAGGAGCAGCAGACGGTGGCGGCGGGCGACGGAGGCCAGCTCGCTCAGCGACGCCTGCTCGACGAAGCCGGTGAGGCGGAAGTTCGAGGTGTGAACGAAGAGCAGGGCCGCTGTCCGCTCGGTGACCGCTGCCTCGTAATCGGCGGCTCTGGTCCGGTTGGTGGTCCCCACCTCGACCATGACCGCGCCCGACAGCCGCATCACGTCCGGCATCCGGAACGAGCCCCCGATCTCGACCTGCTGCCCTCGCGATACCACCACCTCCCGGTCCCGGGCCAGGGCGGTGAGGGCGAGCAGGACCGCTGCCGCGTTGTTGTTGACCACCAGCGCCGCCGGCGCACCGGTGAGGCGGCGGAACAGCCCGGCCACCAGGTCGGCCCGGTTCCCCCGCCGGCCGCTGGCCAGGTCCAGCTCCAGGTTGCTGTAGCCGGCACCGATCCGGGCTGCCGCCTCCGCGGCATCCGCCGAGAGCGGCGCCCGGCCTAGATTGGTGTGGAGTACCACCCCGGTTCCGTTCAGCACCGGCCGGAGCTGGGGGGCGGTCCAGACCGCCAGCCGCTCCGAGACCCGCTCCAGGCGCTCCTCCGCCCCGGCCACTTGCTCGGAAGCGCGCTCCTGGGCCAACTGCTCCCGCAGGGCGTCGGCGATCAGCCGGCGCGGGTATCGCTCCTGGAGCCGTCGATAGGCGGGCTGGTTGAGCAGCCGGCCTACGGCAGGCAGGGCTGCAGGGCCACGTACTGAGCGCACTGCCCGAGGATGGCGTTGGAGGTGGGTTGGAAGAAGATGGCGACGCCCAGGTTCAGGATCGAGAAGTGGAGCAGGAACGGGGAGAGGATCACGACCGCGATCGCGACCATCCAGATCACCTGGGTCCGGGCGGCGACGTCGAAGAAGAAGCGAGGGTTCCGGTGGCGGAACAGTGCCTCCACCACCCGCCAGCCGTCCAGGCCGGGCACCGGCAGGAGCTGGAACGCGAAGGTGGCCAGGTTCAGGAAGAAGATCGCGAAGCACAAGGTGGCGAGTGCGTCCAGGGGCGGCTGGGCCAGGGTGGCCAGCACCGGCTCGGCGCCGGCGGCGACCAGCAGTTTCAGGACCACCCCCAGGACCGCCGCCACCAGAAGGTTGGCAGCCGGGCCGCCGAGGACGTGGATCAGCTTGCGCCCCACCCCGGCCAGCCGGTACTCGTTGACCGGCACCGGGTTCCCCCAGGTGACATTGGCCACGAACGCGGCCACGATGCCGTAGACGTTGAAGTAGCGCCGCAGCCGAAGCCCCAGATAACCCCGGTTGCGGGGCGAGGGGTCACCGGCCAGGTAGGCGGCGACGCCGTGGCCGAGCTCGTGGACAGGGACCGCCACGGCGATGGCGGGGATCAGGAAGAGAGACCCGATCAGGAAGACGACGGGGTCACCAAAGCCCAGCATGGCCTACTCGACGTCGATCCGCTCCAGGCGCCGGCGGCGGCGCCTGGCGGGCGGCGGTGGGGGCTTGGCCATCCGGTGCTCGTAGATCAGAAAGGCGGCCGTGAGCAGCTCCCGCTGGGCAGCAAGGAGGTGACGTCGAGCCTCGGGCGGGATCACCTCTTGCAGCGCCCCGTCCAGCCGCCGGCCGATCTGGGCCGCCAGCTCGGCCAACCGCTGCCCGTCGACGTTCATCGGGCGAACCTCACCCGCAGCTCGCCGGCCTCGACGCTCGCCCCCACGGTCTGCCGTCCGGCCAGCACCCGGGGCAAGGCGATCTCGCGCCGGTAGTCGCCCACGGTCACGAAGAGGTCGCCGTCGTGGCGGGCCAGGGCGACCTGACCGCGCTCGACGAACGGCAGCTTGAGCGCCAGGACGTACTCCGACCCGGTCCGCTCCACCCGCTGCGAGGTGCCGCGGAAGAAGTGTTCAGCCGGGTTGCGATCGCCGTACAGGGCCTCGGCCATGCGCAGCAGCATGCGCTCGCCCACCACTTCCTCGTCGAAGAGCGGCACCGGCAGGATCGGGAGCGGCGAGAAGGACTGCTCCACCTCGTCTTGGTAGCGCTGGTGGATGGCGCGCCACTTGCGGAAGAGGTCGTCCCGCAGGACCTCGGGCAGACGCCGGTTGACGACCACCGCGTCGGTCTGGTAGCCGAAGAGGTTGAGGTAGGTGAAAGCGCGCTTGGCCTCCTTCACCACCATCTTCTCCAGGTTCAGCACCAGGCGGACGCTGGAGGTGCGGGCGTCGGTCAGGATCCGCTTCATCCCCTCCAGATCGAGGAGCAGGTCCTTGAGCGAGGCGTAGACCTCGTCCGACGGCAGCGGCACCCCGACCAGGGGCTGGAGCACCGGCCGCGCCACACGCATCGCCCGCCGCTCCCACGGGTAGACCTTGTCCAGCCACCAGCGAGCCACGTCGGGAAAGGCGAGCAGCTGGAGGGTCTCGCCGGTGGGGGCGCAGTCGACCACGATCACGTCGTGCTCGCCCCGCTCGGCGTAGTGCTTGATCCAGACCAAAGAGGCGATCTCCTCCATCCCCGGAGGGGTGGCCACCTCCTCTGCCACCACGTCGTCCAGCCCCTGGGTGGCGAACAGGCTGACTGCGTAGTCGTGGAGGCGTTGCCAGTGGCGCTCCAGCTCCTGCAGGGCGGAGACCTCGTGCGCCCAGAGGTTGGGCTCCACCGGGGTAGCCTGGGGGCCCAACTCCCGGTCGAGCGAGTCCCCCAGCGAATGGGCGGGATCGGTGCTGAGCACGATCGTGCGCTGCCCCAGCCGGGCACAGCGGAGGGCGGTGGCGGCCGCAACCGAGGTCTTGCCTACCCCGCCCTTGCCGGTGAACAGGATCACCCGCACGGTTGGAGTGTACGGCCGGGGAGCCCGGGGCCCGAGGCGTCAGCCGGCGATGCGGGGGATGATGAAGGTCGCGCTGACGAACAGCAGGGCCAGCATGCAGGCCACGATCACCCCCAGCCGGGCCAGGTCCCGGGTGAAGAATGGCACCCGGTCGAGGGGAATCGAGGGGTCCCTGGTGTCCGGGACCAGCCGTGGCCGGCGGCTGGGAGCCGCCTGAGCCGGGGCCAGCGACATCTCCACCGCTCGGACCATGACCTCGCTTCCACCCCCGCGTAGGTACGAGGGAGCGGGCCGGGTCGGTGCCGCCGGAGGGCGGGCAGGCGGCGCCGCCGCCGGCCGCGGCCGCTGGGTACGTGTGGAAGGACGACGCCGGGTCTTCCTGGCCACGACAGCCGAGTTTACGCCCAGCCGGCCGACAGGCAGGCCCGGGGGTTGCTGCGGAGACATGAGCCGGAACCATACGACACCGCCTGCCTGCGGCCGAAGCCGAGGGCACTGTGGAAAAGTAATACGATATGTTGTGCCTCGACCCTTACCCTACTCCATCATCTAGGAACTGTCAACCTCAAACTCGATCGGGCCGGAGGCGGCGGATAATCGGGCCGTGGGCGATGGCGCCTGGTACTGCATCAGGTGCGGGGCCAGCCTCCAGGCCGAGCATCGCTTCTGCTGGCGCTGCGGGGCAGAGCGCTGGGAGCCCGAGCACCCAGCCCTGCCAGCATCGCCCAGGCGCAGGGCGGAGGCCGACCTCGGCCTGCTGCCCTGGATCTACGCCGGCGGGGCGGTCTTCTTCCTGATCCTGCTGACCCAGGAGCTGGCCCATTTCGTCTCCCCCGCCGGCCGCGCCCAGCTGCTGGGCGAGATGTCCCAGGAGGGAATCGTCAGCTCGGCCCGGCCGAGCGTGCTGCTGCTCTACGGGATCCTGGTGTTCGGACTGGGGATCGCGGCCGCCGCCCTGCACGGGGCGGCCTTCTACGGGCTTCGCTGGCGGCGGCGGTGGGGGTGGCTGTCGGCGACGGTGGTGGCCTCGTTCTGGTCCCTGATCCTGGTCGGCATCCCGGTCCTGATGCGGCTGGCCAGCCGCCCGGTTCGGGAGTCCTTCGGGATCGACTGATCGCTACGGGACCTCGCGCAGCGGGGGGCGCTGGCGCAGCTCGCGCAGGGCATCGACGTCGACGAAGGTGCGGCGGTCGACGCCGGGTGCCTTGTACCGCTTGAGCAGCCCCTGCTTGATGTAGCGGAAGACCGTCGCTCGGTGGACCCCGACCGCGGCCGCCGCGTCGTCCACCGGCACCAGCTGCGTCACCCCGCCATCGTAGCAACGACTGCGCAACAGTTGCGACCTGCAATTGTCACATCTGTGCATCTGGAAGCCAGGCTGAGCGGCACCTATCACAAAATTTTTCCCGCCGAGGTGAACGTTTGTTCAGATTGTCGACCACGCGATGCTCCATAGTGGAGGACGACGAAGCCCCGCCCTCGGCGGCTCAACCAGGATCTCGGCATGAGACGCTACGATAGGATTACGCTCGAGCCCCGAATACGCGACGCTGCTGATACGGTTAGTTCCGTGAAGACGCGAAGGCCGGTCCGTGTGGTCATGCACCTCGCAGGTGACGACTACGAGGTGGACCTGGAGACCGTGCGCCGCGCCCTAGCGCGCTGGCGCCTCACTTCCGAGGCACAGCGGGCCCCGGTGCGGTCCCTGGCCGAGGCAACCGGGCTCAGCCGGTGCACCATCTGGCGGTTCCTGTCCGGGCGCCCGGTGGGACTGATGGCAGTCAAGCGCGTCACCCAGGTCCTGGGCCTCGACCCACGCCAGGTGGCCCGGCCCCTCCAGTACCGCGCCACGCCGGTGGGCGCCATCGTCGAGGCGGCCCGGGCGGTGGTCGAGGCTGGCGGGAAGGAGCGCGCACCGCAGGAGGGAGCGCTCGACGCCCGTATTGAGGAGCTGGCGGCACTGCTGACCCCCTGGAGCGGCGACGAGGTGCCCCCGCCGCCGCGTGACGCCAGCGACTGGAGGACCTGGTTCCGGTGAGGGCCAGTGACGTGCGCAGGCTCAACCTGATCCGCCGCCGTGCGGCCGCGGTCGGCACCCACAACGGCGCTGACCTACTCTTCCTGATTCGCCTCGTCGACCAGCAGCAACAGGTGATCGACGAGGTGGCGGCGGCGCTGACCCGGCTGCAGGCGGCGGCCAGCCGCATCCCCGGGGAAGACGAGGACACAGTGCGCCCTCCAGTCCTGGGGCTGGGGCGGGCTAGGGCCGAACTGCGGCGCCTCGAGCGCGCGGCCGAGGACTGAGACCCTCAGCTGACCGGCCTGCGGCGAGGCGGCACGTGGACTGCCCGCCCGGCCACGTCCAGGGCCGCCTCGGCCACCGCCTCGGGCAGGGTCGGGTGGGCGTGGACGACGCTGGCCAGCTCGGCGGCGGTGATCCCCAGGCCCAGGGCGAGAGCCACCTCAGCCACCAGATCGGTGGCTCGCGGACCCATGATCGTTGCCCCGAGCAGGGTGCCATCGGAGGACGCAACCAGCTTCACCAGGCCATCGGTCTCACCCAGGACGGCGGCCCGGCCCAGGGCCGAGAAGGGGAACCGGCCCACCCGCACCTGCTCGCCCTGATCGCGGGCCTGCTCCTCGGCCAGCCCCACCCAGGCGATCTCCGGCTGAGTGTAGATGCAGGCGGGGATGACGCCGTAGTCCGCGGTGATCCGCTTCTCCCCCAGGGCGTTGGCCACCGCCACCTCGCCCTGGTAGGAGGCGGTGTGAGCGAGCATCGAGATCCCGGTCGCGTCTCCGATCGCGTAGACACCGGGCAGGCTGGTGCGGAGGTGTTGGTCCACCCGGATCGCACCGCGGTCCAGAGCGACCGAGCCCTCCAGGCCCATGTCGGCGGTGTTAGGCCGCCGCCCCGTCGCCACCAGAACCGCCTCCGCCACCACCTCGCCCCCGCTGAAGCGCACCCGTCGGAAGGAGCCCGCGGGCTCGATCGACTCCAGCCGGGCGCCCAAGTGGATCTCGATGCGGCGCCGCGACATCAGCTGCTGGAAGCGCTCCGCCACCTCCCGGTCGAGGGGAACCAGCAGCCGGTCCAGCATCTCGACCACGGTCACCCGGCTCCCCAGCAGGTTGAAGAGGGTGGCGAACTCCATCCCCACCACGCCGCCGCCGACCACCACCAGAGAATCCGGGACCCGGTCCAGGCCGAGGATCGTGTCGCTGGTGAGCGCCAGCTCCACCCCGGCCACCGCGGGCACGGCCACAGCCGAGCCAGGGGCGAGGAGGACCGCCCGGGACCCGATCTCGCGGCCATCGGCAGCGACGCGGCGCTCGGCCTCCGAGCCGCCGGGGAGCAGCCGTCCCCGGGCCACTACGGTCTCGACCCGGTTGGCGGCCAGCAGGCCCTGCACGCCCCGGCGCAGGCCCCGGACCACCTCATCCTTCCGGCGCTGCATGGCCGGCCAATCGACCTCCGGCTCGCCCGCCCGGACCCCGAACTCCGCCGCCCGACGCACGGTCTCCAGCACCTCGGCCCCGTGGATGAGGGCCTTGGTCGGGATGCAACCCCAGTTGAGGCAGGTCCCGCCCCACCGGTTCGCATCCTCCTCCAGGATCACCACCCGCGCCCCCAGCCGGGCGGCGTGGATGGCCGCCACGTAGCCCCCGGGGCCGGAGCCGACGACGGTCAGATCGAAGTCGGGCACGCCAACCCTCACGATAGGGGAGCCACGCCGTCGGGGACGTCGCGGTAGGGACCGGGGTTGCCCCCAGCCCCCCGCTCAGATCCCTGCACAGGTTGCCCGGGTGACCGCATGGGCAGCAGCCAAGGGACTTCCAGTCGGCCGCGTGGTGACGGAAGTCGGCTCCGCACTGAACGGCAAGCGCCGCAAGCTCTTGGCCCTCCTGCGCGACAATTCGGCGACCACGATCGTCGTGGAGCACCGCGACCGGTTCGCCCGCTTGGGTGCGGAGGAGGTCGAGGCTGTGCTGGCGGCACAAGGCCGCCGGTTGCTGGTTGTGGACCCATCGGAGGTGGATGACGATCTGGTCCGGGACGTGACCGAGATCCTGACCAGCCTCTGCGCTCGCCTCTCCGGACGGCGAGCGGCTGCCAACCGAGCGGCCAAGGCCATCGCGGTGGCCACCGGGGAGAACCCGTGAAGCTGACCCAGGCCGGGTCCCCACGCAGCCCGCTTCGTGGGGTGCCCCAGGCCTACCGGTACGCGCTCGATCCCACCCCGACCCAAGAGCGGAGGCTCCGCTCCCATGCCGGAGCCGCTCGATTCGCCTGGAACTGGGGTCTGACCCGGGTGAAGGCGCGGTACGAAGCCGAGAAGAAGTGGTACTCGGCGGAAGAGCTCCATCGGCTGTGGAACGCGGAGAAGAAGCGCAACCCCGAGTTGGCCTGGTGGAGTGAGAACTCCAAGTGCGTCTACCAGGAGGCCTTCCGGAACCTGGACCGGGCGCTGGGGGACTTCTCGAAGTCCAAGAAGGGGCTGCGGAAGGGGCGCCGGCTGGGCTTCCCTCGCTCCAAGAAGAAGGGCCGGTGCCGGGACTCCTGTCGCTTCAGCACCGGGGTGATGCGCTGCTCGGGCTCGACGGTCACGCTGCCCAGGCTGGGGACCATTCACACCCACGAGTCCACCGAGGCGTTGGCGGGCAAGATCGCGGAAGGAAAGGCCAGGATCCTCTCTGCCACCGTGTCGCGGACCGCCCAGCGGTGGTTCGTGTCCTTCACCGTGGAGGTGGAGCGTGAGGTCCCGGATCATCATCG
>CADDZO010000096.1 GCA_902812395.1 bacterium | reverse complement strand
GACGGCGGTGGGCATCGATCTCGGGATCGCTTCCCTGATCATGGCGGTGGACCATCGGGGTCGGGTGATCCGGTTCCCTGGTCCCAAGCCGCTGAAGGCTACGCTGGGGCGCCTCCGCCGAGCCGCGCGCGCCCATTCCCGCAAAAAGATCGGCTCCGCCAACCGCAGGAAGAGCGCGCGGCGGCTGGCGCGCATCCATGCCCGGATCGCCAACTGCCGTCTCGATGCCGTGCACACGGCCACGACCTGGGACTCGATACGAGACGGTGGTGGTCGAGGACCTGAACGTGGTCGGGATGCTCCGCAACCGGAGGCTGGCCCGGAGCCGACCAGTCCTTCGGGACCGTGCGGCACCAGCTCGGCTCCAAGACCGTCTGGCGCGGCGGACGGCTGTTGGTTGCCGAGCGGTTCTTCCCCAGCTCTACGACGTGCTCTGGCTGCGGGACAGTGAAAGCCAAGGCTGGCCGAGCGCCTCTTCCGCTGCGAGGGCTGCGGCCTGGTCATCGACCGGGACGTGAACGCTGCGAAGAACCTTCTTGAGCTCGGGGCCCCCACGAAGCCTGCTTCGTGGGGTGAGAAGCTCGCCGTCAGTGGCAGAGGGGCCTGTGGAGCCGAGGTAAGACCCAGCCGTGCTGGGCACACGGCGATGAAGCAGGAGGGGACCCCACGAAGCAGGCTTCGTGGGGTCCCCAAGCAGGAACCCGGCACCGCGCAAGCGGGTAAGACCGGGACCGTCACCGGGCAACCGGTGACTGTGGATCGGCTGACTCATGCTCACTGATCCGCAACGGCGTGCCTGTAGTCACCACTGCCAAGGCAAAGGGGGTGCTGCCGGAGAGCCATCCCCTGTGGGCGGGTGTGATCGAGCTTGCCGGTCATCGCTTCATGAACCGGTTTCTGGCTTCGGCCGACCTGCATCTGGCGGTTGGCTTCGACGGGGTTGAGGTGATCGGCACCTGGGAGCACCGGATCCCGACCGTGCACCTGGACCTGGTGCCCAACACCGATCTCGTCTATACCTCCCGGCTCGACCTGGTCGGTGACCCGGTGACGACCCTGGAGACGTTGGCGAGCCTCGCCTCAGGATCGCCGTGCTGGGAGGAGGCGGAGCTGGCGGCTCACCGCCTGGAGCTGCGCCGTCGGCTCCAGGCTCCGACCGGCTTCTCCCCCAGCCGGGCAGTGCTGGCGGCCCGGGAGGTGGTGGACGACCAGACGGTGGTGGTGAGCGACGTCAGCTCCCACAAGCTGCTGCTGGCGGCGCTCTGGCGGACGGAGCATCCCCGAACCTTCTTCTGCTCCAACGGTCTTGGCACCATGGGGTTCGGCCTGCCGGCGGCGATCGCCGCTCGCCGGCTCCAGGAGCGGCCGGTGGTGGCGTTTTTGGATGACGGCGGCTTCGCCATGGTCGCATCGGAGCTGGGGACGGCGGTGGACCTGGGACTGCCGGTGGTGGCGGTGGTGTTCGCCGACGGGGCGCTGGACCGCATCCTTCGCCGGCAGCAGGCGCGGGGCTGGCCCGCGATCGGGACCCGATTCGGCAACCCCGACCTGTGCCGGCTGGCGGAGGCCTTCGGCGCCGCCGGCTTCCGGGCCGAGAGCGAAGCTGAGCTGGGGCGGGCCCTGGAGACTGCCCTGAGCCTCGCCGTCCCCAGCCTGATCGACGTCCGGATCGATCCCGACGAGTACCGTGTCCAGTTCGAGGTCTGACGCCTCGCCAGGAGCTGAGCCGATGATCGAGACTTCCGGAGCCTTCACCCCGTCCCGTATGGTCCGCGAACTGCTCGCCAGGTCACCTCGACCGGCGGTGTTCCGACGCCCGGACGTGATCCCGCTCGGCGCCGGCGATCCCGACTTCGCTACGCCCGAGCCGATCTGCCGGGCGCTGGAGGAGGCATTGCGCCAGGGCGCCACCCACTACGTGCACCTGCAGGGCGATCCGGAGCTGCGCCAGGCCCTGGCCGATCGCCTCTCGTCCCGGGCTGGCCGAGCGATCACGGCCGACCAGATCCTGATCACCCACGGGGGCTCGGCCGCGCTCTCCACCGCCATCCTGGCCACGGTCGATGAGGGGCAGCGGGTGGTTCTGCCCGACCCCACCTACTCGCTCTATGCCGACGCCGTCTGGATGGCCGGCGGCGAGGTCACGTTCGTGCGCACTCGGCCCGACTGGCACCTCGACCTCGACGCCATCGCCGCCGCCGCTCCCGGTGCACGCTTGCTCGTGATCTGCAATCCCTGCAACCCGACCGGGGCGGTTTACACGAGGGAGGAGCTGGAGGGCCTGGCCCGGATCGCGATCGAGCACGACCTGTGGGTCCTCTCGGACGAGGCCTACGACCACATCGTCTTCGACCGCCCCTTCACGTCGGCCCTGGAGATCGAGGGCCTGGCCGAACGCCTCCTGTACGTCCAGACCTTCTCCAAGACGTACGCCATGACCGGATGGCGGTTGGGGTACGTGGCAGCGCCGCCGGCGGCGGTGGAGGCGGTGGCACGCCTGCATCGGACCCTGAACGGCTCGATGAATGCGGCTGTGCAGCGGGCGGCGCTAGCGGCGCTGGAGCTCCCCGAAGAGGTGCCAGGCGCGATGCGGCAGGAGTACCGGCGCCGCCGGGACCTGGTCTGCCGGCTGCTGGAGGGGGCTCGGGGAGCGGAGCTGCACCCACCAGAGGGCGCCTTCTATGCCTTCATCCGCCACCGATCCGGAATCAGTTCCGAGGAGGTCCGGCGGCGTGCCCTGGAGCGCGGGGTGGCGGTTCGAGCGGGCAGCGAGTACGGCCCCCACGGCGAGGGCTACGTCCGGGTGGCCTTCTCCGGGGACGCCGAACTGGTGGAGGAGGGAGTGAACCGCCTGCGCCAGCTGCTGGCCGAGCTGTGACGCTCCGGCGGGATCGATCCGGCTGCTGGCTGGTCATTGGCCTCAATGCCGTCGCGGTGATCGGGCCGTGTTCGGCTGCTGGAAGCTGCTTGGGCCGACGGAGCGGGCCCTGGGATCAGCACGGACGATGCCTGGTTTCGGGCTCCGGTCGTCCCCGAGGTCGCGCAGCGGGGCCTGGGTGTGCGCTCCTTCCAACCAGCACCGGCTGGCCACGGTTACGGGGCACGGGTACCATGGGACCGGCCGGTGACAAGAGGTCCAGGGGACTTCTTCCTGCGCGAGCAGGATAGCCGGCTATTCTGGTGCGCGCCCCCACGGTAGGAATCGTGAGCGCAGGTTCGGACGGATGGCGTCGAGGTAGCTGGGGTCGCCTCGTTCCAGCTTACGCTGGACCGCCCACAGCGCGTAGTCGGCGACCTGCAGACCCCAGCTTGAGGCTGAATCCCAGTGGGCAACTACCACCGTGCAACCCCAGGGTGCGTGATCGTTGCACACCTGGTCGATCGCGTCCTGAAAGGCGCGCTTTCTGGCCTTGGTCCCCAAGCTGGCTACGGTGACATACAGGCTGTCTCCAGGTCCAGCTACCTGGCGGGCGATCTCTTTGAAGTGCAGGTACCAGGCCAGACGGTAGAGATAGGCCTCGCCTCTCATGCGAACGGAGGAGTAGGCCCTCACCTTGGCGAGGAAGGTGGTATCGATCCGCGGTGCCTGACGGCCGATCAATTCGTACACCTGAGCGCGCGTTTTATGGCTGTCGTTCTTGGCGTGGTATCCAGCAGGACAGGCCAGTCCGACGGCGGCGTGCTGGAATCGGAGCTGGGTTGCTTGCCAGAGATGACCGCCGTGGTCTCCCACCCAGGTAACGGTACCGATCCCGAAATACCTGGAGCTGCCCGAGGATGGCCCATAATCCAAAGTGCCCGTCTCATCTGCGTACATGTAGATGTGCGCCATGTCGCCTGTGCTCGTACGCTGGATCACCAGGTTACCGTCCTCGACGGCAATCCGGAGAGTGAGTCTATCTCAAGGAGTGAAATCGGTTGGGGGTGCCGTGCGATCGAATCGAAATGGCTCTGGCAACGGTGGATCGATCCCGCGGACGCGGTCTCTGGCCGAACTCCGGCGGCATTGGTGTTGTCAGCCGGCGGCCGGGGCCTGTGATGGGGACGGCCCGGCGCCGGTGTTCCGAGGCTCGCCACCGCCTCCACCCCGGGGTAATCGGCGGTAGTCGCCCGGTCCACCGTGCTCTTGGCCTTCTGACAATGTGGTGGTGCACCTGCCCAGGGCCCTGAGTGCTCGATCAAGCGGCTGTGCAGCGACAACGCTGGCGGCGCTGAAGGTCCCGGACCAGGTGGCGGAGGCGGTGCGGCACGAGGGCGTCGAGATCTCGTCTGCTGGAGGGGCTGGGGGAGCTACGCCGGAGGGCACCTTCTCTCCCCGTCCCGAGGTCGGGTCGGAGAAGGCCCGGCGGGACGCTGGACTTGGGGGACGGGGTGCGTGTGAGTATGTCGGGGCCACGCAAGGGCGATGTCGGAGGACCGTCTCCGGCAATCTCGAGCTGGTGGAGGAGACCTGGGCCTGTATCGCTGGGCCGAGCTGGGATGGCTCAGCCGCAGATCAGGCTGGCCAGGTCCCGCGGAAAACGAGTCATCAGCTCGATGCCGTCCTCGGTGATGGCGACCGTGTCCGAGTGCCGGAAGCCGCCCAGGCCGGGGACGTAGACGCCTGGCTCGACGCTGAGAACCATGCCTGGCTCCAGGACCCGGTCGTCTCCGATGTCCAGGAACGGGGCCTCGTGGACCTCCATGCCCAGACCGTGACCGACGTGGTGCCGCCAGGCCTGTTGGATGCCGTGGCGCTCGAAGTAGCCGCGCACTGCTCGATCCACGTCGGCGCAGCGGCGGCCCGGTCGCATCGCCTCCAGGGCAGTGTCCTGGGCACCTAGCATGAGCTCGAACCACCTCCGCTGCTCGGCCGTGGGCTGGCCCAGGAACATGGTGCGCTCCAGCTCGGATCGATAGCCCCAGACCAGACTGGTGGCTCCGGTCACGAGCACGTCCCCGCGGCGCATGACCAGGTTCCGGTTGATGGCGTGGGGGAATGCGGCGTTGGCGCCGATCTGGCTACGGAAGCCGGCGGTGGCTGGCAGCATGACCCCAGCATGGGGGTCGAAGCTGGGGCCCAGCGCCCGCACCATCTCCTGGCTGCCCCGAAGGCTGGCCTGGATCGAGACCTCGTTCTCGTTGCGGCCGTCCTCGACCAGCTCCTGGAGATGACGGTGGGTGGCATCGGCCCAGCGGGAGCTCTCCCGGAGCAAGGCCAGCTCCTGTGCCGACTTGCGCAACCGCATGTCCTCGACCACCTCGCTGCACGGGACCTGGCGGTTGGAGAGAAGCTCGGAGAGCCGGGGGCCACGATAGCCGTAGCGGCTGGGATAGCCGTCGGCATCGGTTGCGATCGGCTCCCTGCCCAGCCCGAGCTGGTGGCGGATGGCACGGGCCAGTTGCGCCAACGGCGGCTCCGTCCCCGGGTACTCCTCGTACTCCACCACCTCCTGGATGCCGCTGGTAGCGCGGACGTGCTCGCGTTCCAGGCTGGGGACGAGGGCGAGCAGGCGGTCCGAGGTGAACGCCACCCCGATGGGTCGCTCGGTGGGGATGAAGGAGAAGCCGGTCAGGTAGAGGATTGCGGTCGGGCCGAAGAGGACGACCCCGTCGCAGCCCTCCGAGGCCAGCCGCTCCAGGAGCGCCCGCCGGCGGTCGGCCAGCTCGGATTCGGGGATTCGGAGAACGAGTTCGGTCGCCACCGGCCGAGGATACCGCCGCGACCTCGACTACCACCGGGCCATGTGCTCGCCCTCGTTCGCCGTGGTGCCCCGGCCCCGGCGGCTGGTGGCCCGACCGGGTCGGTTCCGGCTCACGGCCACGACCGGGATCGTGGCCGGTCCCGGCGCAGAGGGGCCGGCGCTGCTCGGCAGCTGGCTTCGGGCCTCGACCGGCGTGCCCGTCGGGGCGGCGACGGGATCCGGCTCGCCCTCCAACCAAAGGCCGAGGACGAGGCATCCCGGCTGGTGGTGACCGAGCCCGGTGTCGAGGCCCGGGGGGTTGCGGCCTGCTGCATGCGGTTCAGGTCCTCCGCCAGCTGCTGCCGCTGGCGGCGTTCCGCCGAGCACCCTTGCCGCGTGCAGTCGGGCAGATCCCGCTTGCAAGGTGGACGACCGACCGGCCTTCGACTGGCGGGGGACGGTGCTGGACGTGGCTCGCCACGTCCTTCCACGCCCGTTCGTGCTTGCCGTCATCGATCTGCTCGCGGTGCACCGGCTGAGCATCCTCCACCTGCCCTTGACCGACGATCAGGGCTGGCGGCTTGACGGCGGCTACCCGCGCCTGACCGAGGTCGGCGCCTGGCGTCGGGAGACCCTGGTCGGCCACGCCTTCGACCGCCCCAGCGCTACGAGGGGGTCTGGCATGGGGGTTTCTACAACCAGTGGGTCCTGGAGGAGGCTGGAGCTGTTTCCATCGCGTTTCGTCCACGTCGGAGGTGACGAGTGCCCGCTGAACGAGTGGCGCCGGAGCAACGCTCCGGGACGCCGGATGCGAGAGCTGGACCTTCCGGCAAAATCGCTTGGGCCTGGTTCTCGGGCCGGAGGGGACGGTTTCCGGCCAACCAAGGCCGACGCCTGGTGGGCTGGGACGAGATCCTGGAAGCGGCGGCATTCCCGGGGCCAGGTGATGTGCTGGCGTGGCACCGAGCGGGCCGTGCCGGCCGCGCAAGCCAGCTACGACGTGGTTATGGCCGCCCAGAGCTCTCTAGTTCGACCCCATCAATCAGAGGACCCCAAGGAGCCGTTGGCCCTCGGCCACTCTGGAGCACGTATACGACCTTCAGTCTGTCCCACCGGATCTGGAGCCCACGGCAGTAACCGACGTGCTCGGCGCTCAGTGTCAGCTTGGACGGAGTACGTCCCACTCCGCGCCACGCCGAGTACGGGCTCTTCCCCCGCCTCTGCGCCTTCAGCGAGAGGGCTGCGGGTCGCAGCCGGAGCCGTTGCCCCAATGGAACGAGCCGCTCCAGGTGCACCTTGAGCGCTTCCTGCGCTGGACGTAAACTTCCGACCGCTGGCTTGAGGCCGGTCAGCCCGGGGTGGCTTCTCGGGGAAGCTGCCAATCCAGTCTTGCATCCTTCCCACACCTGAAGGGCCGGGGTTCCCGGTCGGGCACACTCACCGCCGGGAGGTTGATGGTTGGGCTTGGTTCTTGCGGTCCCACAATGCGGACACCGGGTGGCCCCATGGCCTAATCCGTCACCGGACAGAACAAACACATCGGAGCGGCCCCGCGGATCGGGTGGTGCTTCACCACCGGCCTGAAGGCCTGCGCGCAGTGCAAGGGCGAAGGCCAGAGCGAGGTGCAAGCGGCAGAGCATGCTCATGGCATGAGCCTCCCGAGGGACCTGGCGCGGCCTCACTCACATGACGGCGCCGACCACCACCACCCGCAACCTCCGGCTGGATGTCGGAGCCGTCAAGCGCCGGATGGGCCGGTCGGTTCGCGTCCTGAGCCACCCAGGTGGTCCAAGTTCTACCGACACCCGGGTTGCGCTCTGTGTCACCCTCAATGCCGGCTCACAGGCGCGGGCATGGCGCCTTCGCCGGGCCCCAGAGGTAGGCGGCCGGTGGCCTAGCTGCCGGCCTCGGCCAGCGAGCGCGGCAGGCGCCCAGGCGAGAACGTCATGAGCCCGGACGGCACCATCCAGTCGAACGTCTCAATCCGATACGCGCCGGCGCGCACGGCTGGGTCCTGGGGCTTGAGCTTGCATACCCGCTCCGAGCCGACCCTGAGAATGGAGCGACCGCACAGCTCCCGACCCGGGTCGCCCAGCACGGGCCCTGCGACCAGCAGGTAGCCGGCCTCGTGCAGGTCGCCGAGGAAGGACATGTGAGCGTTCTGGATTCTCGTCTCCTTGGCTGCGCCGTGGTGCGGAGCCTGCGGATGGCGAAGCAGCAGCGCGAGGGCGTACCGATCGAAGTTCATGGTGCAAATCGTCTTTGGGCAGTGGGGAATGGGGCCGGGAGATCCCCGGCCCCGACGGCATCAGCGGATAGCTCCTCGGGAGAGGCCCACCACGTGCCCTTCCGGGTCGGCGAAGAAGGCGAAGGTGAGGCCGAACTGGGCGAGCTCGGTGGGCGGGACGAGCGTGCGACCGCCGAGCCTCTCGGCCCTGTCCAGGTAGGCGGCGACGTCGTCGACCTCGACGTAGAGGGTCACATGGCCGGGGCCGTCGTGGCTGGTGCCGATGCCACCGCCGATCCCCCTATCGGCCGCCACCAGCCCATAGCCGGAGCCGTCCCCGGCGTCCTGGATCTGCCAGCCGAACAGGTCGCGGTAGTAGCGCTGCAGGGCGGCGCCGTCCTTCCCGGTTATCTCGAACCATCCGACTGCTGGCGTTGCCATCATCTTCACTCCTCGGGAATCTCCATCGGGTCGTGGGTGGCTGGCCGGAAGCCGCGCTCACTCCTCCAGGCTGGGCAGGGGTTCACCTGTCTCGAGCAGCGACTTGAGGCTGCTCACGATGTACGACCAGCCACGGACGCTGGCCGCCGTCCTGGGCGAGGCGTCGAGGCGATCGTGGGTGACGGTCAATCGGGAGAACCCCTGGGGCAGGGCCTCGATCTCCCACGTCACCCGGCTCTCGGGCTCCGCTGCCATCTCGGGGTCGTAGAGGCTGCGCCAAGTGTGGACGAGCCGGCGCGGCGGATCGCACTCGAGCACGGTGTTGTCGCCCCACTGCTGGGTACGGTCGGGCGACCAGCTGCGGATGCGTGACCCCACCTCGTAGGTCGCCTCCACCTGGGCTCCGAAGAAGAACCTGGCCACGAGCTCGGGCCTGGTGATCGCGTCCCAGACCTGCTCCTGGCTGGCCCGAATGTAGACCTGATAGACCTGGGTCGCACTGACGGTCGTTGTGGTCATGACGTTTCCCTCCAGGTAGTCCTTGATGTCGAGGAGCGCCGTCACCTGCCGCGCGCGGTACTTCCCGATCCAGCGCTCGTAGATCTGCCAGATCGGCACCGGGTTGAGGTGATGGTGCGTATGGCGCCCCCGCTTGCGGGTGACGATGAGGCCCGCCTGCTCCAGCACACGCAGGTGCTTCATGACCCCGAAGCGGGTCAGCTCCGGCACCTCGGCCTCCAGCTCGACGAGCGTGCGGCCGTCACGCTCGTAGAGCCGGTCGAGGAGGAGCCGGCGGGTCGGATCCGCCAAGGCCTTGAACACGAGGCCGTCGTCGTCCACGCCGCCATTTTAGTGATCAAATGGTCACGTGTCAATATGGTCACATGTGGTTCAGGGGCTGAGGTGGCCGGAGGAGCTGAGGAAGGCGATCCGCCGACACCGGGAAGTGGGCCGGGCAGGCTGGTTCCCGCGCTGCCTCAGCCCGGCCTGCGCAGGCAGATGGACCGGGGGCGGACGCTCTTCGGCGTGAAGATGGTGGCTAGCCAGGGATCCGAGGCGAACGCGTGTTTCGCTTTGAGGCCATCGTCCACACCACCGCTGAGCTCCAGTACGGGCGGGTGCTGGAGAGGTTCGGCGAGATCGTCGGCCGGCTGGCGGGCATCACCGAGCGCTTCTGCACGATGCTGGACTGCGTCGACATCGGCTTCATCCCGGACGTCCGGCCCAGGAGTCGCGGTTCCAGCAGGTGAAACATGGCTGCAGGCACCCGGCGCTACCGCGTCTCGGGCGCACCATCGCCCTCCTCAGCTTGCGCGACCACGTCATCGCTCCCATCCTCGCTGGAGTGCGCGGCCCGCTCACCGGGCGCAAGCCCAAGGTCTGGACAGACGTGGATCTCGACACGAGCGCATCCGTATCGCCATGCAGGACCTCCAGGCCCACCTCGGCATCTCGACTACCGCTCCCCTCGAGTCGGCTTCATAGACAACATGTTTGCGAGGTGGCAACGGCAAGCGCCTAGGCCGGGGGCCACCCGGTGACCGGCCTGGGAGAACCGCAAGAACCAAGCGACCCCAACGTCAACCATGCGGCAGTACGCCGACCGGGAATCTCCGCGCTTCAGGGCGGGCAGGATGTCACGTCCACCAGTGCTCGGGGCATGGCCCCCTCCGTCGGCGATTCCCGCTCTGGTGCCGCCGAGCCGTCAGGTCACGAGACCCAAGCCGACCCGCCTGATCCCGGCTCCGCCTCCCCTCGACCCAGCCGGAGGACCCGGTAGCCGCGCTTGGAGGCCAGGCGCTTGATCTCCCATCCCTGCCCGGCCAGCCAGGCGGCAAAGGAGTCGGAACCGAGATGGCGCTGGATCACGAGGTAAGCATCGCCGCCCGGCTGCAGCCGGTCGATCCACCGGCTCACCAGCTCTCGCATCGGCTCCTTCCCGATCCTGACCGGTGGGTTGGAGTAGATGGCCGCGAAGTGCACGTCCTCGGGCACCTGCTCGGGGGCCGCGACCCGGACGTTGCCGAGCCCGAGGCGCTGGGCGTTGGCTGCAGCCCGGGCAAGGGCCCTCGGGTTCACGTCCACCGCCCAGACCACCGCATCCGGGGCTGCCGTCGCCAGGTGGATCGCGATCGGCCCATAGCCACACCCCAAGTCCAGCAGGTCGCCGCGAGACGGAGGAGGAGGGAGAACCTCGAGCAAGACGGCGGTGCCCGGGTCGATCGCCGAGCGGGCGAACACGCCCGCGTCGGTCTCCAACCAGACCCGTCCGATGGGCAGATCGAGGGGGACCAGGCGGGGTCGGGGTGGGGCCGGACTCGGGTCCCAGTAGTGCACGGCGGCGATTCTATGAGCGCCGCCCTCGACCTCCGGCAAAGGCGGGCCGATGCGCGGGGCGTGGCGGTGGCCATCCGACGCCGGCCTCAGTTGGCGATCTGGCGCAGGCGTTCGACCAGGGCCGTGCTGGCGATGCCGTCCCAGGTCGGGTTCAGGATCCCGTAGCGCTCCGGGCTGCCCCACTCGCGGCCCCGGCCGGTGGACTGGGTGCCGTTGAGCGGCCAGTAGGCCCACCCGAGGCGGTTCGCGCCCACATAATCGATCAGGGTCTGGAACCAGAAGCCCCGGCTGCCGGGGGTCGGGTCGTCGAGGCAGCGAGGATCGGTGTTGCAGGTCCCGAACTCACCCACGAAGAGGGGCGGGTGGCCCGGCTCTCGGACCAGGAACCCCCAGCTGTGGTCGATCCACTCCCGCCACTCGGCGCTGCTGGCGAAGCCAGGTCGAAACCAGGCGTAATCGTGGATCTCGTAGACGAGCCGGTCGGGGAGCGCGAGCACCAGGGGCAGCTCTCGGACCCCGGAGAGGTCGGCACCGTAGTGGAGACCTTGTACGAAGACCAGCAGGTCGGGGTCGGCACCCAGGACCGCCTCAGCGGCCCGTTCTGCCGCCGCCGGCCAGTTGGTCTCGGGCGGCCCGCCCCATGCCGCCCGCAGCCGCGGCTCGTTGCGCAAATCAGCCCCCACCACCATGGGCTGATCGCGGAAGCGGGACGCCATCGCGGTCCAGTCCCGCAGCCAGTTGGACTCGGGGAAGTCGTCGTCGTACCAGAGGTCGTCCTGCTCGCCGCAGCACCAGCCGGCGTGGCTCAGATGGTTGTCGAGGATGATCATGAGTCCCTGCGCGGCCAGCTCCGCGACGACCCGCTCGAAGACGGCCATGGCCCGCTGGCCGCGCAGGTCCGGGTTGGCTGCCAGGACGCGGTCCGGCACCACCGGGTCCTCTTCGAGCATCTGGTTGGACCAGGGCAACCGGACGGCATTGAAGCCCAGCCGGCGCACCATGGCCACGATTTCGGCCAGCGGGCGGAGGTGGAGGCCGCCTACAGCGTAGTCGGGTGACTCGGCCCCGTACCAGTTGACGGCGGCAATGGTGATCGGTTGCCCTCGGCTGTCCACGATCCGCTGCCCCTGGGTCCGCAGCGGGGGGACGGCGGCAGGAGCGACGTCCGCTAGTGGGTCCGCTTCTATCACCGAGTCTCCCACCGACGATAGCCGGTGGGTTCAGGTCACGGGTAGGCGGGCTTCCAGGACCGTGCAGAGGCCGTCCCGTGTGAGGGCCAGCAGCCGCTCCACGGCGCCGGCCAGCTGGACCGGATGGTCGATCACCTCTCCTTCACCGCCGGCGGCGCGGGCCAGCGTCAGCAGCTCAGACTCCGTCCCCGAGCTCCTGGTCCGCGAGCCGGAGCGGCGGCGCACCACTGGACCGCCGCGGACGAGGACCACCGTCAGGAAGGGGGCGCGGGCGCGGTGGGCCGACCACAGCACCGCGGTGGGGAGCCCCTGCTCGAACGCCACCTGGTCGCAGAGCGCCACCACCGGTTGGGAGGCGCTGGCGATCCGAGCGCCCAGAGCCGCGCCCAGGGCCCACCCCCCGCTGGCACCGGTCCGCCGGAAGAAGTGGCCGATCGGGCGCTCCATCTGCCGGAGCGCCACCTCCCCCAGGCTTGGTAGCTCCTCGAAGACCAGGGCGTCATGGGGCAAGGCCCGGTTGAGCTCGGCCACATAGCCGTCGGCCGGATCCTGGGAGTTGCCAGCCTCGGCCCTCGCCCGCCAGGTGGCTCGAGCCACCGCCAGGGCCTGCTGCAGGCGCTCCCGGCGGGCCTCCACCTGAGACCTTCCCGCCAGACGGTCGGCCAGCAGGTGCACCAGGTGGGGCAGGGCCTGGGCGGTGTCGGCGGTGATCGCGATCTCCACCGGACAGCTCCAGCGCAGCTGGTCGGCCTTGAGGCAGTCGGCGTCGATCTGCAGGACCCAGGCCTGGACAGGGAACCCGTCCAGACCCGGGAGGCAGGGGGTGTCCACGTCGAGGAGCAGCACGGCGTCCGCCCGGCTGAAGTACTCGAGCGGCTCCAGCCCAGCGCCCAGGGGGTGGTTGGGGGGTAGGTTGACGTGCTCGCGGAAGTCGACTACCGGGGCTGCCAGCGTTTCCGCCAGCCGGGCAAGACTGGAGGCGGCGCTCGGGTTCCGACCCACATGGCCGGCCACGATCACCGGCGACTCGGCACTGGCCAGGAGCTGGGCCATCTCCTCCAGCGCGCCCAGGTCCGCGGCCGGGGGCCGGGGTGGGAG
>CADDZO010000095.1 GCA_902812395.1 bacterium | reverse complement strand
GGTGGCCACTGCGATGGCCTTGGCCGCTCGGTTGGCAGCCGCTCGCCGTCCGGAGAGGCGAGCGCAGAGGCTGGTTGGGATCTCGGTCACGTCCCGGACCAGATCGTCATCCACCTCCGATGGATCCACAACCAGCAACCGGCGGCCCTGCGCCGACATCGCAGCCTCGACCTCCTCCGCGCCCAAGCGGGCGAACCGGTCGCGGTGCTCCACTCCGATCGTGGTCGCCGAATTGTTGCGCAGGAGGGCCAAGAACTTGCGGCGCTTGCCGTTCAGCGCAAAGCCGATCTCGGTCACCACGCGGCCCACTGCCAAGCTCTGGGCTGCCGCCCATGCGCTCACCCGGGCAACCTTACGGTCCAGGTCGGACCTCTGGTCAGCGGACGACACGCGGGCATCCACGGCCGTGATCCCTGGGACGGCACTGACCGGTGGCAGGTCCACCAGGATCAGCCGGCCGGCGCGGCGCGCGGGAACTGGGAGTTTGCCTTCCCGGAACCAGCGGTAGGCAGTCATGGGATGAACGCCTTGCTGCCGCGCTTAGTCCTTCAAGTTCATCCGTACATACTATCATAGTTCAAACGCCAACAGTTACGGACCCCACAGGGACCGCGCGACGGGCCGGCGCCGTGCCCTCAACCGCACGGTCGGCCACGTCCAGCGGCGGACCCTGATCGAACCCCTTTCGACCAGCTGCCAGGGCAGAGGCCCGGAGCACAGCGTCCATCGGATCGGGCGGAGGAGCGGGAGGAGTTCCGGTCACGACTGACCGACCTCCTGCGTGTCCCCGACGACCACTCGCTCTCCACGGTTGGGCTCGGCTCGTCGGGGTCACGGCGCTCGGAGCGTGCGCTGTCCTGCCTTTGCAGGCCCTGCAGGAGAGGCCGAGGGCCGCCAGCCTGATGACGGCACCCCACCGTCCAATGAGCGCGCAGAGAGACGTCGAGCTCTGCTCACGGGTCCGGCTCGGGGGCCCCCGGCTGCACGTGTCACCGAATGTGAGACCTGCCGAACCTCTCCTCCGCGTGCCCGGAGCCGTTTTGGCTGCCACCTTCGCTGTCAGCCAGTCGACGGGTCGAGGACGATGGCACCGATGCGACGACCTCTCCATCGGACTGTGCCCGCTTCTGATGAGATATCGGCTGATCGTGTGCGGCTATAATCGCCACGATCACCCCTCAGTGCGCACCATGCGGCGGTGGTGGAACGGTAGACACAATGGTCTCAAAAACCATCGTCCTTCGGGACGTGTGGGTTCGAATCCCACCCGCCGCACTTGAGCTGCGTGGCCCCGGTGGTGCGTCATACCATCCAGCTTGCGGCCCAGCCGGACGGTAGCGGTGCTGGGCGGGATGTCGGCCGTTTACCCGGGCGTCCCGGGCCGTGGGTGTTCCGCGTGCCGGTTGGATGGATACCTGGGGGATGAAGAGACGAGCGGTGATGGTGCTACCATTCGGCCTTCTCTCCGTGCAGCATGCGCAGTGCCAGCAGCCTCGCCAAGGGGAGACATCGAAGGAAGCGGCCGTCCAGTGGCGACCCGTTGGCGGCCGGAGCTCCGGCTGCCACCGATCAGCAGTTCGGTCCCTCGACCGTCTACGCGATTCCACCCGGACCAGCAGCTCCGGCACGTCGCCTCGCGCTGGTCGTGGGCCGGGCCGTTGCTCACGACCATGCAGCTGACGACGGTCCGCCTGCGGGCTTGCCCCATGATCCACCCGCTCCGGTCTTGGACGCGATCTCGCCGACCGTGGACGACCATACCGGAGCGGCCGTGGCTCTGGTTGATGCCTGGCGTGGCGGTGCTGCCCTTGGCGAGGCGGGTCGGCCTTCCCTCGGGTCCTCCGCCCTCGCCGCGGAGCCTCCTTCAGTGGTTCCTGAAGTCGGAGTGTGGCCCCGGTGTCCGGCGAGGGGATTCAGGGCTCCCGATGCCTAGCCTCCGGTACGCCCACAATGGCAGGAATCGCCGCCACCGCGATCGCCGCCAGACCCAGAAAGGCGCCCCGCAGCACGGGCACCGGCCCCGCCCCACGCGCGATGACCAGAGCGATGACCGAGACGGAGATGATGCCGCCAATCTGCCGGAACATGCCCCGCAGCCCGGAGATCGCGGCCACCTGGTCGGGCATCAACTCCAGGGCTGCATTGTTGGAGGCCGGACCGGCCATGCCCACCCCCATGCCACAGGCCATTGAGGCCAGCCCCAGCCAGGCATATGGGCCCAGGGCGCTGGCCGGCAACCACATCAGCAGCAGACCGATGGCGATGAGGGCGAAACCGACCAGCATCGGCAAGCGGTAGCCGGTGCGGCGCAGCGCCATGGACGCTGCCGCTGCCACTGCCACCATCCCCAGGGCCCGGGCGGTGAGCAGGGTGCCGGCCTGGAGGGGGCCGAGGCCGTAGGCGTCCTGGGCGAAGAGCGGTACCAGCGAGAAGATGCCCAGGGCAGAGGCGCCGTACAGCACGTTGAGCCCGTTGACGATCCCGAAGGCGGGGCGGCGGAGCAGTGCTGGCGGGATGATCGGCCATTTGGTCCGCCCCTGCCACATCCAGAAGCCGGCGCCGCAGGCCACGCCGATCAGACCTAGTGCCCAGGGCAGCACCGAGGCAGGACCGCGTTCGCCGAGCTGGTTCAGGGCAAACATCACGCCCAGCAGGGCACCGGCCATCAGCAACGACCCAGCGACGTCGATCGTGGCCCCGGTCGCCTTCGCTTGTGACCGCGGCAGCACCCGGACCAGCAGGACCAGCAGCACGACGCCAACGGGGACGTTGATGAAGAAGATCTCGCGCCAGGAGCCGTAGGCGACGATGAAGCCGCCCAGGGCAGGGCCCAGCAGGGCCCCGATCGGGAAGACGCTGGAGAAGAGGCCGATGGCCCGGTCCCGGTCCCGGCCGAAGCGGTCGGACACGATCCCGACCGCGGAGGGCATGAAGCCGCCGCCGCCCAGCGCCTGAACGAAGCGGCAGGCGACCAGCATGTAGACGTTGACCGACAGGCCGCTGAGCAGGGAGGCGATGGTGAAGGTGACGACGAAGAGCAAGAACATTCGCCGCCGGCCCCAGCTGTCGCTCAGGCGCCCGGCCACCGGCGCTGCCACCGTCTGGCCGAAGAGGTAGGCGGTCACCGCCCACGAACTCCAGGAGATCGAGGTGCTCAGGTCCCGGGTGAGCGTGGGCAGGGCGGTGGCAACGATCGTGGAGTCGATCGAGCTCATGAGGAGCGCGACGGAAGAGGCACCGAAGATCAGGTATCGCGCTCGGGGGGCCTGCCCCCCCACCGTTTCGAGTCGTCCGGCCACGAACTTTCTAGCGTAGTCCGGCCCGTCTGGCCGCCGCCTCCGCTGGCCCGCTTGTCTTGGAACTCGGCCACAGGCGACAGTTGCTATCTGGCGACAGCATTCAGCACCTGGCAGTGGTTGGCGCTAGGCGCCCTCAACTTGGCCGTGCTCCCGGCTGGACTGGACAGCGACCAGATCCAGCCGCGGGCGCTGTCCGGCCCGCGACTCCGCCAGCGACAGCAGAGCTGCCAGCAGCCCGATCGCGGCGATCGGCACGTTCAGGAGGAACACCCAGCTCCACCAGTACGGGACCGTGCTCAGCGTGGACAGCTTTCGTCGCGGGCATGGACGTCGCCCTGGCGCTCTCGGCCGGATGGCATTTGCGGGTATGGTGCTGGCGTTCCTGCCCCCCGCAGACGGTCGGCCTCGGCGGACGAGGAGACGACGATTGCCCTCGAAGCGTGACCACGCGCGGTGGGCCTGACGAGGAGCGCGGAACAAGACGTGCACCTCGGGCGCCCTCCTGCAACGGCTGGCCGAAGGGTTGGAGCTCCTGGCGCAGTTGCTCGCCTAGCGCGTCGGGCGATCTCCCAACTCGGGTACGGGCTCTGGCTGGCGCGCTGGCGGGGCCCTGATAGAGGTGATGCTGACTCCCCCGGGCACCGCCGGCGTGGAGGGGGCCGAGGCCATGGACTCGGGGGTGGGCCAGCTGGAGGCAGGGTCCCCGCTCGGAGGCGCGGCCACATGGCTGGCGTGGGGTTTCACCGGGCGTCCTGGCAGTGGGCAGCGCATCGGTAACCCTACCCGCACGAACGCACGGCCCTCGGGACGACGCCGGCGGTGAGACGGACTCGAATTCCGAGCCCGCCAGACTCCCTCAACGTCCTCTCGGTCAGGCCCTGCTGAGCGCTTCACAGGGCCGCTCGTCGGCAGCCCCTTCTCACGACCGCTGTCGCCGATGTGAATCGAGGGCGGTTTCCGTGGCGGAGGAACCGTTGCGCCCACCGGCACCTTGGGTTGAGGGCTAGCCGCGGCCGATGAAGGGCATCTTGGTGGCCATCACGGTCATGAACTGGACGTTGGCGTCCAGCGGCAGGCTGGCCATGTAGCACACGGCCCGAGCTACATCCTCGACCGCCATCCGGGGTTCGGGGAGGATCGCTCCGCTGGCCTGGGGTACTCCCTCCGCCATCCTGGCCGTCATCTCGGTGGCGGCGTTGCCGATGTCGATCTGGCCACAGGCGATGTCGTAGGGCCTGCCGTCCAGCGAGGTGGACTTGGTCAGACCGGTGATCGCGTGTTTGGTAGCCGTGTACGGCGCGGAGTTGGGGCGCGGCGCATGGGCCGAGATCGAGCCGTTGTTGATGATCCGACCGCCTCGGGGCCGCTGCTCCTTCATGAGCCTGAACGCCTGCTGGGTGCAGAGGAACGCCCCAGTCAGGTTCACGTCCACCACGGTCTTCCACTGCTCGTAGGTGAGGTCTTCGAGCGGCACCGGCGGGGCGCTGAGTCCGGCGTTGTTGAAGAGCAGGTCCAGGCGCCCGTACACCTCTCGGAGACGCTGGAAGAGCGCCTGGACCGATTCAGGGTCGGCCACGTCGGCGGGAATGGCGAGCATCGTCGTTCCGGCCGCCCGTCCTTCGGCCACCGTGGCCTCGAGCGGGGCCGGTCGGCGCCCGCACACGGCCACCGCGTAGCCGTCCCGTGCCAGCGCCAGCGCGACCGCCCGACCGATGCCGGTGCCGCCGCCGGTGACCAGCGCGACCTTGGCAGGTGGTGTATTGGTGTTCATCGGCTACCAGCATGTAGCCCGCGGGTCGCAGCCGCCCGTCACATGACATCGTGGTGCCGGTCACCTTGCGCGTGCTGGCGTAGCTCGTAGGCTCTGGCCCCGCTCCACAGCTCCTCTGCCTGGATCGACGGCCGCCCGGTGAAGCGCTCCAGCCCGTAGGCCTCGATCGGCAGCTGCGGGCGTTCGCCCTGGAGCAGGCGGGCGGCCTCGGGTGCCAGCCCGGGAGCCAGACACATGCCGTGGCCGCTGAACCCTGCGATCGTGAACAGGTTGTCCAGGTGGGTCCAGCCGATGATGGGGTTGTTGTCCGGGGTGACCTCGATCAGACCGGCCCAGCTCTGGGCCAGGCCGTAGCCGGCCGTCTCGGGCAGGCGCCGGGCGATCCGCGCCCGCACGTCCGCGAAGTGCTCCGGATCGGGGGACACCGTCGGCGGCGCCTCTGGCACCGGGTCAGTGATCCCGGCCGAGATCAGCAGGCCGCGGCCCTCGGTGTGGAAGGCGAGGCCAAGCTGGTAGTCGAGCACCATCGGCGTCACCCGTCCCTGGACCAGGGCGTGGTCGAGCACGAAGATCTCGGAGCGCATCGGCGTGATCGGCAGGTCGGCGCCGTAGAGGCGCGCCAGACGCGCCGCCCACGGTCCGGCTGCGTTGACCACCGCAGCGGCTGAAAAGCGCTGGCCTCCGGCGACGACGGCGACGGCCCGGTTGCCCGAGACCTCGATCGCAGTGATCTCCGCGAGGACGAAGCGGGCACCGGCCCGTCGCGCAGCTCGGCCAAAGCCGGTCACAGTCGCGCGGGGGTCGACGTAGCCGTCGGTCGGGCAGAAGACGGCTCCACGCAGGCCGCCGACGTCGATGCCTGGCACCACCTCTGCTACCTCGTCCAGGGTGAGGGGTCGGGTCGGCACGTCACACCGGTTCTGAACCGCCATCGCGGCCCTGAGCAAGTCCTCGTCCGCCGCCGACTCGTAGGCGAGCAGGTACCCGACTTGTCGGTGGCCGATATCCTCGCCGTAGCGCTCGCGAAAGCTGGCGATCCGCTCCACCGTCCGCGAGGCAACCCTGACGTTCAGCTCCTGGCTGAATTGCTGCCGGACGCCGCCGGCGTTCAGGGAGCTCGACCCGGCGCCCACGTGTCGCCGCTCCAGCACCGTGACCGACCGTCCGGCGTTGGCCAGCTCGAGCGCCAGTGTCACCCCGGCGATGCCGGCACCGAGGATCAGCACGTCAGAGGTCTCCGTCATCGACGATTCCGCCTTGACTCGGGGGTCACTGCCGTACCTCCTTGAGAGCTTCACCGGCTGCCGTGGTGCCGTCGCCCCGGGGCGGCTGCGACCACCTTCGGCCGACCCGGCCCACGCGTACCTCCTACCCATTCCACCACCGGTGGCTGCGATCGGGTGTTCCGGGCTTGGCCTGCGTCCCATGGCCTGGTAGGATCGCCGGCGAGAGGAGGACCCCGAGGGGAACAGTGCCATCCAGTCGAACGGTGGCCGCGTTCGGGTCCGGGCCACCGGAGGTCCCGGGGGACGATCGGGTGGCGCTTGGCCCGCTCCTCGCCCAGGAGGCGCGTCCCGGGTGATGCTATTCGCGCTGCGGTGTTCCCGGCCCTGTGCCCGGCGGCGACGGTGATCGAGTGGAGGAGGTTCTAGCCATGAGTCAGCAAGCCGACAGCCCTTCCGCGGTCCGGGCCGAGGCGGTTCCGATCTCGACCCTGGAGAGTTCGGACCGACACTTGGCCAGAGGGCTCTCGGGCTGGCAGCTCTACTTCATCGTGGTCAGCGGCATCGTCGGCTCGGGCTGGTTGTTCGCGTCGTTGGCCGCCGACAGCGCGGTCGGGCCCGCCTCGGTTGTC
Source organism: bacterium (assembly GCA_902812395.1). GTDB lineage: Bacteria > Chloroflexota > Dormibacteria > Dormibacterales > Dormibacteraceae > CADDZO01. The sequence continues at coordinate 6,091 of CADDZO010000095.1, read as the reverse complement.
TCCTGGCTGATCGTGGGTGTGATCGTCATCATCCTGGCCCTGTCCTGGGCCGAGGTCTCGACCATGCTCCCCCGCAGCGGAGGTGCGGTCCGCTATCCCCACCTGACCCATGGCAGCGTGGTCGGCTACCTGCTGGGGTGGGCCTACATCATGTGGACCACCCTGGTCCCGCCCCTGGAGGCGGAGGCCGTCGTCACCTACGCCTCCTCCTACCTCAAGGGTCTGACTGCGGTGGTGGGAGGCGTCACCGTCTTGACCTGGCCGGCCGGGATCGCCGCAGCGGTGGGCTGCATGCTGGTGTTCTTCGCGGTCAACTCGTTCGGGGTGAAGTGGCTGGGCCGGATCAACAGCCCGATCACGGTTTGGAAGCTGGCGCTGCCCGCGGCCACCTTCATCTTCCTGTTCGCGGTCAGCTTCCATCCTGCCAACTTCACCAGCTATGGCGGCTTCGCGCCACTGGGGGAGGCCAAGATCCTGACCACGATCGTGTCGAGCGGGATCGCCTTCTCGCTGCTCGGCTTCCGCCAAGCCCTGGACTTCGGCGGCGAGGCCAGGAACCCGCAGCGCCACCTCCTCTACGCGATCATCGGTGGCCTGCTCACCGCCACCTTTCTCTACATCCTGCTCCAGCTCGCGTTCACCGGCAGCATCGAATGGGCCAACGCGCACGTCAAGCCGGGTGACTGGGCCGGTCTCGCCGCCAGCAGCTGGGCGTCGGCCCCCTTCGCGGCCGCCATCCGGGCCACCGGCGTCGGCTTCGCCGGCGCCGCCGCCGCCTTCCTGCTCGCCGATGCCTACGTCTCGCCCGGGGCTACCGGCTGGGTGTATTTGGGCATGGCCTCGCGCAGCGCCTACGGGCTGGCCGTCAACCGCTACCTGCCCTGGCCGTTCCGTTGGATCGCTCCTCGCTACCGGGTGCCCCTCCTCGCCCTGGTGGCGACCGCCGTGCTCGGCTGCCTGGTCTTCGTGCCCTTCCCCAGCTGGTACACAGCGGTGGGTCTGGCCAGCTCAGTCACCGCCCTGACCTTCGTCATGAGCGGGGTGATGTTGAGCGTGCTCCGCCGCACCGCCCCGGGGCTGCGGCGACCCTTCCGGCTGCCCTTCGGGCAGGTGCTGGGGCCGCTGGCCACCATCTGCGCCACGCTGGTCCTCTACTGGTCCGGCTTCCTGACCCTCATGTACGTGAGCGCAGCAGTCGTCTTCATCCTGGCCCTTTGGCCGATCTTCTACGCCCCCGTGCACCACGGCATGGACCGGCGTGTCGGCGTGGTCCTGGGCGTGCTGTTCGCCGCTGCCTGGGCTCTGGCCGAGCGCTTCGGTGGCTGGGTGCTGACCTCGACCAGCACGCCCCTGGCCGACCACCCGCCCTTCCCCGCCACCCTCGTCTTCCTCGCCGGCGAGGTCGCAGTGCTGATTGCGCTCTGCTATCTCTTCAGCTCTGAGTCCGGTCGCCGGGAGGTGGTGAGCGCCGTCTGGCTGCTGTTCGTGCTCTTCGCCACCCTGCTTCTTTCCTACTACGGCAGCTACGGCCTTCTGCCCAAGCCGTCCATCCCGTTCCCCTACGACTCGGTGGTTGCCGCCGCGATCGGCCTGGCCGGGTACCTGTGGGGTGTCCGCTCCGGCTTCGCCACAGATGCCATCCAGGCGATCGTGGCCGCGGCGGCTAGCGAGCGGCCGGAGCCGGCGCCCAGCAGGACCTGAGCGAGGCGGTGTGAGCTGGATCTGCCGGTGGGGTCCCGCCAGACCTGGGCGTCGAGGCCCTGGCGGCGAGATGCTTTGCCCACCCGTGGCACGCGGGCCGGCGGGCAGGATGTGAGGTCCCTGCTCCGGCCCGCGAGCGAGCCACGGGGTCCACTGCTGGCCGTGCGCCCGGGAAGCAAGGCCGACCTGGGACGGGGATCGCGTGTCCGGACCAGGCGCACGCCGCCGTCCTCGTGCCGTGGCCACGGTCTGCAGCCGACCAGACCGAGGTCGATGCCGGTGGGGCCGACCCTGGGGAGAAGCTGGTGGCCGCGACCAGATACTTGCCGCCATGCCCGCTCCTGACACCCGTGCCCCCGTCCCGCCTCACCGGCTTCGGCTGGGACTCCTCCTCGGTACCTGGACCACCACCGATCTGCGCTGGCAGGAGGTCCTGGCCACGGCCCGGGCCGCTGCCGAGGTCGGGTTCGACGCCCTCTACGCCACCGACCACTTGCTCTTGCCCAGCACCAACGCCGAGCTCAAGCGGCGGGCGGGGGCGGAGGTTCCGGAGGGCGTGGAGGAGGAGCCCGAGGGCTACCTCGAGTGCTTCACCGTGCTCACCGCTCTGGCGGTGGCGGTGCCTGGCCTGGCGCTGGGGCCCCTGGTCGCCTGCACCGGATATCGCAACCCGGCGCTCCTGGCCAAGATGGCTGCCACCCTGGACGATATCAGCGGCGGCCGGCTGATCCTGGGCCTGGGAGCGGGAGACTCAGAGGGGGAACGCCGCACCTTCGGCTTCCCGACGACCGAACCGGTCGGAGCCTTTGAGGAGGCGCTGGAGGTGATCAGACGGCTGTTCCGGGAGGAGGACCTGGACTTCCAGGGCAGGCACTACCGGCTGAGCCGGGCCCGGCTGCTGCCCCGAGGCCCCCGCCCCGAGGGACCTCCGATATTGATCGGGACGCTCGACCCCGGACCACGGATGCGGCGGCTGGTGGCCCAGTACGCGGACATCTGGAACGGCTGGCTCGGCTACACGGACGCCAGCCCCGAGGCCGCAGCTCTCCAGCTGGCACTGGTCGAGGACGGGTGCCGGCGACACGGCCGCGACCCGGCCACCCTGATCCCGACCACCACCGTCCGGGTGGCCATTCCTGGCTCGGGATACGTCCCTGGACCCGGAGAGCGGCCCCTGGTCGGCTCCCCCGAGCAGATGGCCGAGACGCTGCGCGGACACGCCCGGCTGGGCATCGCCGAGGTCCAGGTGGCCCTGACCCTGCCCGGGCCCGAAGGCGTCCGCACCTTCGCCCCGGTGATTCGAGAGCTGCGCGGTCGATCCACTGGGATGGACCTCAGCGAGGGTCCGTAACTGTTGCCGCCAGAGCATATAGTAATATGCGGGGATGAACTCGAGGGAGTTAGCACGGCAGGCGCCCACCCCGTGACCGCGTACCGCTGGTTCCGGGAAGGCAAGCTCCCGGTTCCTACGCGCCGTGCCGGCCGGCTGATCCTGGTGGATCTGGCGCCGGTCAGTGCCGTTCCGGAGATCACGGCCGTGTATGCGCGTGGGGACCCCTCCGCCTCAACCTCGAGCAGTCGGAGGCGGCAGCTCCTGGCCCTGCTCTGCGGATCCTGAGTGCGGTCCACGGTGATCGAGCCTCAGGATGCCCTCTGCGGCTTCGGCACCGGGATGTCGAGGCGGGGTTGGTGGCTCGGGGACGTCGGCCCCGGGTGGTTGACGCGTCCGAGGTGGAGACGGCCAGGTGTGGGATCTGACCGAGATCGAGACCGGCCTCCGGGCTGGCCTCTGCGAGCCCCAAGCCCGCACGCGGTCACCTGCCGACGGGCGGGAGTTGAGGGCGAACAGGATGACCAGGCCCACGCGGCCCTCGCCTGCAAGCCCGGGTGCAGCTGGTCGAGTCGCCGCTGCCGCGTCGACGTCCCGGTAGGTCCAGTGCGGCGCGGTCGTCAGCGGTTCGGTTCGCCTGGTACCGTCGCCTCCAACCTCCTATGGTGGCACCGATATGACCAGCTGGATCTGTGTCACCTGCGGCACCCAGTTCGCCCCCAGCGACCGGCCTCCGGCGGAATGCCCGATCTGTCAGGACGAACGCCAGTACATCGGGCTCCACGGACAACGGTGGACCACCTTGGAAGAGCTACAGCGGAGCCACGACAACGTGTTCCGCCTGCTGGAGCCCGGCTTGATCGGCATCGGCACCACGCCCGCCTTCGCGATCGGCCAACGCGCGCTGCTGGTGCGCACCGCCGAGGGCAACCTTCTCTGGGACTGCATCAGCCTCCTCGACCGGACGACGGTCGAACTAGTCCGTGCCCTGGGTGGGATCCAGGCCATTGCCATCTCGCATCCTCACTTCTACGCGTCGATGGTGGAGTGGGCGCATGCCTTCGATGCACCGGTCCATGTCCATGCGGCGGACTCCCGCTGGGTACTGAGGCCAGATGCTGCTCTCTCGTTCTGGGAGGGCGACACGCGCGAGCTGCTTGGAGGGCTCACGGTGATCCGCACTGGCGGCCATTTCGAGGGAGGCACCGTCCTTCATTGGCCCCAGGGAGCTGACGGTGCTGGCGCCCTGCTCTCCGGAGACCTGATCATGGTGGTCCCCGACCGGCGCCATGTCAGCTTCATGTACAGCTATCCGAACCTGATCCCGCTCGGCCCGGAGCGGGTCCGGAGGGTGGTGGCGGCAGTGGCTCCCTACCGGTTCGACCGCATCTACGGTGCCTGGTGGGAGCGGGTGGTGGAGCGCGACGGCAAGGCCTGCGTGGAGCGTTCCGCCGCCCGCTACCTGGCCGCCATCGGAGGCTGACGTGATAAGGTCTCGGCCGCGCCCGTCCGCCAGGAGGTGAAACGTGGCCGAAGATCGCGTTGCCGTGGCCGGGAGCGCCCGCGCGGCGCTGGTGGATGCCGACCTCCTTGGGCCGGCAGACCCCGACCAGGTCGTGACCGTGAGCGTCGTGCTCCGCCCCCGGTCCGCTGAGCTTCGGCCCGAGGCCGGTCCCAAGGAGCTGGCCTTTGCCCGGGCCGCCCAGGTCGAGGACGCCGCCCGGCTCGAGGCCTTCGCCAGCTCGTACGGGTTGATGGCGGCGGGGCGGAGCTTGGCCCGACGTACGGCCTGGCTGCGGGGGCGGACGGGTGACCTGGCGTCCGCCTTCGGCGTGGAGGTCGTAGGATATCGCTTCCCCGGTGGCACCCACCGTGGCTACCTGGGATCCATCCAGCTGCCCAGGGCCGTGGCCGGGTCGGTGGTCGCAGTGCTCGGTCTCGACGACCGGCCCATTGCCCGGCCCCATCTGCGTGTGGCCGTTCCCGAGCAGGTGGTGGCAACCTTCACGCCGCCAGAGGTCGCTCGCCTCTACGGCTTCCCGCCCGCGACCGGCGCCGGGCGCACCATCGCCGTCCTCGAGCTGGGCGGGGGTCGGTAACTGTTGGCATTTGAACCTATGATAGTATGTAGCGGTGAACTGAAAGGACTGGGCGCGGCAACAAGGCGTTCATCCCATGACTGCCTACCGCTGGTTCCGGGAAGGCAAACTCCCAGTTCCCGCGCACCGCGCCGGCCGGCTGATCCTGGCGGACCAGCCAACGGTCAGTGCCGTTCCGGGGAGTCACGGCCGTGGATGCCCGCGTGTCCTCCGCCGACCAGAGGTCTGACCTGGACCGGCAGGTCGCCCGGGTGACGGCATGGGCGGCAGCCCAGAGCTTGGCAGTGGGCCGCGTGGTGACCGAGGTCGGCTCCGCACTGAACGGCAAGCGCCGCACGTTCTTGGCCCTCCTGCGCGACAATTCGGCGACCACGATCGGAGTGGAGCACCGCGACCGGTTCGCCCGCTTGGGCACGGAGGAGGTCGAGGCTGCGATGGCGGCGCAGGGCCGCCGGTTGCTGGTTGTGGACCCATGACGATCTGGTGTGGGACGTGACCGAGATCCTGACCAGCCTCTGCGCTCGCCTCTCCGGATGGCGAGCGGCTGCCAACCGAGCGGCCAAGGCCATCGCAGCGGCCACCGGGGAGAACCCGTGAAGCTGCAGCAGGCCCGGGTCCCCACGAAGCCCGCTTCGTGGGGTGCCCCAGGCCTACCGGTACGCGCTCGATCCCACCCCGGCCCAAGAGCGGAGGCTCCGCTCCATGCCGGAGCCGCTCGATTCGCCTGGAACTGGGCCCTGGCCCGGGTCATGGCGCGGTATGAAGCCGAGAAGAAGTGGTACTCGGCGGAAGAACTTCATCGGCTCTGGAACGCGGAGAAGAAGACCAAGCCCGATCTGGCCTGGTGGCAGGAGAACTCCAAGTGCGTCTACCAGGAGGCCTTCAGGGACCTGGACCGGGCGCTCCACGACTTCCTGAAGTCCAAGACGGGACAACGGAAGGGGCGACGGCTGGGCTTCCC
>CADDZO010000094.1 GCA_902812395.1 bacterium | reverse complement strand
CGCACCCGGCACTGGCTGAGCCAGCGCTGCCCATACTCGGCCAGGGTCGGGGTGCGGCCACGGAGGAAGGGAAGGGTGCCGCGCTCCAGCGCGTCCAGGGCGCTGATCAGCTTGGCCCGGGTCTCCTCCTCGGTGGCGCCGTAGAGGGAGCGGCGTACCCGCTGGCAGGTCTCGGGGTCGATGATGGTGTAGCGCGCATGCCAGCGGCCGTCACGCCGCTCGTAGAGGCTGCCGGCCCCGTTGGGCCGCTTCACCCGCTCGGCCTTGGTCCGTCCCACCCAGGTCACTCCGGCTGACGCCAACTGGAGTCTCTGATCCGTCGCCGCTGGCCGTCAAGATCCCCTCGGCTTGGCCACGGATTCGATTCGTATTCGATCCTGGCGGAGGGAGAGGGATTCGAACCCCCGAGGGCTTGCGCCCTGGCTGTTTTCAAGACAGCTGCCATCAGCCGGACTCGGCCATCCCTCCGAAGCCAATCGGCAGTCTACCTACCATGCGTCCGGGTGAAGGATCAGCTGCAGATCACAGTCCCGGCCGCAGCCACCAGCGCCGTTCCGGGCCGCCAGGCCGAGAGGGAATCGATTAGCCTCGGCACCGTGTGGTGGCGCCAGCGGCTGAACCCGGCCGCCTCCCTTCTGGTCGTGGCCATGCTGGCTTCTCTTGCCGGCTGCGGTGCCGGCCCCGGGATACGAACCCCTGCCCGCCCGCGGCCGACCGGCTCCGCCGGTGCGGTCAGGAGCACGCCGACGCCCACCGCCTGTGTGGATACCACGTTGGCCGGAATGGCCGAGACGGAGCGTATCGGCCAACTGTTCATGGTCGGAGAGAGCAGCGCCGACCCCGCGTCGGCGGCGGTTGCCCAGGCGATCACGCAGTACCACGCTGGAGGGGTGCTGCTCTACGGCACTGGCTGGAATAGTGCACCGCTCGTGCGGACGGCGGCCGCGCGCGTCCAGAGCCTTGCCGCTGCCAACGGGGGCATCGGCCTACTGGTGGCGGGCAACCAAGAGGGTGGACGGCAGGGATCCCTGCAGGCTTTCTACGGACCTGGGTTCGCACCCATACCCCCCGCGTTGATCCAGGGAACCCTCCCTCCCGCGACCCTGGAAGGTGACGCGCACACCTGGGGCAGTCAGCTCGAGTCCGCCGGCATCAACCTGGACCTCGCCCCTGTGATGGACGTCGTGCCCACCGACATGGCGAGCACCAATGCCCCGATCGGACAGCTGGATCGAGAGTACGGGCACGACCCTCAGACGGTGGCGGTCCACGGGAGCGCCTTCATCAGGGGCATGCTCCGCGCCGGCGTCCAGGTGACCGAGAAGCACTTCCCGGGTCTGGGTCGGGTTCAAGGCAATACCGACTTCACGGCCAACGTCACCGATTCCGTGACCACCCGGCACGACCCCTTCCTTGAACCATTCGAGGCTGGGATCCAGGCAGGCGCAGGGTTCGTGATGGTCTCGACCGCCATCTACACTCGGATCGACCCCACTCAACAGGCCGTGTTCTCGCCGATCGTGATCGACCAGATGCTGCGAGGTGACCTCGGGTTCCAAGGGGTGGTGATCTCCGACGACCTGGGTCAGGCGGCGGCGGTGAGCGGGGTGCCGGTGCCCCAGCGAGCGCTGCGATTCCTCGCGGCTGGTGGCGACATCGTGCTGACCCAGGCCCCATCGGACATCGCACCGATGGAGGCGGCCGTGCTCCAGCGGATGGCGTCGGATACGGCCTTTGCGGCTCAGGTTTCGGCCGCAGTCCGGCGTGTGCTGCTGGCGAAGGAGCGGTTGGGCTTGCTGCCCGGGTGCTGACCCCCAGCACGCCCACCCGGTTCACATTGCCCTTGAAGTGCTTTCGCCCCATCGGCTGCAGAGCTCAGGACGGCCGGATCAACTCCAGGCCGCCCATGTAGGGGCGGAGTACTTCGGGCACGGCCACGCTGCCGTCGGCCCGCTGGTATGTCTCGATCACCGCATCGATCGTCCGGGCCAGCGCCAGGCCGCTCCCGTTCAAGGTGTGCACGTATCGGGGTGGCAGGCCCGGGCCGGGACGGTAGCGCAGGTTGGCCCGGCGCGCTTGGAAGTCGTTGAAGACCGAGCAGGAGGACACCTCCAGGTAGTGGCCGAGCCCGGGCGCCCAGGCCTCGATGTCGTACTTCTTGTACTGGGCGAAGCCCATGTCGCCGGTGCACATCAGGAGAACCCGGTAGTGGATCCCCAGTCGGCGCAATACCTCCTCGGCATGGCGGGTCAGCTCCTCCAGCGCCTCGAGCGACTGCTCCGGCCGCACCAACCGCACCAGCTCCACCTTGGAGAACTGGTGCAGGCGGACGTAGCCGCGGGTGTCCTTGCCGGCAGCACCGGCCTCGGATCGGAAACAGGGTGAGTAGGCGACGTAGTCCAGCGGCAGCTGCTCGGCGTCCAGCAGCTCCTCGCGGTGCAGGTTGGTGACTGGGACCTCGGCGGTGGGGATGAGCCAGAGATCCCGATTCTCGACACGGAAGGCGTCCTCGGCGAACTTGGGTAGCTGGGCGGTCCCGGTCATCGAGGCGCTGTTCACCAAGAAGGGGGCCAGGACTTCGGTGTAGCCGTGCTCTCGGGTATGCAGGTCCAGCATGTACTGGGCCAGCGCTCGCTCTAGGCGTGCCCCGGCGCCGATCAGGAAGGCGAAGCGAGAGCCGGCCACCCGGGCCGCGCGTTCGAAGTCCATGATCCCCAGTCGCTCCCCCAGCTCGTAGTGGGTGCGCGGCTCGAAGTCGAAGCTGGGCTTCTCTCCCCAAGTCCTGACCACCTGGTTGTCGTCGGAGGTCTCCCCGACCGGGACGCTCTCGTGGAACACGTTCGGTACCAGGAGCAGGAGGTCGTCGAGCTGGCGCCGGAGCCCGTCCGCCTCTCCGCCCAGCGCGCGGACTGTCTGGGCCAGCTCCCGCATCCGGGGCAGGAGCGATGCGTCCTTGGTGCGGCCGTAGCGGCGGGAGAGGTCGTTCTGCTCGGCTCGGGTGATCTCGGCTCGGGTGTTCACCTCCCGCCAGCGGCGGTCGAGCTCCAGGATCTTGTCCACGGGACCCGGCTCGCCCTTGAGTTCGCCCGCCCGCCGCACCTCCTCGGGGTGCTTGCGGATGAAGTCGAGGGCCAGCACTCAAGCCTCCTCCTTCAGCTGCGGAAACAGGATCACGTCCCGGATCGAGGCCTGGTCGGTCAGCAGCATGACCAGCCGGTCGATGCCCATCCCCAGGCCACCGGTTGGGGGAAGGCCGTGTTCCAGGGCGCGCACGTAGTCCTCGTCCAGCGGGTGGGCCTCCAGGTTGCCCGCGGCCCGCTGCGCCGCCTGCTCCTCGAACCGGCGGCGCTGGTCGATGGGGTCGGTCAGCTCGGTGAAGGCGTTCACGAGCTCTCGGCCGGTCACCACCAGCTCGAACCGCTCGACGAAGCGGGGGTCGTCCTCCCGCCGGCGGGCCAGCGGAGAGACCTCGACCGGATAGTCGAGGACGAACGTGGGCTGGACGAGGGCCGGTTCCACCGCCTCCTCGTACGCCTCGAAGAGCTTGGGGCCGACCAGCCTGCGACCCGTGGCCTGCTCAACCAGATCTACCATCCTCGCCCGCCGGTAGGGCGGATGCAGATCGATTGCCGTGCCCTGGTAAGTTGTCTCGAGCGGCGTCCCTGCCGCCTGGGCCGCCGCGACCACCAGCTGCTCGGAGAGCTCCATCATGTCGTGATAGTCGGCGTAGGCCTGGTAGCACTCGAGCATGGTGAACTCCGGGTTGTGGCGAGGGGAGAGACCCTCGTTTCGGAACACCCGCCCGATCTCGTAGACGCGCTCCAGGCCTCCCACCACCAAGCGCTTCAGGTGCAGCTCCAGCGCGATCCGAAGGTAGAGGTCGCGGCCGAGGGCGTTGTGGTGGGTCACGAAGGGACGGGCATTGCCACCGCCAGGGACGTCGTGCAGGACCGGCGTCTCCACCTCCAGGAAGCCTTTGCCGTCCAGCAGCTGGCGGATGGCGGTGATGACACGGGCCCGAGCGGTGAAGACGTGCCTGGTCTCGGGGTTCGCGATCAGGTCCAGGTAGCGGCGGCGGTAGCGGAGCTCGATGTCCTTCAGCCCATGCCACTTGTCGGGTAGCGGCCGCAGGGACTTGCTGAGCAGGACGAAGCCGTCCAGCCAGACGCTGGGCTCCCCCCGCCGGGTCCGCCGAACTGGGCCGGTGCCACCGATGACATCGCCCGGGTCGAGGTGGGAGAAGCGCTCGTAGAGATCGGGGCCGAGGTGGTCACGCCGGGCCACCAGCTGGATGCGGCCGTCCCGATCCACCAGGTCGGCGAAGGCCATCCCGCCCTGGACACGCTGGGTGGCCAGCCGTCCGGCGACCGTGACCGGATCGGTCCCCTCCGGGTGTCGGTCGAGCAGGCTCAGGGCCTCGGCCGTGGTGTGGGTCCGGTGGAAGTGAGCAGCGAATGGCTCCACGCCCTCGGCCCTGAGGCGCTCCAGCTTCTCCCGGCGGTCCCGGAGGACCGCCGGGAGTTCGTCTACGGTCTCCGGCGGCATCACGGCTTGCGCAAGCGTACGGGGATGGCGGCGGCGAGGGCTCTCCTTCGCCGGAAGGTCGAGTCGGGTCGGGTGGAGTGGCTGAAGGAATCAGCTGACGGAAAGGATGCGGACGCGGCTGCGACCGTTGGGCGAGGTCCATTCCACCTCGTCCCCGGCCCGATGTCCAATCAAAGCTCGCCCCAGCGGGCTCTCATTCGAGATCTTGCCCCGCAGGGGGTCGGCCTCGGCCGGGCCGACGATCGAGTAGGACTCCTCACCGCCGTCCTCGAAGGCGACCTGCACCTCGGCTCCGAGTCCCACCACGCCGGTCTCACGCGGCTCTTCCTCGATCAGAACCGCGTTGCGGATCATGGCCTCCAGGGTCGCAATCCGGCCTTCGACCAGGCTCTGCTCGTTCTTCGCCTCGGCGTACTCGGCGTTCTCGGCGATGTCGCCGAAGTCGCGAGCCTGACGGATCCGCTCCGCCACTTCTTCACGCCGCACCCGGACCAGTTGGTCGAGCTCCTCCTGGAGCTGGCGCAGGCCTTCACGGGTGAGCAGGACCGGTCGTTCCTCCATACGGAGCCGCCGATTTTATCACCGGCTCGGAAGCCGACCGACCCGGCCGAGAGGAGCGGGATCGCGAACGTTCGCACCGGCGAGCATCCGAGCCGCCGAGGAGCGTGGCCATGCCGTGGGGTCCGGACTTCCCCGGGGGAGACCGGCTGGGCACGTCCCGGGCCATGGCCGGACACGTGCTCACCAAGGGTGGCAGAGGTCGATGCAGCCCCCAGCCCCGGGGACGAATGGAGCATGCCGTCCGACCGATCCCGGTGGATGGCCACCCTCAATGCAGAGCGACGCCGACCGGTCCTGACCAGCCCGATCAGGAGGCGAGCGCGGGCGGATGGCCCTCCGCCCACCGCCGCAGCCTGGCCGCCTCCCGCCGCACCTCCCCGGATCGAGGCCCTGCCTCCAGGCGACGCAGCTGCAGCGACCGCTCCGCCCCCCAGGGGGCTGCCAGCCCGCCCTCGCGCACCTGTCGAGCCACCTCCCGGTGGGCCTGGCGGAATGGCATCCCCTGCGCCACCAGTTGCTCGGCGGCGTCGGTGGCATAGAGGCCCGGATCGGCCACTGCCTCTGCCAGCCGCCCCCGGTCGAACTCCAGCTCCCCGACCAGGAGCTGCGCCGCCTCCAAGCAGGCCTCGGCGTTGTCCACCGCCGCGAAGAGCGGGCTCTTGTCCTCCTGGAGGTCACGGTCGTAGGTGAGCGGCAGGCCCTTGAGCACGGTGGCCAGGGCCACGTAGGCGCCCAGCGCCCGGCCGCTCCGGCCCCGAATCAGCTCGGCGACGTCGGGGTTCTTCTTCTGCGGCATCAGGCTGGATCCGGTTGCCACCCGATCCGGCAGGCGCACGAACGCAAACTCGGCGCTGGCCCAGAGCACAAGGTCCTCACCCAGGCGGCTCAGATGGAGGCCGCAGAGGCAACAGGCGTGGATGAGGTCGAGGGCGAAGTCCCGGTCGGAGACAGCGTCCATGCTGTTCCGGGTCAGCCGCTCGAAGCCCAGCTCCCGGGCCACGGCCTCCCGGACCAGCGGCAGCGTGCTTCCGGCCAGCGCGCCCGAGCCCAGCGGCATCTGGTCGGCAGCTTCGTAGGCATGTCGGAAGCGCACGCCGTCGCGCAGCAGTGGCTCGGCGTGGGCCAGCAGGTGGTGACCGACGGTCACCGGTTGCGCACGCTGGAGGTGGGTGTAACCGGGCATGGGCACATCCGCCAGCTCGGCAGCGCGCCCAGCCAGCGCGTCGGCCGCCTCCGCCGCCCGTCGTGCCAGGCGGCTGGCTGCCAGCCGACAGAAGAGACGGAGATCGAGCGCCACCTGGTCGTTGCGGGAGCGGCCGGTGTGGAGCCGGGCACCGGCCTCGGGATCGAGCTCGCTCAGGCGACGTTCGACCGCGGTGTGGATGTCCTCGTCGGTGGCGCGGAAGCGGAAGCGGCCGCTCTCCAGCTCCTCCTCCACCCGCCGTAACCCCCGCTCGATCGCCGCCAGCTGCCCCGGGGTGAGAAGGCCAGCCGCCCGCAGCCCCCGGGCGTGCGCGATCGACCCGGCCACATCGTGGGGAGCCAGTCGGCGGTCCAGCTCCAGGGAGGAGGCGAACCGCTCCAGCTCCGGCAACAGGCCCTCCCGGAAACGGCCCGCGTAGAGCTTGCCCTCAGCTCCGCTCACGGCGTCAGCCGCTTCACGTCCGGGGGCAAGAGGCGCTCCAGGTCCAGGCTGGAGAGCCGCCCCTGCACCTCGGCCGCGGTCCGTACCCCCATCCCGAAGAGCTTGATGAACCCGGCCGCTGCTCGCTGGTCGAACTGATCGCCGCGGCCGTAGGTGGCGAGCTCGGTCCGGTAGAGCTGCTCCGGCGCCTTCCGTCCCACCACCCAGGCATGACCGCGGTAGAGCTTGAGCCGCACCTCGCCGCTGACGTGGCGCTGGGTCTGGGCGACGAAGGCGTACAGCGCCTCCCGCAAGGGGCTGAACCAGAGACCGTCGTACACCAGCTCCGCCCACTCTGCCGCCACTCGCTCCTTGAAGCGGGCCACCTCCTTGGTCAGGGTGATGTCCTCCAGTGCCTGATGGGCGAGCAGCAGCAGGACCGCCGCCGGGGCCTCGTACACCTCCCGCGACTTGATCCCGATCAGGCGGTTCTCCAGATGGTCGATCCGGCCCACCCCATGGGCGCCGCCGACGCGGTTCAGCTCCTCCACCAACTCGACCGCGGGCAGCGGGCGGCCGTCCACGCCCACCGGCAGGCCCTGCTCGAACCGGATCTCCAGCGTCAGCGGGCGAGCCGGGCAGCGTTCCGGGTCCCGGGTCCACTCGTACACGTCAGCCGGGGGTTCCTCCCAGGGGTCCTCCAGGATCCCGGCCTCGATCGACCGGCCCCAGAGGTTCTCGTCCACCGAGTACGGGGACTCCACCGTGGCCGGGACCTCGATCCCGTGCCGACGCGCGTACTCCAGCTCGTCCTCCCGGTTCATGCCCCAGTCGCGCACCGGCGCCACCACCTTCAGGTCCGGCGCCAGTGCCCCGGTGGTGACGTCGAAGCGGACCTGGTCGTTGCCCTTGCCGGTGCAGCCGTGGGCGATCGCGGTCGCCCCCTCTCGGCGGGCGATCTGGACCAGCATGGCCGCGATCAGGGGGCGCCCTAGCGCGGTCGCCATCGGATACTCGCGCTCGTAGAGGGCGCCGGCCTGGAGCGAGGGCCAGACGAAGTCACGCAAGAACGGCACCCGGCCGTCCACGACGTAGGCCGCCACCGCCCCGGTCCGAAGTGCCCGCTGCTGGATCGCATCCAGGTCCTTCTTCTCGCCCAGGTCGATGGTCAGCGCCACCACCCGGTAGCCCTGCTCGGTCAACCACCGGATCGCGACCGAGGTGTCCAGCCCGCCCGAGTAAGCGAGCACCAGTTTCTCCCGTTCAGGCACCCAGGAACCTCCTCAGCTCCGCGGCCGCCGACCGGTCGGCCAGGACCGCGATGATGGTGTCGTCACCGGCCACCGTGCCCGCCACCCCCTCCAGGCGACCCTCATCGATGACCCGGGCGACTAGGTTGGCGGTGCCGGGCGGGGTGTGGATCACGACCAGGAACTCGACCTGGGTGACCGAGAGCACCAGCTCCCGTGCCACTGCCGCCGTGCCGCCCGGCCGGTAGCCGGCGTTGGTCCGGATCAGCCCCAGCTCCTGGACGTCGCGGGAGACGGTGGCCTGGGTCACGGCGAACCCGCGCTCGGCCAGCTCCCGCGCTAGCTCCTGCTGGGTCTGGACCGGCCGCCGGAGCACCAGCTCCAGGATCGCCCGCTGCCGATCCTCCTTCACCCCACGAGCGCTCTCCGCATCCCCCGTAGGCCCTCCTCCAGCTGCTCCGGCGTGATCACCAGCGGAGGGACCAGCCGCACCGTGCTGTCGCCGGTGGCGTTGACGATCACCCCGTGCTCCAGGCAGCGGAGCTGGAGGTCACGGGCCAGCGGCCGTTCGAACTCGACCGCCTGCATCAGTCCCCGACCCCGAACCTCACGGACGCCGGGCAGCTCCCGCAGCCCGGCCGCCAGCAGCTCCCCCATCTCGGCCGCGTGGCCCACCAGCCCCTCGGCCTCGATCGCCCCCAGGACCGCCAGGGCGGCGGCGCAGGCCAGGGGTCCGCCTCCGAAGGTGGAGCCGTGGTCGCCCGGCTCCAGGACGTCGGCGCCGGGGGCGGCCAGACAGGCGCCGATCGGGATCCCGCCGGCCAGGCCTTTGGCTACGGTCATCACGTCCGGGACGATCCCGTGGTGCTGGTGACACCACCAGCGCCCGGTCCGGCCCATCCCGGTCTGGATCTCATCCAGGATCAAGAGCAGCCCCTGCTGGTCGCACCAGCCACGCACCGCCTCGAGGTAGCCCTGCGGCGGGGTGACCACCCCGATCTCGCCCATGATCGGCTCCAGCATCACGGCCACCGTGCGCTCGCCGGTGGCCAGGCGCAGGGCCTCGATGTCCCCGTAGGGGACATGGACGAAGCCGGGAGGCAACGGGGTGAAGGGGGCCGAGTAGTGATCCTGGCCGGTGGCGGCCAGCGCCCCCAGGGTGCGACCGTGGAAGGAGCCCAGGGCGCAGATGATCTCGAAGGCCCCGCCTCGGTGGACCTTCCCCCACTTGCGGGCCAGCTTGATGGCGGTCTCGTTGGCCTCGGCCCCGCTGTTGACGAAGAAGGCCCGGCCGGGGAAGGCGAGGCCGACCAGGTGCCGGGCCAGCTCCACGGCGGGCAGCGTGTAGTAGAGGTTGGAGGCATGGATCAGGCGCTGGGCCTGCTCCGAGATGGCCCGGGTCAGCGCCGGGTGGCCGTGGCCCAGGACGTTGACCGCGATCCCTCCCACCAGGTCCACGTACTCGCGACCCTGGTCGTCGCGGACAACTGCTCCTCGGCCCTCGGTGAGGGTCACCGGCAGTCGCCGGTAGGTCCCCATGAGGTAGGTGCGCTCGTCGTCGATCAGGCGCTCGGTGGTCATCGCACCTCCGCTATCGGACCACCATGGTCCCCACCCCCGACTCGGTGAAGAGCTCGAGCAACAGAGAGTGGGGCTGGCGGCCGTCGATGATGTGGGCCTGGGGAACGGCGTCGAGGGCGCGCAGGCAGGCCTCGAGCTTGGGGATCATGCCTCCCTGCACCTCGCCCCGCTCCAGCATCCGCCGGCCGTCGGCACGGCCGAGCTCGGTCACCACCCGCTGACTGGAGTCGAGGATGCCGGGGACGTCGGTGAGCAGGATCAGCTTGGCCGCGCCCAGGGCGACCGCGACCTCCGCAGCCACGGTGTCGGCATTGATGTTGTAGGCCTGGCCGTCGTAGCCGAGTCCGATCGAGGCCAGGACCGGAATGTAGCCGCGCTCCAACAGGGCGGTGATGGGCTCGGGATTGACCTGGACCACCTTCCCCACCAGCCCCAGCTCGGGATCCAGGGGCTCGGCGATCACGGTTGGACCGTCCTCGCCCGACATGCCCACCGCCTGGCCTCCGAGCCGGTTCAGGGTGGCGACCAGATCCGGGCTCACCTTCCCGGTCAGCACCATCTTGACCACGTCCATGGTCTGGCGGTCGGTCACCCGGAGCCCGTTGCGGAACTCGGCCTGGATGCCGAGGCGTTGGCTCATGGCCGTGATCTCGGGGCCGCCGCCGTGCACCAGGACCGGCTGCATGCCGACGTAGCGCAGCAGCACCAGGTCGAGCAGCGTCTCCTCCTTGCGCTCGCCAATCGCGTTCCCGCCCACCTTGACCACCATGGTCTGGCCGTGGAAGCGTTTGATGTAGGGCAGCGCCTCCACCAGCACCTGCGCTCGCTCAGCTGCCTCCACCATCACCACCCTTCCCCTTCAGGTTGTGTACTCCGCGTTGATGTGCACGTACTCCTCGGAGAGGTCGCACCCCCAGGCTTCGGCGGCACCCTCGCCTGAACCCAGGTCGGCCTCGATCACAATCTCGGGCTGCTCGAAGGCCCGCCGAACCGCCTCCAGGTCCGGGTCCTGGCCGGTGCCCAGGGCGAACACCGTGAGCCCCGCCACCGCCACCGTCAGCCGATCCAGGGTCAGCTCGGCACCGCTGTAGCCGAGCGCGCACACGATGCGGCCCCAGTTGGGGTCGCCGCCATGGACTGCAGCTTTGACCAGGTTGCTGCCGGCCACCGCTCGTGCCGCCAACCGGGCCTGGGCCGCATCCGGGGCTCCGGTGACCCGGACCGTGATCAGGCGGGTGGCGCCCTCGCCGTCACGAGCGATGGCCCTGGCCAGCTCCCGGGCGACCTGCACCACGGCCTCCTCCAGCCGCTCCGCGGCGGGGGTGCCCGGCTCCACCGGCGGGTTCCCGGCGGCGCCGTTGGCGAGCAAGAGGAAGGTGTCGTTGGTCGAGCTGTCCCCGTCCACGGTCACCTGGTTGAAGCTCCGGTCGGCGATCCGACGGATCACGGAGGCGCACCATCCGGGCGTCACCGCCGCATCGGTGGTGATGTAGGCGAGCATGGTCGCCAGCTGCGGGTGAATCATGCCCGAGCCCTTGGCCATGCCCCCCACCCGCACCGGGACCCCGTCCAGCTCCAGCTCCAGGGCGTGGGTCTTGGGCACCGTGTCGGTGGTCATGATGGCGCGCGCCGCCGCCCTGCCGCCCTCGGGATCGAGTCCGGCACAAGCGATCGCGATGCCGCGCTTGACCGCCTCCATGGGCAGCGGGCGGCCGATCACGCCGGTGCTGCCGACCAGAACCTGGCTGGGCTCGAGGTCGAGGCGGTCGGCGGTCAGCTTGGCCATCTGCAGCGCGTCGCGGAAGCCCTGGGCACCGGTGCAGGCGTTGGCGTTGCCGGAAACCACCACCAGCGCCCGAACCCGGTTCTGGCGGAGATGGAGCTGGTCGATCACGACCGAGGCGCTCTTCACCCGGTTGGTGGTGAAGGCCCCGGCAGCGTCGCAGACCGTGTCGGATGCCACCACCGCCAGATCCTGGCGTCCCTCCCCGGGAAGGGCCGCGGCACCGGCGGTGAGGGCCTTGATCCCACAGGCCGCGACCCCTGCCTGCCACCCCCGGGCGGCGGTGACGCCGCCGGACAGGGTCCGGTACCCGGTGCTCACGGCCACCAGTCGGGGCTCCGCAGCGCCTCGGTGCGATCGAAGCCGAAGGCCAGATTGAAGCACTCCACGCCCTGACCGGCCGCGCCCTTGACCAGATTGTCCAGGGCCGCGGTCACGACCGCCCGACCGTCCTGGGCGTCGACCGCGACCAGGCAGCGGTTGCCGTGGGTGGCGAGCTTGGTCGGCGGGGTGCGCTCCACGACCCGGGTGAACGGTTGGTCGGCATAGAAGTCCTGATAGGCCGCCCGGAGCTGGTCCAAGCTGCCGACCAGGTCGAAGTAGCAGGTGCAGAGGATCCCTCGGACCATCGGCACCAGATGCGGGACGAAGGTGATCCGGGGGGAGGCACCGGCCAGGCGAGCCAGCTCCTGGCGGATCTCGGGCAGGTGGCGGTGACCGCCAATAGCGTAGGCGGTCACCGACTCGGTCAGCTCACTGAAGTGGGTCCCGAGACCAGGGGAGCGGCCGGCACCGGAGATGCCCGACTTGGCGTCCACGATCACGTCAGAGCCGATCAGGCCGGCGGCGGCGGCCGGGGCCAGGGCCAGGACCGCGGCCGTGGAGTAACAGCCGGGGACCGCTACCAGGCGGGCTTCGGCGATCTCGGCCGCATGCAGCTCGGGCAGCCCGAAGGCGGCCTCGGCCAGCAGGTCGGGATGGGCATGCTCCTGGCCGTACCAGCGGGGGTAGAGAGATGGGTCCCTGAGCCGGAAATCGGCCGAGAGGTCGATGATGCGGCAGCCCGCCCGAAGCCAGTCAGCCGCTCGACCCGCACCGGCACCGTGTGGCAGACAGCCGAAAACCACCTCGACCCCCTCCGGGTCGACCTCGTCCAGGAAGCGCCCCTCCAGCTCCAACAGGGGAAAGGCCGCGCGGTATGGCTGGCCGGCGAACGAGCGCGAGGTGAGCTGACAAAGCTCCACGCCAGGATGCAGCGCCAGGAGGTTGACGAGCGTCATGCCCGCGTACCCGTTCGCGCCGGCCACCGCCGCCCTGACAGGCATCATGCATAAACATACAGACATCTGTATTGCCATGCATGCCAGATCCGACGAACCCCCGTTTGGGAGTGGCACCTTCGACAACCCGATACCGTTGCCCGGTTCCGCTGGCGGAGTGCACAGCGGGTAGAACGGCATGCCAAGCCGCTCAGCGCGTTGCCGAGGCACTGCTTGTGGGTCGTCGTACCCGTCAGGAGCATCTTTGTGCTGCCTGAGAGCCGCCCCGTCTACGGAGTGGAGTCGTCACGATCGGCTCGGCGAGCTGCACCCAGCCCCGGGGCGGATGCGCATGGGTCGTGGAATCGAGCAGCAACACCTGTGCCGCTGGCCCGGGTGGCGGGCACCATCAGGGAGGCGGTGCCCGGCCTCACGACCAGGGTCCGCAACCGGAGCCGGGCGGTGGGCAAGCGGATCCGCCAGGTGGGCCGGAGCCTGCGCGGGCGCACCGG
>CADDZO010000093.1 GCA_902812395.1 bacterium | reverse complement strand
GCCGTGAGGGCGGCCGAGGGGGTGGTCGTCGACCTCCACCAGCACTGGGCGCGCCGGCTCGAGGAGCTGTTCGGTGGGCCTCCCGACCAGGCGCTGGCCCTGGCCGCCGAGCTGGACCAGGCCAGCTCCCAGTGGCGCCGGGGGATGCGGGGGGAGGAGTCGGAGCCAGGGGAGCGCGTGGGCGAGGACCCGGTCCAGCTGGCGCTCGGCGCCTGGCAGCTGCTGCTCCGGCGTCGGATGCTGCAGGAGCCGGGTGGCCCCTGGGCGCGACTGCTTGAGCTCTCCTTCGACACCCTGGGTTATCTGGAGCAGAACGTCAGCCCCCGGCTCGCCCTGGAGTGCTTCCTCCTCGAGTGCCGACGGGCGTGATGCCGAGCCAGTGGAGGTGAACGATCCCGAGATGAGCGTCCAGGTACACGAACCCACCCGCGAGGAGGCGTGGTCGCTGGTCACCGAGATGACCGCCAGCGAGTCCCTGCGCCGCCACATGCTGAGCGTGGAAGCCGCCATGCGCGCGTACGCCCGGCGGTTCGGCGAGCCGGAGGAGCGCTGGGGGGTGCTGGGTCTGATCCACGACTGGGACTACGAGACTGGCCCCACCCCGGACCAGCATCCCAGTCGAGGGATCGAGATGCTGCGCCAGCGGGGCTGGCCGGAGGAGCTCCTGGAGGACATCGCCTCCCACGCCGAGTACTTGGGGGTTGTGCGCGACACCCCGATCCGGCGGGCGCTCTACGCCTGTGATGAGATGTGCGGGTTCGTGATCGCCTGCGCTCTGGTCAAGGGGTCGCTAGGGGCGGTCGAGCCGGCGACGGTCCGAAAGAAGATGAAGGACAAGGCGTTCGCCCGGGGCGTCAACCGCGAGCACCTTCTGGCCGGGGCGGCGGAGCTGGGCGTCCCCTTCGACGAGCACGTCCAGGTGGTGCGAGACGCCCTGGTCCCGATCGCTGCCCAGCTCGGCCTCCGGCCGTGAGGTGCTCTGAAGCCGAGGCGCTCCCAGGCGCCGGGTGCCCAGGGCAGCTGGCCCTCGCCCGGTCGGGCTGCGGCCTTGCCGGGCCGGACCCACGGCGCGACGGGAACGGTTCTCGTTCCCGGCCGGGCTGGCGAGCCTGGCGTTGTGGCGGCCATCGGACCTGGCCGACCCTCAGCTGGGGCGCACCCCGGGCGGTGGAGCGATGAGCCGCTACCGCTTGCTGGCCCTGGACCTGGACGGCACCCTGATCAGCCCCGACCTCCGCCTCGACCCCAGGGACGTCGAGGCGCTGCAGCGGGCCGAGTCAGCCGGGCTCAGGGTGGTGGCCTGCACTGGGCGCCCGTTCCCCGGGGCGCTGCCCTGGACCCGCCGGCTCGGCCTGGAGGGCCCGATGGTCTGCTACCAGGGGGCCCAGGTTCGCCTGCCCGACGGCACCATGCTGCTCGACCACGGGCTCTCGCATGATGTGGCCATGGAGGTGATCCGGTTCGCCCGCGATCGCGACCTTCACGTCCAGGCCTACAGCCAGGATCGCCTGATTGTGGAGAGGGATCGACCCGAGGCGCACTGGTATGCCCAACATGCAGGCATGGAGCTCCACTTCGTTCCCGACCTCGATCAGGCGATGGGCCCGACCACTCCCAAGCTCGTGATCGTGGCGGCCTCGGAGGTGATCGAGCCTCTGCTGCCGGAGGTGCGGGAACGCTGGGCAGGTCGGCTGCAGGCCGCCACCTCCATGCCCCAGTACCTGGAGTTCACCAGCCTCCAGGCGGACAAACGCCAGGCCCTGGCCTTCCTCTGCCGACGCTGGGGGGTTCCGGAGGCGCTGACGGTGGCGGTGGGCGACGGGCGCAACGACCAGTCCATGATCGAGTGGGCCGGCCGGGGATACGCGGTCGAGGGGGCGGCGCCGGAGGTGGTGGTGGCGGCCGGCGGCCGCACCGTGGGCCGGCCGGGCAGCGGCGGCATTGCCCGATTGGTGGACGAGCTGCTGGCGGCAAATGGCGGAGGTGACGACTGATGGCCACCCTGTTCCTGGTCCACGCCCATCCCGACGACGAGGCGATCTCCACCGGCGGGGTGATGATGCGCGCCCATGCCTCGGGCCACCGTGTGGTCCTGATCACCTGCACCCGGGGTGAGGAGGGGGAGATCCACAACATGGACGAGGCCGCGGTCCGGCCTCGCCTGGCCGAGGTCCGAACCGAGGAACTGCGCCGCGCCGGTGAGATCCTGGGCGTGGACCGACAGGAGTTCCTGGGCTACCGCGACTCGGGGATGGCCGGCACCCCGTCCAACGCCCACCCCGACTCCTTCCACTCGGCCCCCCTGGACGAGGCGGCCCGGCGCCTGGCCAGGCTGCTCGAGGAGGAACGCCCCGAGGTGGTGGTGACCTACGGTCCCGACGGCACGTACGGTCACCCCGACCACGTCAAGGCCCACCAGACCACGATGGCGGCCCTCGATTTGCTGGCGGCCGAGGGCTGGCAGCCAGCCAAGGTTTACTGGCACGCGATCCCCCAGAGCTTCCTCGACCGGATGGCGACGGAGCTACGCCGCTCTGGCCAGCCCCCTCCGGCGGGGCCGGGGCAGTCGATCCGGGGGGTGCCCGACGAGCGGATCACGACCATCGTCGACGTCCGCGATCTGGCCCAGCGCAAGCGGCAGGCCTTCGAGGCCCACATCAGCCAGAACGACCCCCAGAGCCCGTTCCAGACCATGCAGGCGCAGATCCTGGAGGCGATATTCGGCCAGGAGGCGTTCGTCCTGGTGAGGGGGGGACCGCCGGCATCGGCTCCCGAGCCAGACCTCTTCGCCGGACTCACCGACTCACGTCGCTCGTAGGTAGGGGGAGCTGCCGATCGATGAGGACCTATCTCGGTCAGACCGACTGACCGAGATAGGTCCTGGCCACTTCCACCGCCTCACCGAGGTTCATGTCGCGGCCGCGACGCTCTGCGTGCTCGAGTGCCCGCTGACTGAGCAAGGAGCGAGCGTTGTCGAGCCAGGAGTCGACGAACGATTGCCAGATCACCGGGAGCCTCTGCCCGATGTCCTCGAGAATTCGTTCGGCGGATGCGTTCAGCCGAACCGCCCGTTCCGGGTCCCCGGCCGCGGTGGCGTGGACGGCGGACAGGCTAAGGGCGGTGGCGACGCCGAGGCGGTGGTCGTGAGCGAAGTAGGCCTCCAGGGCCGCCGCGAGGTGGCGGGCAGCGGCGGCCAGCTCCGTCTTGGAGGTGATCGAGAGCTCGGCAAGCGCCAGTCGACCCTCTGCAATCCTGAGGTGGTCGGGCGTCGCCGGCCGTGACCAGACTGCCAGCGCCTCATCGAGGCGTCGCCGGGCCGAATCCACCTTGTCCTGGCGAAGCAGGGCGAGGCCGAGGTGGAGCAGATTGAATCCCTCCGTGACCCAATTGCCGGTCTTGCGAGCCAGCTCCAAACTCGCTTCACATCGCTGGGCTACCTGGTGCCACTCCCGCCGAGCCAGGGAGACCATGCCCAGCTGGTCCAGAGCCTTGGCCCGGGCACGATGATCTCCGATCGAGCCGGCGATCGATTCCGCCTCGCTCCACAGAGACTCGGCCCGCGCCACGTCTCCCCTTCGCCAGGCGATAGCACCCGCGTCGGCCAACAGGGTGAGCCGGATGGCGTCAGGGGTGCCCCATCGAGCAACGCCACGTTCCACGATTGCCTCGGCGTCACCAGGGCGGCCGATCTCGAGCAGAAAGCGCGCGTAGGCGCTGGCCAGCCTGGCCCAGGTGGCGGTCGGCTCGGGGCGATCGCTCCAGGCCAGGGCCGCGCGGAAGTTGGCGATCTCGGGCCTGAGCCGATCTATCCAGGCGCTCCGCGCCGGACCATGGACCTTCTCGATGTTCTCGGCCAACAAGTTCTCGAAGTACTGGACGAAGCGCTCCCGAGTGGCTTCGATCTCCCCACGGATCGCATCGTCGTATCGGCGCAACGCCTCGCACTCGAGCCGGAAGGCGGTGTCCATCCGGTAACGCATCGATCCAGTGGCATCACCGGGCCGCCGGACCGCGCGTTGGGGGAAGGAGGCCTCGATGAGCTTCTGGTCGAGCAGGACCTCCAATTGCTCTCCCAGGTCAGCGGCGCTGTGATTGCCGCAGACGGCCGCCGCCGCCGCCAGATCGAAGTCAGCCGGGAACAGCGAGACCGACAGGCAAACCCGCCGCAGTTCTGGTGAGTCCTGCCCCAGCCGGGCCAGGCGCCAGGAGATCACGAGCTGCATCAGGCGCTCTCGGGGCAGAGCCGGGCAGGGAACCCCTGTCTGCAGCTCCAGGTAGGCCTTGAGGTCCTGGACCAGCTGGGCTGGCCGCAAGCCAGTGGCGGCCGTGAACGCCGAGATCCACTCGATCGCCAGGGGGAGGCCCTGGACCAGGTTGCACAGGTCCGCGATCGTCGCCGCATCCGCCTCGCCGACCTCCACCTCCGGGTTGACCTTCCTGAGGCGGGTGAGGAAGAGCCGCCCCGACTCGCTCGAATCCACGTCCACCAGCCGGACCTCCTTGCTGCCGGAGCGCGGAAGCGTCTGGGGTGGCACGCTGAGCGCGACCTCCCCGGGTAGGCTGAGCGGCTCGGTTGCTGTGGCGATCACGGTCAGCCCCGGACAGCCGGGCAGCAACCGGGCAAGCAGGTTGCGACACTCGGTTAGGGCGTGGCCACAGCTGTCGAGGACGAGCAGGACCTGTCGGTCACGGAGGGCGGCCTCGAGCTCCGCAGTCCCGTCGCCCGCCCCCAGCCGTATGTGGAGCGCGTCGGCCAGCGCGCGGCTCAGCCAGGATCGCTCGACGATGGAGGCGACGTCGATCATCTCCATCCCGCCCTTGTAGGCGGAAGAGACGACCGTGGCCACCTGCAGCGCGGCCCGGCTCGCTCCCGCCCCTCCAGGTCCGAAGAGGGTCACTAGGCGGTTGCCGGCGCGAATGGTTTTGATTGCTTCGGCGAGCACGTCGGGGGCGGCGACGAAGGGCACCTGCTGGGCTCCAGAGACGCTGGTGCCGATGTGCGGTGGAGCCGACCGTTGGAAGCCCTGCACGCCGTAGAGGGGGATCAGCTCAGCCCCGAACACGGGCAGCAACCGGGAGCCCCGACGCTCGATCGCGCTCCCCCACTGGGCGGAGCCCATCAGCTGCTGCCCGGCCTCGGGCGAGAGAAGCAGCTCGTCGACGGCGGCCACCAGCAGGAGGGACTCGCAGGCCTGGACGTCCAGGGAAGGGAAGCCGCCGAAATCCGACCGCAGGTGGCCCTGGTGGAGGGCCATCCGGAAGTGGATCTCGGATGCCTCCAGCTCCTCCCGCATCGCCCTGGCGCAGGCCAGCGCCGGGCTGAGAGACGGGAAGGCGAGAAGGAACCCGCCCGCTTCGGAACGGCGAACGATCAGATCGCACCCGAGGCGCGGTGCCACCAGTCGGACTAGGTATTCGAAGTCAGGCTCCCGGTGTCGCGGCAGCGGATCGCCCCTGACGTCGGCTGCGTTCACGAGGAGCAGGCCGCGGCGGCCGGCGGGCAACTCGACCTCGGCGGCCAGTGCGCCTATCGGCGTGAACGCCGCTGGGGGACGGCCGAGGGTGCTCACGATCGGGGGCCCATCCGGGAGGCCACGGGGAGGAAGGGTCCAGCGGAGGTAGGCGGCGCGAAGGACATCCTCGGCCAGGCCGACCAGGTCCTTTCCGCTCACCCCGCCCTGCCGGGCGAGCCGCTCGAGCTCGGGGCGGGGCAGCGAGCGCACGCTGCGCAGCCTCGGGATGTTGGCGGGCTGCCGGACCAGGGCAGCGGCCAGATCTTCAACCGTGCGGTATCCGGCCTCCAGCGCCATCTGCTCGAGGAGGCGCTGGCGTGCCCGATGCTGGGCAACCCGGGCAGCAACCGTTGAGGGTGAGCTGGTGGCTGTACGGCCCGATCGGCCCGAGCCCCTGGGTCGGCCGCGCCCCGGAAACAGCGTCCCTACTGCCCCGTACGCCTCTCGATCCTCTGGCTTCAATCGCTGCAGCGCCCGGGTCTCGAGCTCGCGCCAGTCGCTCTCGATCGTCTTCGTCGATGCTGCCGGCGGCGATGGCGGCTGCTGTCGCGCCCCGATCGTCACAGCCGTCATTATGGTGGATTCCTCAGGGTACGTCATTTCTTGTAAAACGTTACTACGGAAACATTTTTATGCTACACTGGCCTCGTGATGAGCAACCGTCCGAGCGGCCAGGACCAGGGTTGGGCGGTCCACGTAGTCCAGCACCGGCGTCCCTGCCGCGGCGGCGGCTCCGTACTCGTCAAATCTCGAGAGGAGGTCGACTTGTGACGACAATCCTGGTGGACGTCATCATCGCGATGGCAGCGCTCCTGATCGGCATCGTCCTCGGCGTCAGCCTCACCAAGCCGCGTCTTTATTGATCGGCCCCGCCGGCCGCCCTTCGGGAGGAGGGCCCGAGGGACGGGACCCCGGTCGGGCCGAGGCCCGGTGTCGAAGCCGCCACCTTCCACCTGACCCACGGATCCCGGCCTGGCAGCCTGTGCAACCCGCTGATAGTCGCTCATTGGGGTCGCGTCGACGAGGAGCCTCCCAAGCCCACTGCCTGGTCACCTCGAGGTCGACTGCCAGCGCAGATCAAGGCGATCAAAGAGTTCACGAAACTTCAGCCAACCCCCACTGGCAGCAGCGCGGATTCTGCACATCTCTGGAAGAGCTCGTCGAGATGTGCTTCCACTATGAGACGGAGCTTTGGGAATAGCCGAGTTGCTCCTTCAGAGGGAATCCTGGAAATGACGATCGACACCAATGAGCGCCGGTCAAGCAATTGGCTGATGTGCTGGCGGACCAGGTATGGTAGCTGCAGACTGGGTAACTGATCAGGTCGGCACAGACCAGGCGCGCAGCCAAACCGGCGAATGTACACGAAGCTCTGACAGCAGCATGACGTGCGCCCCAGACTAGGGATCAGGGGTCGCGTATCACCACTCCCAGCAGTGTGATTCCTCGGGCCTGATCTGTCGAGACGAGGGCAACCACTGGCTCGCGTCGAAGGGAAGCGCGCCCAGGGCAGCAGAGGAGATGCGCCGCTTCGTCTCGACCTGCTCACCGCTGAAGGTCTCGCCGTCGGAGTCGGTGGCGAGCCTGACGATGCCCTGGTCGAGGCTGAGGGAGTCCTCAAAGTCACCGACAGGGGCCTCCGGGGCGGGTGGCGTACAGGGAGAACAGGTTGGGGTGCAGGATCAGGTCCGCCTGGCCTCGGATGCGATCCCTGCGGGCCTTCTGGTACCCGCCAATGCGGGAGAGGACGACCTGGGGACCGTTCAGTGTCAGCAGGCTCACACCATCGGGTGCCTTCCAAGACAGAATCCGCTGGTCGGAAGTCACCGCTCCCTCGCAGGCTGTGGAGATGGCTCGCATTGTCATCTGGGGGTTGAGTTCGAAGCGTTCTCGGATCTCGCCGGAGATGAGGTGTTGGAGTTGGATCGGGTTGTCGGTTCGCTCGCACACGGCGCGTCTGGCGATCCAGCTGCAAGCTTGGTTGAAGTGCTCCATGGTGTGGAGCAGAGTGGTGTGCTGGTCGGCCGAAGGGGTCGAGCGTGAACGCGAGCGTCAGCTTCAGGTAGCGAAGTATCAGCCATGGAGCGAACCTCCGATTCCTCTGTCGCCCGAAGGCGACAGCCTCCTCGGAGGTTGGTGGTGAACCCGCCGCTCTGTGCCGGGGTCGAAGTGGAGACGGGGAACGGCGCAGACGACAACCGAGGTGAGATCGGGTGCAGCGGGGATGGTATTCCGTTGTGTTGGTTACGAAGCGAGTGGCATTGGAGAGTACTGCCGTTCGGGTCGAGGCGGGCGGCTACGTCGGGCCTCTGCCCCCAAGCGCCGCTCTCCTTCCGACCACCGCGGCGAGACCGGGCCGCCGGCAGTGCCCACCGGTCCCCAATCGACTACCGTAGTTACCCGTGCGGTCCTAGGGCCGCGTGGGAAGTCCTGGTGCCCTTCATTACGAGCCTTGACGGGCTAGCTCTGCTGGCGGCCGTCGGCTTCCTTGTCTTCATCGAGGAGTGCGGCGTCCCCCTCCCGTTCGCACCCGGCGACCTCCTGCTGGCCGTCTGCGGCCTGACCATCGCCGCCGGCCGCCTCAACCCGGTGCTGGCCGTCGGCGTGGTCTACGGGGCCACGGTGGTCGGCGCCATGTGCGGGCGGGAGGTCTTCTCCCTGGCCGGGGGCCGCATCCTCCGCCGCTTCTACGGCACGGAGCTTCCCGGGCCCCTGGAGCGGGTCTCCCGCATCCTCCATCGAGGCGGCTGGCCGGCTGTGATGCTGGCCCGTCTCACTCCCGGCCTGCGGGTGTCCACGACCGAGATCGCCGGCCTCCTCCGCGTCCGGCGGACCGTCTTTGCGGCCGGACTCCTCCCCGCGGCGGCGATCTACGTCGCCGTGTTCGTTGGCTTGGGAGCGCTGTTCGGCGATTCCGCACTGCGCTACATCGAGCAGGTGGGCCGCAAGGGCGATCTGGTGGCCGTCGTTCTGGCCGGTCTGGCGGCGGCGGTGGTGGTGTTCTGGGCCGTGATCAGGCCGCTGGTCGGACGGCGGTTGCGGCGTGGCCGGGCCGAGCCAGAGCCCACCCGGGCCGAGCCGGAGCCGGTGCCGGCGGGGAAACGTCCCGGCGAGTACCCTCGTAGGTGATGGAGGTTGTCCGCATCACGCCGCGCGGTTACTGTCACGGTGTGGTCGACGCCTTCCGGATCGCCAGGCGGGTGCGCGAGTCCCAACCGGGCCCCATCTACATGCTCGGTCACCTGGTTCACAACACCCATGCCACCGACGAGCTGCAGGCTCAGGGCATCCGGCTGGTCGATCCTCCCAGCCGCCTGGCCGGCCTCGACCAGATCCCGGAGGGGACCGTGATCTTCACCGCCCACGGGGTCTCGCCCGAGGTGAAGCGGCGGGCAGCCGAACGGGGACTCAACGCCATCGACGCCACCTGCTCGGACGTGATCCGGACCCACGATCTGGTCCAGGATCTGGCCCGGCGCGGCTACGAGGTCATCTATCTCGGCCGTCGCGGCCACCCCGAGCCCGAGGGAGTGATCGGGGAGGCACCTGGCCACGTCCATCTGGTCCAGGACCTGGAGGACGTGGAGCGGCTCGAGATCGCTTCGGATCGGGTCGCGGTCACCTGCCAGACCACGCTCTCGGTCTGGGATACCCAGGAGCTGATCGACGCGGTGCGCCGCCGCTTTCCCCAGGTCGAGGTCCACAACGAGATCTGTCGGGCGACCCAGGAGCGCCAGGAGGCAGCGGTCGCCGCTGCCCGCGAGGTCGACCTGGTGATCGTGGTGGGGAGCCCTCGCTCCTCCAACTCGCAGCGGCTGGTCGAGGTTGTCCGCAAGCTCGCCCACAAGCCCGCCTACCTGGTCGACCGGCTGGAGGATCTGGACCCGGCCTGGTTCGCCGGCGTGCGGCGGGTAGGGGTGACCAGCGGCGCTTCCACCCCGAGCCAGCTCACCCGGCGCGTGATCGAGCACCTGGAGGCGATGGACGCGCCAGCTCAGTCGGTGCCGGAGACCGGGGCCAGCTCGGGCTCCGGGGCCGGCTTCGATTCGGAGTAGGGGTCCCCGGTTTGCAATCGCTGCCGGACCGCCTCGGGCGGCTGCCAACCGCCCCCGCCGGCCGGCTCTGCCTCGGGCCAGGGCTCGCTCTGTATCGCCTCGGCGACCGGCGGTTCCGGCGCCGAACGCCGCCGGCGCCGCCGCGACCTTGGCTCCTGCCGTTCGCCCTCGGCAGCCGACTTGGCCTCGACTGCGCCGGCCGCGACCGGCTGGGGTTCGGCTGCGGCTTCGGCAACCGGCTGCGCTCGCCGTCGGCGCCTCCGCGTTGCGGGATGCTCGGGCAGGGATGGCGGGGCAGGGGTTGATTCCACCGCCATCACCTCGGCCGGGGCCACGGGCTCCTCGGCCGGAGACTCGAGCCGACGCCGGCGGCGGCGGCGCTCAGGTCGCGGAGCCGATGGCTCCTCGGCCAACGATGGCGAGGGGAGCAGCCAGAGCGGCCCGGGGGCCGGCTTGCTGGCCAAGTGTGGCTCGCCCCGGCTCCGCCGCCGGCGGCGACTGGCGGCCTCCACGTCGCGGCGCTCCACCAGGCGCAGGTACTCGCCGGCCGCCACCACCTGGCCGTGCTGATTCTCCACCTCGACCTGCCAGACCGCCAGGCCCCAGCGCGGCTCCTCGACGTCGCGTTTCCGGTTCAGGCGCCAGCGGCAGCGAAGCGTGTCCCCGATCCGGACCGGATGGCTGAAGCGCCAGCTCATCCCCACCAGACCGACCGCGGCCGGGCCGGGTACATCCATGGCGCCAAGGCCGCCGGCGATGGCGGCGATCAGGGCACCGGGGACGACCGGCTCGCCGAAATAGCCCCTGCGGGCGTGCTCGACGTCCGCGTAGAGGGGGTTGTAGTCGCCCGACAGCCCCATGAAGCCGACCACGTCGGCCTGGGTGACGGTGCGGCGCCGGGTCGTCCACTCGCCGCCGAGAGGGAGATCTTCGAAGTGCAGCAGTTCGTCTCGGTCCTCGCCCCTCCGGGAGGCTCCCCGGGACGGGCCAGCTTGGTCCCCAAGCTCGAGCTTGCGAGTATACGGGAGGCCCGTAGCATGTGACCGTGGGCCACTTCTGCGTCGACTGTGGTACCGCGCTCGAGCCGCGCACGGTGGAGGGGAGGCAACTCGAGGCCTGCCCCCGCTGTCAGTTCGTGCTCTGGCGCGACCCCAAGGTGGTGACCATGGTGGTGGTCGAGACCCCCGAGCGGGAGGTGGTGGTCGGGCGGCGGGCGATCGAGCCCGGCTACGGCCGCTGGTGCCTGCCCGGCGGGTACGTCAACCACGACGAGCACCCCGAGCAGTCGGCGGCCCGCGAGTGCTGGGAGGAGATCTGCGCCCGGGTCGAGCTCACTGGCCTGCTCGGCGTCTACCACATCCGCAAGCAGGATGCCGCCAGCATGGTCGGGATCGGCTACCGGGCCCGGCTACGGGAGGGAGAGGTGCCGTCGCCGGGAGCCGAGATGCTCGAGGTCCGCGCCTTTCCTGCCGACCAGCTGCCGGAGCTGGTATTCCCCAGCCATCGACAGGCGATGGCGGACTGGCGGCGCGACGGAGTAGGGCTCGGAGGAAGCCAGAGATGAACTGGTTCAAGACCTTCTTCTGGATGATCGTGCTGACCGTGATCCTGGTCCTGATCGGGTCCCTGTTCGGCCGCGGGGGTCTGATCGTCGGCTTCGGCATCGCCCTGGTCAGCAACGGCATCGCCTACTTCTTCGGCGACCGGATGGCGCTGGCCGCCGCCCGCGCCCGCCCGGTGGGCCCGGAGGAGGCCCCCGGCCTCCACCGACTCGCCGACCGACTGGCCGAGGTCTACCGGGTGCCGAAGCCGCGGGTCTACGTCAGCCCCGATCCCAGCCCCAACGCCTTTGCCACCGGGCGCAGCCCCCGCCATGCCTCGATCTGCGTCAACCAGGGGCTGCTCCGAATCCTGGACGAGGAGGAGCTCTACGGGGTCCTGGCCCACGAGTTCGCCCACGTCCGCAACCGGGACATCCTGATCAGCACCGTGGTGGCGGTGCTGGCCGGGGCGATCACGTTCCTGGCCAACGTCGCCTCCTGGGGGATGATGTGGGGAGGCGGCGGCATGGGGGGCAGGAACAGCCGCGACAGCGGCGGATGGGGCCTGCTCCTGCTGGCAATTCTGGGGCCGATCGCGGCCTTGCTCATCCAGCTGGCCATCTCTCGCTCCCGCGAGTACCAGGCCGACCGAACCGGGGCCACGGTAAGCCGGGACCCGCTGGCGCTGGCCCGGGCCCTGGCCAAGCTCGATCGCACCACCCGGGCCCTGCCCTCGCCCACAGCCCAGCCCGCCTTTGCCCACCTATACCTGGTCAACCCGCTCAGCGGGCGATCGATGGGCTCGCTCTTCTCCACCCATCCCCCGATCCCCGAGCGGATCCGGCGCCTGGAGGAGATGGCGCGGCGGTCCTGAGCCGGGGGAGCCGGATGGTCGGGGCGGATCGCGAACGGGAGGCGCTGGCCCGGGCGGCTGCGCTGGTTGCCGGGGCGCGGCGAGGGGTCGCCTTCACTGGAGCGGGCGTCTCCGCGGAAAGCGGGATCCAGACCTTTCGGGGCAAGGACGGGCTCTGGCGCCAGCACGATCCCTATCGGACCAGCTCGATCGAGGCCTTCCTGCAGGATCCCAGCTACTACTGGCGGATCTCGGCCGAGCGCTGGCCCGCGTACGCTGCCTCGCGTCCCAACCCCGGCCACCTGGCCCTGGCGGCGCTGGAGGAGGAGGGCCACCTGGCCGCGGTCGTGACCCAGAACACCGACGGCCTCCATCGCCAGGCCGGCACCAAGCGGCTGGTCGAGCTGCACGGCAACGGCCGCCGGGTGCGCTGTCTCGACTGCGGTGCCGCCGAGCCCAGAGAGGAGGTACAGCGCCGCCTGGAACGGGAGCTGCCGCCGCGCTGCCGGGCCTGTGGCGGCCGGCACCTGAAGCCGGCGGTGGTGTTCTTCGGCGAGTCGCTACCCGCTGCGGCGATGAGCGAGGCCTTCCAGCTGGCCCGCGAGTGCGACCTGATGCTGGTGGTGGGGAGCTCCCTCCAGGTCTACCCGGCCGCTCATGTGCCCGGGACCGCGGTCGAACGCGGGGTCCCGCTGGTCGTGGTCAACGACGAGCCAACGCCGATGGACGTTGCCGCCGAGGTGGTGGTCCGGGGTCGCTCCGGCGAGCTGCTGCCGGAGCTGCTGCGCCTGGTCCGAAGCTCTCGGCCCGAACGCCATTAGCTGCGCAGGTGGACGACGTCGCCGGCGGCAATGCGGCGACCGGCCACGATCAGGGAACCGTCCGGGGCCACCGCCTCGGCCTGGCCCTCGAGGATCCGGCCCGGGAGCTCGACCCGCACTCTGCGGCCGAGGGTGTCCGAGCGCTGCCGCCAGGCCTCCAGCACCACGGGGTCGGGGGCGGCAAACCAACGCTCCAGCTCCCCGGCCAGGCGCTCCAGCAGCAGGTCTCGATCGGCCTCGAGGCAGGCGGCGCCGGGCGGGGCCCAGTGCAGGTTGATCCCGATCCCGACCACGCAGGTCTGCCCGCCGGCCTCGACCAGGATCCCGCCCAGCTTGTGCCCCTCCAGGATCAGGTCGTTGGGCCACTTGAGCCGCACCCGCTCGCCGCAGGCGAGCGCGGCCGCGACCCCGGCCGCGAGCGGCGCCAGCTGTCGCCACCGCAGCACGAAAGAGGCGAGCAAGGCCGTGCCCGGAGGGGCCTCCGAG
>CADDZO010000092.1 GCA_902812395.1 bacterium | reverse complement strand
GCGCACGCGCAGGCCGGCGGCCCGGGCGTCACGGGCGGCCAGCGGCATGGGTGCCACCCCCACTCCCCCGCTCACCAGCGTTGCCCAGCCTGCCCCCGGATCGAACCAGAAGCCCCGGCCGAGGGGCCCCAGCAGGCTGACGCACTGGCCCCGCCGCAACTCCATCAGCTGCCGGGTGCCCGCTCCCACCGCCTTGAGGACGATCTCCACCACCCCCTCGTCGGCGCGATAGACGCTGAAGGGGCGCCGGAGCAGCGGCCCCGGACGCAGCAGCAGGTTGACGAATTGCCCTGCCTGCACCTGCTGGGCCACCGGCGGAGCCAGGAAACCGAGCACGACCATGCCCCTGGCGACCTGGCGACGCCGGACCAGCGGAGCAATCAGCTGGTGCACATCCGTGGTGGCCCGACTCACGCCGTCTGCAGCGCCAGCTCGCCGTCTCGCCACTCGGTGATGGTCCGGACCTCCAGGCCCTCGCCGGCGCGAACCGCCGCCTCGACCAGGGCCGAGGCGGTGTCAAGGGAGGTCAGGCACGGGATCCGGCGTTCCACCGCTGCCCGCCGGATCTCGAACCCGTCCCGCAGCGGGGGCAGCTCGGTAGCGCCGGCGGGGCCGGGGCGACCCGGCTCGGGGATTCCGGACATGGTGTTGATGACCAGGTCGACCCCGCCCTGCTGAATCAGGTCGACCACGGTCGGGCCCGGCTCCCCGAGCTTGGCCACCGGCGTGGCGCTGAATCCGGCCCGGCGCAGTGCCTCGGCCGTGCCTCGGGTGGCATACATGCGGCAGCCGAGCTGGACCAGGCGGGAGGCGATGGGGAAAATCTCCGGCTTGTCCTGGTCGGCGACCGTGAGCAGGACCGAGCCCCCGCGCGGCAGCGTCATACCGGCGGCGACGAAGGCC
The DNA here is from genome assembly GCA_902812395.1 of bacterium. Taxonomy (GTDB): domain Bacteria; phylum Chloroflexota; class Dormibacteria; order Dormibacterales; family Dormibacteraceae; genus CADDZO01. Next base: position 12,731 of record CADDZO010000092.1, on the reverse strand, counting down.
TTGCGCAGGGCACCGGCCAGGGAGCGGTCCACCCCCATCACCTCGCCCGTCGACTTCATCTCCGGACCCAGGTAGGAGTCGACCGCCGCCAGCTTGCTCATGGAGAAGACCGGCGCCTTGACCGCCACCAGGGGACGGGGCCGGAGCAGGCCCGTGCTCCAGCCCATCTCCGCCAGCTGCTCGCCGAGCATGGCCCGGGTGGCCAGCCGAACCATGGGCACACCGGTGACCTTGGACAGCATGGGTACGGTGCGCGATGCCCGGGGGTTGACCTCGAGCACGTACACGCGCCCGCGGTGGACCACGTACTGCACGTTGACCAGGCCCTTGAGGCCCAGGCGACGGGCGATCCGGACCGTGTAGTCCACCACCGCCTCCCGCTGCTCCGGCTCCAGGCCCTGGGCCGGGTAGGCGGCAAAGGAGTCTCCTGAGTGGACCCCCGTCCGCTCGATGTGCTGCATGATCCCTGGGATCAACACGGTCGAGCCATCGGAGACCGCGTCCACCTCGACCTCGATCCCGAGCAGGTACTTGTCCACCAGCACGCTGCCGCGGGGCAGGGCCGCCCGGGCCCAGGCCATGTAGCGGCGCAGCTCGTCGGGGCCGCGCACGATCTCCATGGCCCGTCCTCCCAGGACGTACGAGGGACGGACCAGGACCGGGTACCCGATCCGCTCGGCAATGGCCAGGGCTTCCTCGACCGAGGTGGTGGCGGCCCCGGTGGGTTGGGGGATGCCCAATTCGTCCAGGACCTCGGCCAGGCGGCGGCGATCCTCGGCCAGATCGATCGCCTCCACCGAGGAGCCCAGCACCTGCAGCCCTCGCCGGGCCAGGGGCTCGGCGAGGTTGATCGAGGTCTGGCCGCCGAGCTGGACCAAGACTCCCTCCACCCCCTCCGTCCGTGCCACCGCCTCCACCGCATCCGCGTCCAGCGGCTCGAAGTAGAGACGGTCGGAGGTGTCGAAGTCGGTGGAGACCGTCTCAGGGTTGGAGTTGGCCATCACTGCCCGGATGCCCGCCTCCCGCAGCGCGGTGGCGGCATGGACCGAGCAGTAGTCGAACTCGATCCCCTGCCCGATCCGAATCGGCCCCGAGCCGATCACCAAGACGGATCGGCCTGGTTCGGAGACCGCTTCCGATTCCTCGCCCTGGCACGAGTAGTAGTAGGGCGTCTCGGCCTCGAACTCGGCCGCGCAGGTGTCGACCAGCTTGTAGGCGACCGGTGCTCGGGGGGAGGCGGCCAGGTGGCGGAGGCGCTCGAGGAACCAGGGGTCGATCCCGCTGCGGCGGGCCAGCTCCTGGACCGGGATGCCACCGGCCAGGGCCCGGAGCAGGGCGAAGAGGCGACGGTCGGAGGGCCGGTCGATGAGCGCCGGGTCATCGAGTTCTGCGCCCTCGGGCGGACGCTGCTCCAGCGAGCGCAGCGCTTTGGCCATGGCCTGCTCGAAGGTGCGCCCAATCGCCATCACCTCGCCGGTGGACTTCATCTGGGTCCCCAGCCAGCGGTCGGCGTCGGGGAACTTGTCGAAGGGCCAGCGCGGGATCTTGACCACGCAGTAGTCGAGGGCGGGCTCGAAGGCGGCCACGGTTCGGCCGGTGATCTGGTTGCGGATCTCCTCCAGCCGCAGCCCGATCGCCACCTTGGCCGCCACCCGGGCGATGGGGTAGCCGGTCGCCTTGGAGGCCAGGGCCGAGGAGCGGGAGACCCTGGGGTTGACCTCGATCACGAAGTAGGTCGAGCTGTTGGGGTCGAGCGCGAACTGGATGTTGCAGCCGCCCTCGATGCCCAGCGCCCGGATGATGCGCAGCGCCGCCGAGCGCAACATCTGGTGGTCGCGGTCGGAGAGGGTCTGGGCCGGCGCCACCACGATCGAGTCCCCGGTGTGGACCCCCATCGGGTCCAGGTTCTCCATGTTGCACACGGTGATGCAGGTGTCGTCGGCGTCTCGCATCACCTCGTACTCGAGCTCCTTCCAGCCCCAGAGCGAGCGCTCGACCAACACCTGGTGGATGGGGGAGGCCAGCAGCCCGCCCCGCACCACCCGCTCCAGCTGCTCGGGGGTGGTGACGAAGCCGCCCCCGGTGCCGCCCAGGGTATAGGCGGGACGGACCACCAGGGGCAGCCCGATCTCGGCCGCGAAGCCGCGGGCGTCGTCGAGCGAGTGGCAGACCCGCGACTCCGGCACCGGCTCCCCGATCTCGCGCAGCAGCTGCTTGAACGCCTCCCGATCCTCGGCCCGCCGGATCACCTCGGCGTCGGCGCCCAGGAAGCGCACCCCATGTCGGGCCAGCACGCCGGTGCGATGCAGCTCCATGGCCAGGTTGAGCCCGGTCTGGCCGCCCAGGGTCGGGAGGACCGCGTCCGGGCGCTCGCGCTCGATCACCCGCTCCACCGCCTCACAGCTCAAGGGCTCGATGTAGACGCGGTCGGCGACCTCCTCGTCGGTCATGATCGTGGCCGGGTTGGAGTTGACCAGGATGCTGGTGACCCCTTCCTCCCGGAGCGCCTTGCAGGCCTGGGTGCCGGCGTAGTCGAACTCGGCCGCCTGGCCGATCACGATCGGCCCTGAGCCGATGATCAGGACCCGGCGGGGCCGTGGAGCCCGACCAGGGACCGCGACCGCCCGCGGTCGGCATCCTCGGACCAGGGCGCAGAAGCGATCGAAGATACGCTGGTTGTCGGTCGGCCCGGGGCAGCCCTCGGGGTGGTATTGGACACTGAAGACCGGCAGCCGGCGGTGGCCCAGCCCCTCCACCGATCCGTCGTTGAGGTTGACCTGGCTGACGAAGAAGTCGCCCCCGGGCAGACTGGCAGCGTCCACCTGGAACTCGTGGTTCTGGCTGGTGATGTGGACGGTGCCGGTCTCCAGGTCCTTTACCGGGTGGTTGGCGCCGTGGTGTCCGAAGTGGAGGCGCGAGGTGGTGGCACCGGCGGCCAGGCCCAGCAGCTGATGGCCGAGGCAGATGCCCAGGACCGGGATCCGGCCCAGGGCCTGGCGGCAGAGCTCGACCGGCCCCTCCAGGACCGCCGGATCGCCGGGGCCGTTTGCCAGCAACAGGCCGTGCGCCCCCGTCTGGCGGACGTCCTCCCAGGTAGCGGTGTGAGGCAGGACGACCACACGGCAACCGCGCTCTCGGAGCGAGCGCAGGATGTTCCGCTTGACGCCGTAGTCGACCACGGCCACCACCAGCCCGGATCCATCGGCCAGGCCGGGACGCCTTAGCTCCGGCGGCAGCGGCTCCAGCCACTCTTCGACCAGGGTGCGGGAGACCTCGGCCACCAGGTCCTGATCGGCGAGCGCCGGGACTGCGCGCGCCAGCGCCTGCAGCTCACGGAGCCGGGCCTGGTCGGGCGGTGAGGGCTCGTGGGAGAGGACGGCGCGCAGGGTGCCCTGACTGCGCAGATGGCGGGCGAGAGCACGGGTGTCGATCTCCTGGATCCCGGGTACTCCCTGGGCCCTGAGGTAGGCGTCCAGGGAGGCAGTCGAGGAATGGTGCGAGGGCTCCGGACACGCCCAGCGGGCGATGAAGCCGCGCACCCAGGCGCGGTTCGACTCGGCGTCGGCGTCGCGTGTGCCGTAGTTGCCCTGGAGGGGATAGGACATGCACACCATCTGGCCGGCGTAGGAGGGGTCGGTCAACACCTCCTGGTAGCCGGTCATGGCGGTGTTGAAGACCACCTCTCCCATGCCCAACGTGTGCGCCCCCAGCGGCCGGCCGACGAAGGCCTGCCCATCCTCCAGGACCAGGGCCGCCGCCAGCGGCTCGCTGCTCATCACCCGCCCCCGGGCAGGATCAGCACGGCGTCGGTGCCCTCCACCTCGGTGAGGCAGACCTCGACCTGCTCCGACTCGGCCGTGGGCACGTTCTTGCCCACGTAGTCGGGGCGGATCGGGAGCTGCCGATGGCCACGGTCGACCAGCACCGCCAGCTGGATGGCGCGGGGTCGACCGAACTCGATCAGTGCCTCCATGGCCGCGCGCACCGTGCGCCCGTGGTGGATCACGTCGTCGACCAGCACCACGGTCCGCCCGGCCACCTCCGGCACCCGGGAGCTGGGGCGCCCGGGCGCCGCTGGCCGGTGGTCGTCGCGATGCCCGGAGGGGTCGATCGCTCCCGCTATCACCTCCTCCCGCTCCAGCTCGGACAGCTTGGCCGCGAGCCGGCGGGCGAGGACGTCGCCCTTGGAGATGATCCCGACCAGCACCAACCCCTGGACCCCCCGGTTGCGCTCCACGATCTCGTGGGCGATGCGCCAGAGCGAGCGCCGGACCTGGTCGGCGTCCATCAGCAGCTTGGCGGGGGCGGAGGTGGTGCGCTCGACGGCGCTCACGGGAGCAGCATGTCCAGCAGCGCCATCCGCACCCAGACCCCGTTGCGGGCCTGCCGGAAGTAGGCCGAGCGAGGGTCTCGGTCGATGGCGGGGTCGATCTCGTCCAGGCGCGGCAGCGGGTGCATCACCACCGCCCGCGGCGACAGCAGCTGCATCTCGGCCGGCCCGATCACGTAGACGCCCTTCACCGCCAGGTAGGAGGCCTCGTCGGCGAAGCGCTCCTTTTGGATGCGGGTCTGGTAGACGACGTCCACCAGGGGAAGGACGCTCTCGAGCTGCTCGGTCTCGTGCCAGCGCACGCCGCGCCGGCTCAGGTGGTCCTTGATGTCCTGCCCCATCGCCACCGGGGAAGGGGCCACGAACCAGATCTCGGGGTCGCGGTAGAGGCTGAGCAGGTAGGCCAGGGAGCGAACGGTGCGGCCGTTGGCCAGGTCGCCCACCATCGCCACCCGGACCTGGTCAAGTCGACCCAGCTCGCGCTGGATGGTGTAGAGGTCGAGCAAGGCCTGGGTCGGGTGCTGCCCCTTGCCGTCGCCGGCGTTGATCACGGGCACGTCGGAGACGGCGGCCGCCCGGCGGGCGGCGCCCTCGTCGGGGTGGCGGAGCACGATCACGTCGGCGTACCCGGCCACGATGCGGATCGTATCCTCCAGCGTTTCACCCTTGGCTGCGCTGGAGAACTCCCTGGCGTTGTCGGTACCGATGGTGCGGCCGCCCAGCCGGAGCATGGCTGACTCGAAGGAGAGGCGGGTCCGGGTTGACGGCTCGTAGAAGAGGGCGGCCATGATCCGGCCCCGGAGTCGATCGGCCACCGCCTCCGGCTCGCCCCGCATCGCGTCCGCGCGCTCGAAGATCGCCTCCAGCTGCGGCCGGGAGAACTGCTGGGCCTCGAGCACGTGCCTAGTGATGGCCCGGCCGGCCCGCGGCCGGTCGAGCTGCATCTCGACGGACATGAAAAAACCTCCTTTGTGGCCTCTCGGGACCACGTTTAAAGGACCTTGGTCAGGATATCAGCCGGCCGGGCAGGCTGCCGGACAAGCGGGGCTGCCCCCTCCGCCTTCGGCGCCCGGGTTGCCTGCCGCCAGGTGGACGGTCCCCGTGATCCCGGCAGATCGCTGGGGTGCGGTGCGGAGGCATCTCCAAATAGTCCCTGGCGCCCCGCCCGGAATTCCTGACTGGTAGACATCCAGGGCTGATCCTGTCAGCACGACACCAGCAGCTCCGTGGCGGGTGTGGCCCAGGCCAGGGCCCCCACCCGCAACCTCGACCACGTTCTCGGACGACCGCGAAGCGGCTTGGGCCTGATCCGCTCCGGACCTGGCTTGCCGGCTCCACGGGAGAATGAGGCTATGAGCGAGACACCGATCAGCCGGTTCCCCGTGCCTCAGCTCGAGGACATCCCGGCCGACATCAGGGAGCGCATCGAGGAGGTGAGAGCCAAGACCGGATTCGTCCCCAACGTCTTCCTGGCGCTCGCCCACCGGCCAGAGGAATGGCGCGCCTTCTTCGCCTATCACGATGCGCTGATGGAGCGTGAGGGTGGCCTGTCGCAGGCCGATCGGGAGCTGATCGTGGTCGCCACCAGCGCCGCCAATCGCTGCCTCTACTGTGTGGTCGCACACGGGGCGCTGGCCCGGATCCGAACCAGGAACCCGCGGATCGCCGATCAGGTTGCCATCGACTGGCGGATGGCCGAGCTGGATGCCCGGCAGAAGGCCATGCTCGAGTTCGCGGTGCTCCTGTCCACCCGGCCGGCAGAGGTGTCGGGGGAACACATTGAGCGCCTGCGCCAGCACGGCTTCAGCGAGTCAGATATCTGGGAGATCGGCGCCATCACGGCGTTCTTCGCACTCTCGAACCGGCTGGCGCATCTCGCCGCGATGCGTCCCAACGACGAGTTCTACCTCATGGGCCGTGTCCCCAAGGACGTCTACGCCGAGCTGGTGACCTCATCGGGCTGACCGCTCGCGATCTCCCCCAGCAGCGCTGGCATCCTGGGGCGGCATCCTTGGGTCGTGGACCACCCCGACCACGTGGCCTTGATCCGGGATGGGGTCGTGCCCGGGGTCTGGGCCGATCTGGGCTCGGGTCGAGGGGCCTTCACGCTGGCGCTGGCCGATCTGCTGGGTCCGGGTGCCCGGATCTACTCGGTTGACCGCGACGGCCGAGCTCTCCGTCAGCAGCGCCAGGCCATGGAGGAGCGTTTCCCGGCGGCCCAGGTCAGCTACGTGGTGGCGGACTTCGCTTCGGCCCTCGAGCTTCCGGCTCTGGACGGGGTGCTGATGGCCAACTCGCTCCACTTCGTCCGGGACCAGCGCTCGGTCCTGGCGCGCGTCCGCGATCTGCTCCGAGCCGGAGGCCGCCTGCTGGTGGTCGAGTACGACAGCGATCGCGGCAACCCGTGGGTGCCGTACCCGCTGTCGTACGGGTCCTGGGCACGGCTGGCCTCGGCCGTCGGCCTGGTCGACACCAGGCTGATGGTTCGCCGGCCGAGCCGCTTCATGGGCGCGTTGTACGCCGCGGCCAGCGTCCGCCCGCCTGCCTCCTGAGGACTCGGGGGCCGTGCCCTCGCGGCTGCCGGTGGGGCTCCGCCGTCTCGGGCCTCGTCCATGGCTTCGGCGTGGGGGTGACGAGGCGGCCGGACCCTGGGAAATCGGCGGCGAGGAGCGGCTGGCGGTGACCCTATGCTGAGGGGGTGGGCCTGGACGACCGTCGGCTCGATCCCATCTCCCGATACCGCTTCGAGCTGCGGCTGGAGCTGGGGTCGCCGGCTCGGGTAGAGCAGCATGTGACCACCGGCATGCTGGCGGCATCCGTGCGTGAGGCCGGCACCCAGATCGCCGAGCGTGCGGCAGCGGTCGCGGCCGTGCTGGATCGGTTGGACGGGCTCGGCTGGCGGCCGGCCGAGGACCCACCCGCGGGTCGGGAGGTGCTCCCCTCCCATGGGTTCACCGCCCCGCAGGGGCCGGTGCTACCCGAGTACGTGCGCCTCGTCCGGGAGGCCACCGCCGCCGACGTCGCCCGCGACCTCCAGCAGGCACGGGACGGATTGGGGGAAGAGCTGGAGCGCAGCCTGGCGGTCCGCTTCGAGGGCCTCGATCTCCCGGTTCAGGTGGGGCCAGAGGGGGGAGAGCTGCGCTACTCGCCGCGCGAGTACCTGAACACCTTCTCGATCCGCGGCTGATCACCCCTCCCCGCTGGCCAGCACGGAGGCGGCGAAGGCCTCCTTGCCGGCCGCGTAGCGACCGGGCTCGGCCGCCAGGTCGCGCCGCGCGCGGGCGTACTCGCGGGCTAGCCGGGGATCGGCGCGCAGGCGGTCGCGAAAGAGCAGCTGTCGGTCCCAGAACTCCCCCTCCCAGGTCGTCAGCCAGATTCGGTAGCCGTGGCTGCCATCCCGCCGGCAGAGGCTGAAGGCGCCCTGGCGGTCGCTCGACGGGTCGCGCTGGTAGCCGAGCTGGAGCAGGCGGGGCACGGCCGCGGCCGTCCCGGCCAGGTCGGCCAGGGCAACCGCGACGTCGATCTCGGGACGCGCCGCCAGCCCGGGCACCGCGGTGGCCCCGACGTGTTCGATCGCAATCGCCAGCCCGGCGAGGGTGGCACGCAGCCGGGCCTGCTCGACCGCGAAGCGCAGGGGCCAGGAGGCGTCGTACTCCGCGATCTCGACCGGCGCCGGCTCCGGCACCGTCCCGCTGGCGCTGGCCATGCCCATACCCATGCCCTCACCGACGTTAGCAGCCGGGATCCGGCGGCGACGGCGCCTCCTCGTCGTCTCAGTGTCGGAAGTGCCGCTCACCGGTCAGCACCATGGCCGCGCCCGCCCGGTCGGCAGCGGCCACCGCCTCGGGGTCCCGCTTCGAGCCGCCCGGCTGGATGATGGCGGTGACACCGGCCTCGAGCCCCGCCTCGACCCCGTCCGGGAAGGGGAAGAAGGCGTCCGAGGCCATCACCCCGTTGCGGGCACGCTCGCCGGCGCGGCGCACGGCCAGCTCGGCCGCTTCCACCCGGCTCATCTGGCCGGCACCGATGCCGACCGCGGCGAAGTCGCGTGCGATCACGATCGCGTTGGACTTCACGTGCTTGACCGTGAGCCAGGCGAACTCCAGCTGCTCCCACTCCTCCCGGCTGGGCTGCCGGCGGCTGACGACTCGACAGCTGCGCCGGTCGAAGCCGCGCTCGTCCCGGGTCTGCGCGAGCAGCCCGCCTGGTACCGACCGTACCTCCAGCCCCCAGCGCCGCACCGGTCCCGCCTCCAGGACCCGCAGGTTCCGCCGCCGCTCCAGCACCTCGGCCGCTCCCGGCGCCAGCCGCGGCGCCACCAGCACCTCGGTGAAGACCTCTGCCAGCTGCTCGGCGGTGGCCACGTCCAGCTCACGGTTGACCGCCACCACCCCGCCGTAGGCCGACCGCGGATCGCAGTCGTAGGCGGTGCGGTAGGCCATGGCCAGCTCCTCGGCCAGGGCCACGCCGCAGGGGTTGGTGTGCTTGACGATGGCCGCCGCCGGCCGCTCGAACTCCGCCACCAGCGCCATGGCGGCAGCCGCGTCCTGGAGGTTGTTGTAGCTGAGCTCGCTCCCCAGGCGCTGCTCGGCCGAGCCCAGGCCGCCGGGATCCTGCCCGAGCCGGTAGAAGGCGCCTCGCTGGTGTGGGTTCTCCCCGTAGCGCAGCTGGCGGACCAGCGTCCCTGCCACCGTCAGTTCGGCGGGGAATGAGCCCTGTGGGAGCTGGTCGCGCAGCCACTCCGCGATCTCGGCGTCGTAGGCGGCGGTGTGGGCGAAGGCCTCCAGCGCCAGCCTTCGCCGCAGCTCCGGGCCCACGCCGCCCTCCTGGAGAGCGCCCAGCACCTCGCTGTACCGTTCGGGGCGGACGACCACCACCACTGACCGGTGGTTCTTGGCCGCCGAGCGAAGCAGGGCCGGACCGCCGATGTCGATCTGTTCCAGGACCTCGTCGAAGCCGGCGCCGCCAGCGGCGGTCCGGGCGAAGGGGTAGAGGTTGCAGCAGACCAAATCGATGGTGCGCAGGCCGTGGGCTTCCAGGGTGCGCAGGTGCTCTGGATCATCGCGGCGGGCGAGCAGGCCGGCGTGAACCCCTGGGTGGAGGGTCTTGACGCGCCCGTCCAGGATCTCGGGGAAGCCGGTCAGGTCGCTCACCGCTCGGACGTCGATCGAGGCCTCCTCCAGCTGGCGACGGGTGCCGCCGGTGGCGTACAGCTCGAAGCCGACCCGGGCCAGCCCCCGCGCGAAGGCCGGGAGCCCGGCCCGGTCACTGACGGACAAGAGCGCTCTTTGTGGCAATGAGTTCGATCGCCTCCGGAAGGATTCGCCACTCCTCGACCTGGATCCGCTGGTGCAGGCTCTCGACGGTGTCGCCTTCCAGCACCGGGACCGCGGCCTGGAGCAGGATGGGGCCCTGGTCCACCTCCTCGGTGACCAGGTGCACGGTGCAGCCGGTGATCTTGACCCCGTGGGCGAGCGCTCGCTCGACTGCGTCCATGCCCCCGGCGAAGGCGGGCAGGAGCGAGGGGTGCACGTTGAGGATGTGGCCCCGGTAGGCGGCCACGAAGGCCGGGCTCAGGATCCGGTCCCAGCCGGCGTTGACCACCAGCTCCACTCCTCGCGCCCGAAGCCAGTCGAGCATGGCCGCATCCCGCTCCTCCCGGGAGCCGTAGTTGCGCTGGGAGAACTCCCCCAGGGGGATCCCCCGCTCCCGGGCGATGGCGGCAGCGCCGCAGCTGGGACGGTTGGTGGCGACCGCCACCACCCGGTAGCCTCGTCGGAGCAGATTGTCGAGGTTGGTGCCGCGGCCGCTGGCCAGCACCCCGAGGGCCAGATCCCTGCCGCTGGCCATGGCTACCGCAGTCGAACCCGGGCCGGGCCTGAACGCTCCACCACCCGGCCCACCACCGGCAGCCCTTCCGGGGCCGTCTCTGCCACCAGCACCATCCCCAGTCCCATGTTGAAGGTGGCCAGCATCTCCTCCTCGGCCACGCGGCCCCGGCGGGCGATGATCTCGAAGATCGGGGGCACCGGCCAGGAGCCACGATCCAGCTCGGCAGCCAGGTGCTGGGGCAGGGCCCGGGGCAGGTTGCCCAGCAGCCCCCCGCCAGTGATGTGGGCGGCCGCCTTCCAGTCCAGCCGGCGCATGTCCTCCAGGTAGCTGCGGTGGGGAACCAGCAGTTCCTCAGCCAGGGGTCTGCCCAGCTCGGGCAGGACCGCGTCCAGGGGCACCCCCTCGAACACGCGGCGGGCCAGCGAGAAGCCGTTGGTGTGGAGGCCGCTGGAGGGGAGCCCGATCAGCAGGTCGCCGGGACGGACCGGATCCTGCCGGGTCGGTTCGACCAGGCCGACCGCGAACCCGGCCAGGTCGTAGTCGCCGAGCGCGTAGACGCCCGGCATCTCCGCCGTCTCCCCGCCCAGCAGCGCGCAACCGGCGGCCTGGCAGGCATCGGCCATCCCCGCCACCACTTGCTCGAACACCTCCTCCTCCAGGTGCCCGGTGGCGAAGTAGTCGAGGAAGAAGAGGGGCCGGGCGCGGGCGGTGGCGAGGTCGTTGAGGCAGTGGTTGACCAGGTCCAGGCCGATGCCCCGATGGCGGCCGGCTGCGATCGCGACCTTGATCTTGGTCCCGACCCCGTCGGCGGACGCCGCCACTACCTCCCCGCCGGGCAGCCGGTAGCGGCCGGCGAAGGGCCCCACTCCGTGCTCCACCTCTGGCCCCTGGGTGGCTCTGATCAGCGGCTCCACCCGCTCCAGCACGCGACCGTAGGCGGCCAGGTCCACACCGGCATCAGCGTAGGAGAGACCCTCGGGCTGCAACACCGTCCCTACGTCACTGGCTCCAGGGCCAGCTTGTCCATCTCCAGTTGCTGGGGCACGGGCACCGGGTAGTCGCCATCGAAGCAGGCCCGGCAGAACTGCTCGGCGGTCCCCCGACCCACCGCCCGCAACAGGCCCTGGATCGAGAGGTAGGCCAGGCTATCGGAGCCGATGAATCGGCGGACCTCCTCCACCGTCCGACCAGCCGCCACCAGTTGCTTGGTCGAGCCGATGTCCACCCCCATGAAGCACGGGTAGCGCATGGGCGGGCTGGCGATGCGGAGGTGAACCTCGGTGGCACCGGCCCGCCGCAGCATCTCCACGATCCGGCGCGAGGTGGTGCCGCGCACCAGCGAATCGTCCACCGCCACCACCCGCCTCCCGGACAGCGAGCGACGGAGCGGGTTCAGCTTGAGCATCACTCCCGCCTCCCGGAGCGAGGGCTCGGGCTGGATGAAGGTGCGGTTGATGTAGCGGGATTTGATCAGGCCCTCGCGGAAGGGGACGCCGGACTCCTCGGCGTAGCCGATGGCGGCCGGGGTTCCCGAGTCGGGCAGCCCGATCACCAGGTCGGCCGGGGCCGGGTGCTCCCGGGCCAGCTCCTGCCCCATTCGCACCCTGGCCTCCTCCAGCTCGCAGTTCTTGAGGATGGAGTCGGGGCGGGCGAAGTAGATGAACTCGAAGATGCACATGGCGTGACGGCCTGACTCCAGCAGCCGGGTGGCGGTCAGCCCGTGGTCGTCCAGGATCACCATCTCCCCGGGGCGGACGTCCCGCACGAAGGTGGCCCCGACCGTGTCCAGGGCGCAGGTCTCGGAGGCGACCACCTGCACCGGCTGGCCCTGCCGGGGGATGAAGCCCAGCGAGAGCGGCCGAAAGCCGTAGGGGTCGCGGATCGCGATCACGGAGTCGGGGGTCAGGATCAGACAGGAGTAGGCCCCCACCACCCGGCGCAGCGCCCGCCGGAGCAGGTCCTCCCAGCTGACGCCATGGGTGTGTTCGAGCAGCCGGGCGAAGACCTCGGTGTCGAGCCCGGTCCGGAAGACTGCACCCTCCTCCTCCAGCTCCCGGCGGATGGCGTCGGAGTTGATCAGGTTGCCGTTGTGGGCGAGCGCCGCCGGCCCCAACGTCGGATGGCGGAACGGCAGCGGCTGGGCGTTCTCGAGCCGGCTGGATCCGGTCGTGGAGTAGCGCGTGTGGGCGATGGCGGCGATCCCGCGCAGCCCGGCCAGCGAGTCGGGGGCGAAGACCTGGGTGATCAGCCCCATGCCCCGGTGGAGGTCGATCCTCTCCCCGTCCCCGACCGCGATGCCGGCCGACTCCTGCCCGCGGTGCTGCAAGGCGAAGAGTCCGAAGTAGGCCAGGTTGGCAACGTCCACGCCCCGCCCGTGGATGCCGACGATCCCGCACATCTATCCCTGCTCCATGGCCTTCTCCAGGCCGCTCTCCCAGGCCTGGCGCAGCTGCTCCAGCGACAGCCGCACCCCGCTCACCTCCAGCTCGTCCCCGCCGGCCGGCCCCAGCACCTGCAGCTCCACCCCGTGGCGGGCGGCCAGGACCTGGAGGGCGGGGGCGGCCTGGGG
>CADDZO010000091.1 GCA_902812395.1 bacterium | reverse complement strand
TCGAAGAGCGAGACCAGGCGGTCGGTGATCCGCGCCTCGGCGAAGCGCAGCCGGACCTGCTCGGCCACCCGCTCGGAGCGGGTGAGGAAGAGCTCCAGCTCGCCGACCAGGCGCTGCTGGGTCCGGGCTGGCGTTCTCGCTGGCCTACTGGAACGGCGCGCGCTTCGGCCAGCTCAACGCGGACCACGAGCTGCGGCTGATGATCCCGTCGGTCACTGCGCTGATCCTGAGCTGGCAAACGGTCCTCGGCACGTTCTTTCTGTCGATCCTCGGTATCCGCCGCACCAGGCACCCGGCCATGGAGTCGCCCGAGAACGACGAACAGGGCCGTCTCGCCGCAGGCCACCCGGTCACCGGCATGCCGGGGCGCCCGGCAGCGGACGGCAACCCGCGCCCGCTGCCCGAGGTCTGCGGGTCGGCTGCGGCACGGGCTGACGCCGCGCCGCCGGGCGACTGACGTACAGCAGCAAGATCACCGAGGTCGACGCCACCGCACAGTAGCCGGGACGGCGCGGCAGCGGCGAGCCAGAGCGAGAGAGGGCCGCCCAAGCGCTGAGACGCGAGGGCTTGGGTACCTCGCGTCGAGGCCGAAACCGTTTGCGATCTCCAAGCAGATCGTTTAGGGAGCATACCTCAGGGTCAAGGCCAATCGGGGAGCCGCCGGGGTCGACCGGGAATCCATCGAGAGGGACCTCAAGGGGGAACCTCCACAAGCTCGGACGAAGTTAGAGCCGATGAAGCCAGCCCCGCCCATGACCCGGAGACGCCGAGAAGCGATGGCTCACCGGGCGCCTATGACCTCGGGCCGCCCTGCACGGGGACGCCAATGGGGTTGGCCCACCGCGCGGGCCGCCGCACCTCGCTGCCTCCCTGCTCTTCGTTGTTCCAGTCCTTGTTCGCTCCGTGGGCCCGTACGAAGTCGTTGACCTGGTAATAGGCGTCGATCGACTCCCCGGCATCGCCCCAGAACCCCTCGATCACGTCGTACTCCATGGCGGAGCGCGCGATGTAGTGGTTGTTAACGTCGGTGATCTCCAGTTCCCCACGGCCAGAGGGCTCCAGATTGGAGATGACGCGGAACACCCCCGGGTCGTAGAAGTACACCCCGGTGACCGCGAAAGGGCTGGGTGGCTCGGCTGGCTTCTCGACGATCCGCCGGATCCTCGCCTCGCCGTCGAACTCAACCACACCCAGGTGGCGGAGGTGCTCGCGGTCCTCCACCCGGGAGAGGAGGACCCGCGCCCCCTGGCCCTGCCGCTCGAAGGCCTCCACCGCCGGCCGCAGGCTGCGCTCGAAGACGTTGTCGGCCAGCATCACCACCACCGGGTCGTCCTCGACGAAGTGCTCAGCGAGCCCAAGCGCCTCGGCGATGCCCCCGGGCCGCTCCTGGTAGGCGTAGAAGAGGCGGCCGATGCCGTACTCGCGCCCGTTGCCGAGGAGACGAAAGAACTCCCCGGCATGGATGCCTCCGGTGACCAGCATCAGCTCGTCGATGCCGGCTCGGACCAAAGCCTCGATGGCGTAGCAGACCATCGGCCGGTCGTAGATAGGGAGAAGATGCTTATTGGTGATGCGGGTCAGTGGGTAGAGCCGACTGCCCGTCCCTCCGGCTAGGATGACACCCTTCAAACCGCAGGCTACTGTACCCGGTCAGCGCGGCCACGAACATCTCGAAGGACTCCACCAGCCTGGGCCCAGGGTGGTTGGGTGGGCCAAACCGTCCAAGACCAGCACCCGCCCGGCGTTGATGCGCGACCTCGTCGTTCCTCCGGGCCTCGACCGCCCGCCGTCCAGGCCCTCCACCCCGGGCCGGGGACGCGCACCTGAGACAGGGGCAGGACCTCGGCCGGATGGTCGCATTCGTGGCTCACAGCCACTGCCGGCCGCCCAGCCCCATGGTGGGGACAGCCCCGGCCGAGCGGGGCCACAGATCCTCAGCCGGCTGAAGGCTCCAAGGGGCGCAAGGTGTCCCGCCGCAGCGGCACCGGCACCCCGGCCTCGACGCGCCTCGGGCGCCGACCCCGAGCGGCCGCGCGGGGCCAGGGAGCCACAGCAGGTCTCGGTCTTCTCCCGCTTGCGCAGTGCCGAGGCCTGCTTCATCCCCGTGTGCCCAGCACCGCTGGGTCTCACCCTCGGCTCCACAGGCGTTGATCCTCTCCTTCCCACTGACGGCGAGCGTCTATAAGTTCTTCGCAGCCTTCACGTCTCGGTCGATGACCAGGCCACAACCCTCGCAGCGGAAGATGCGCTCGGCCAGCCTTGGCTTTCACCGTCCCGCAGCCAGAGCACGTCTTGGAGCTGGGGAAGAACCGCTCGGCCACCAGCAGCCGGTCGCCGCGCCAGACGGTCTTGGAGTCGAGCTGGCGCCGCACGGTCCCGAAGGACTGGTCGGCCAGGCTGCGGGCCAGCCTCCGGTTGCGGACCATCCCGGCCACGTTGAGGTCCTCGACCACCACCGTCTCGTATCGAGTCCCCGGGTCGTGGCATTGTGCACGGCATCGAGACGGCAGTTGGCGATCCGGGCATGGATACGCGCCAGCCGCCGCGCGCTCTTCCTGCGGTTGGCTGAGCCGGTCTTTTTGCGGGAATGGGCGCGCGCGGCTCGGCGGAGGCGCCCCAGCGCAGCCCGAAGCGGCTTGGGACCAGGGAACCTGATCACCTTGCCTTGGTGGTCCACCGCCGTGATCAGGGAAGCGATCCCGAGATCGATGCCCACCGCCGTCTGGGGTCGCCGATGATGATCCGGGACCTCTCGCTCCACCTCCACGGTGAAGGACACGAACCACCGCTGGGCGGTCCGCGACACGGTGGCGGAGAGGATCCCTGGCCTTTCCCTCCGCGATCTTGCCCGCCAACGCCTCGGTGGACTCGTGGGTGCGGATGGTTCCCAGCCTGGGCAGCGTGACCGCCTCCTGGTACACGCACTGGAGTTCTCCTTCCACCAGGCCAGATCGGGATCGATCTTCTTCTCCCCGTTCCAGAGCCGATGGAGCTCTTCCGCTGAGTACCACTTCTTCTCGGCTTCGCACCGCGCCGTGACCCGGGTCAGGGCCCAGTTCCCGGCGAATCGAGAGGCTCCGGCATGGGAGCGGAGCTTCCGCTCCTGGGCGGCGGTGGGATCGAGCGCCTACCGGTAGGCCTGGTGCAGCTTCACGCGTTCTCCCCGGTGGCCACCGCGATAGCCCTGGCCGCTCGGTTAGCAGCCGCTTGCCGCCCACAGAGGCGAGCGCAGAGGCTGGTTGGGATCTCGGTTACGTCCCGCACCAGATCGTCGTCTCCCTCTGATGGGTCCACGACGAGCAACCGGCGGCCCTGCCCCTCCATCGCAGCCTCGACCTACCCCGCGCCGAACCAGGCAAACCGATCGCAGTGCCCACCACGATGGTGGCCACCGAATGGTCGCACAGCAGGGCCAGGAACTTGCGGCGCTTGCCGTTCAGCGCAGAGCCAATCCCGGTCACCACGCGGCCCACCGCCAGGCTCTGGGCTGCCGCCCATGCGCTCACCCGAGCAACCTTACGGTCCAGGTCCGCGCGCTGGTCAGCGGAGGACACGCGGGCATACACGGCCGTGATCTCCGGAACGGCACTGACCGGCGCCTGATCCACCAGGATCAGCCGGCCGGCACGGCGCGCAGGAACCGGAAGCTTGCCTTCCCGGAACCAGCGGTAGGCGGTCGTCGGGTGGATGCCCTGCTGCCGTCCCTACTCTGTCAAGTTCACCCTTATATATTACCATACCCTCGGACGGCGACAGTTACCTGCCCTTCCTCCCAGGCGGTCGGAGCCCATCGCCCAGAGGCCCTTGACCGGATCTGGCCGCCACTGCGACGGGGCTCAGCCCACGTACGTCAACCTGGTCACGTCGTCCCGGGGCGAAGAGGAACATGGCCGCCAGCCCCAGCGCCATGACTAGGGCAGCCAGCCAGCGGTGACGGCCGCAGCCACCAGGGCGAGAGGAAGAAGGCCGGCCAGGCCTCCAAGGAGGTAGCGGTTCATGGCGTAGCCGTTACCCCCCGTGGGAAGTGGGAAGGCCAACATGGCAGCGATCCACGCCGCCTGCGCCAGGGGGAGTCGGAGCCAGCCCAGGACCGCGCAGCAAGTAGCCCAGATCGTCGTCAGCCCGTCCACGAGCTGCACGACGGTGCCGGTCTGACGCTCGAGACGGCGAGGGCCGGGGAACGGACGCTTGCTCGAGCGTGGCTGCCAGGCTCGGGCAGCTATCTCCTTGTGCCCGAGTCCTTTGACTGGGGATAATCACCGCCGTTCCCGGAGGGCGGATGCCGGGATGGACGCGGGTCGTCCTCACCAGAACAGATGACCTGCGCCCTGCGCGCGCCGGGCTGTCTGGTCGGCGGTCATTCACTCCCGCCCCTGGGTCTCCAGTGCTCCCTGGGCGAGAATCACGCAGGCTGCGGACCGTGGAAAACTGGGAAAATCCGTCACCGGGGGATCGGCCTTTTCCGAAGCCCAATGGGAGTCGAGCCGCACATCTGGTACGTCTGCCCCGATGCCCAACCGCCCGTGGGCGGGGTCCAGGTGATCTACCGGCACGTGGGTGAGCTGACCCGGTCGGGGTACCGGGCGGCAGTCGTGCACGAGCGGCCCGGGTTCCGATATCCATGGGCTCCACCACAGATCCCTGCCCTTTCCCGAGACGAGGTGGAACCTGACCCGGCCCATGACGTCGTCGTCTGGCCCGAGGTGTACGGACCAGCGATCGGCACCTGGGGTCCGAACTGTCGGCGGGTGATCTTCAACCAGAACGCCTTCTACACCTTCAGCTCATGCGATTTCTTCGATCCCCAATCTCTCCCCTACCAGGACGCCCGCACCATGGCTGTGATCACGGTCTCCGAGCACAACCGGCGCTGGCTTGAGTACGCATTCCCAGGGCTGCGAGCTCGTCGGATCACAGTCGCCATCGACGATCGTCTCTTCACGCCCTCATCGCAGAAGGTGACCCGGATCTGCCTGATGCCGCGCAAGGGTGCCGATGCGGCCAACCAGGTGCTCCACATCCTCCGCCAGCGTGGGGCACTTGAGGGCGTCGAGGTGGTGCCCATCGACGGGCGGCCGTCCGTCGAGGTAGCTGCCGTCATGCGCGAGTCGCTGATCTTCGCCGCCCTCAGCTCCCAGGAGGGCTTCGGCCTCCCGGCGGCCGAGGCCATGGCCTGCGGCTGCGTCGTGGTCGGCTATGACGGGGGCGGAGGAGCGGAGTTCATGCGCCGTGGTCTCGCATACCGTGTCCCGACCGGTGACGTGATCGCAGTCGCCGCTCGGGTGGAGCAGGTGCTGGCGGAGTGGCGCCGCCGGCCGACTCGAGTCCTGGCCATGGGCCAGCGCGCATCCCGATTCGTGAGGGAACGCTACTCGCTCCAGCGCGAACGGGATGACATCCTCAAGCTGTGGCAGCAGCTGCTCACGTCGCCGAGCCGGGCCAGGACATCCTGAGCCACCGGCATCAGCCGGCCTGTACCCGACGCCTCTGCGCCGACGGAGCCAGATGCTGGCCCCCCTCATTGCGTAGGCATGGCGGGATCTGGCCATCGGATCAGTCGCGATGGAAGCGCTCCAGGTAGGTGGTGAAAGCGACGATCTCGAACTGGTGGTTGAAGTCCAGGACGGCACAGAGGAGTAGCCCGACCTTGGCAATTTGAACTCGTGTTGTGGCTACACACGAGTCCGGGGTCGGTGATGAGGCGGCTACGGGGTCCTGATAATGGCCGGCTCGCCACGGCAGGCGAGGCGTCGACCTTGTCGAGCTCGGCCACGGTGTCGAGCAGGAGCTCGCCCTCGGGAGGGTTGCCGACGCGGAAGGTGGGCGGCAGGAGGAGACCGCGCACGCCGCGGCGGGTGGAGGACGTCAGCTCGGTCAGTTGGAGCAGGTAGCCGAACTGGGTCGGCACGCCCAACTTGCCCTTGCGAATGGACCGCGCGTCAGGGTCGAAGAGGGAGACCAGGCGGTCGGTGATGGCTCACCGGCGAAGCGCCGGCGGACCTGCTCGGCGACCTGCTCGGCCCAGGCCACGAACTGCGCCAGCTCGAGGACGGCCCGCACTTGCGCCCGGGTCGGCTGCTCGACCATGGTCCGGACCTTGTACCGCGTCTGGCCCAGCAGTCGGCGAGCCTCGCGGATGGTGGCCTGGAGCAGATCGGCGCTCTCGGTGGTCAGCCGTTCCACCTCCGAGTGGGCCTCCCCCGTCCTGCGCCGCAGGGTGCGGCCCAACTCGCGCAGCCGTTTGCCAACGGCCCGGCCGCGGTCGCGTACCCTGGCGGCCGCGCCGGGCACCGTCACGGTCGCGGTGCGCGCCACGCGGACCAGCGCCCGGACCGCGTCCCCGACCAGGTTGATGTCGGTGGGGTAGCGGATGTCGGCCTCCAGCACGGTGGAGTCGCAGCGCATCGCCCGCAGGCGCAGCTTCCGCTCGCTGGTCGCCTTCTTGATCAGGGAGCGGATCAACTCGTCCACCACCTCGGGACCGAGTCGCCTGGTCATCTTGCGGACGGTGGACTCGTCGGGCGCGGTCTGGTGGAGGGCGATGCCGCAGAATCGGCGCAGGTGCAGCGAGTCGGCGACCTCGCGGAGCAGGACCTCGTAGCCCCACCGGTAGCGGTGCTTGAGCACCATCAGGCGGACGTAAGTGGCCATGGGGATGGTCGGCCGGCCCCAGCGCGCGCTTGCCGATCCGGCCGGCCTTCACCTCCTCGTCCCAGTGCGCGCGGAACGGCGCCAGCATCGCGTCGTCGTTCAGCAGCTCATCGATCGTGGCCAGGTCGGCGGGCAGGTCCCGCAGAGGTTCGGGCAGCACCAGGTCGAACAGGCTGCCGGTCTGGCCGGCATCAGTCCGGAGCACGTCCCGCCTCCCGGTGACGATCTTTGGTCGGTCCCATGTCCGGCTCCCGGACAACGGATCATCGCTATCCTCAACCTCGTGCCGGCCTCGGGTGAGCAACAACCCCACGCCCATGAACGCCGCCTGCGCAGGCTGGCCGAGCAGCTCGCTGACATCGGCTTCATCAGCTCCGGCAGCGTCGTGCGCTCCTTCTCCCCATGCGGCCGACCCAACTGCCGCTGCCACGCCGATCCACCCCAACTCCACGGACCCTACTGGCAGTGGAGTCACCGCCCCACCGGCGGCAAAACCGTCACCCGCAAGCTCGACGAACGCCAGGCCCGCCTCTACATGGAATGGATCGCCAACCGGCGCCGCCTCCTGGCCATCGTCGCCGAGATGGAGGAGGTCTCCCATCAGGCCGCCGAGATCCTGCTCGCGCGCTCCCCGCAGGTCTCCCTCCCCACTGCATCCGACCAAGCCGTGGCCAGTCGAGTTCGGCGGGCTGGCCGATCAGGGCTGCGCTGGTGTCGATCCGAGGAGGCGTGAGAGCTGTTTGATGGTCGCGATCAGCTCGGCAGACGCGTCGAGCGTGGCGAGCAGTTGGTCACGAGCTTCGGCGACGGCTTGGCGGTTGTCGTCGTCTTTGGAGTCCAGCCACTCCTGAGCGGCCTCGGCGGCTGGCTCGGCCAGTTCGGCGAGCCGCGCCAGGGCCTCGGCCAGAGGGCGCGTCACCCGCCGGCCAGATGGCCTCGACTTTTTCCGGGGCAAGTAGCTTAGGAGGATGCTCGCTGTCCGCAACCCCCGAATGTGACGGACCGTGACGGGCGGAGACACGACGCCCTCGGTCTCAGCCAGCGCCGCGAAGGTCTAGCCGACCTCCCTGGCGCCCCCTCCCTCGGTCCTGCACGCCTACCTCCCCACCACGACCAGGAGGCGTGCTAGAGTCCCTCCTCGCTCGCCTTCACCTGTCCAATATTCGTGATCACATCTGTCCAGGATTGGTGATCGCCCACATGGCAGAGCGGCTGCTGGCCGACAGCATCCGCAAGCAGGGCGTGGAGCGCGACCAGCTCGTCATCCACGCCGACCGGGGCTCCTCGATGTGCTCCAAGCCGGTGGCCTTCCTGCTCGCCGACCTGGGCGTGACCAAGAGCCACTCTCGGCCCCACTGCTCGAACGACAACCCCTACTCGGAGGCCCAGTTCAAGACGCTCAAGTACCGGCCGGAGTTCCCCGACCGCTTCGGCTCGGCGCAGGACGCCAGGGCCTTCAGCAAGCGCTTCTTCGGCTGGTACAACGACCACCACCGCCACTCCAGCATCGGCTACCACACGCCCGCCGACCTCCACTACGGGCGCGCCGGCGGGGTCCGCCAGGCGCGGGCCGTGGTGCTGGCCGGTGCCCACCGAGGCGGTCCCGTCGTGAACCCGAGCACGTCCGACTTCGACCACTCGCCGACGCCCGTTGGTAACGGTTTCGGTAACGGCGCCGGGGTCCGTCGCTGCCTGGTCTGCCTGCTGCCCGCACGGGGCCGCTCGGCCTACTGCTCGGACGCTCATCGCGTGCAGGCCCACCGCCTCCGGCACCGCCAGACGCTCGACTTCCAGCCCGACGCTCCCCAGGCCGAGCTCCACCGGCGACGCCAGCTCGCCGCCCACACCGTGTACGAGTGCGAAGAGTGCGGCGAGCGCTTCCTCGGCCAGCAGCAGTGCCCCCAGTGCCGCCGCTTCTTCCGCACCGCCGGCCTCGGTGGACTCTGTCCAGGCTGCGACCAGCCGCTGCTCGTCACCGAGCTGCTCGGCGAGCTCCCCGAGGCCCGGCCGTGAGCGTCCGCGAACTCGACCATTCCGGGGTTTCGAGCGGCTCGGTCACCCCCTCCCCTGGACCCCTCCCCGCAGCCTCAGCCAGGCTCTTCGATTTCCAATACCGACTGCCTCAATAGGGTTGACAAGTTCCGGCCCAGGCGCCCCCTTCCGTACCTCCTCTTCGACTTCGAGAAGTCCTCCAGCCGTCGGTCCAGGTCCCTGAAGGCCTCCTGGTAGACGCACTTGAGCTGGCTTGCCACCACAACAGATCAGGGTTCCGCTTCTTCTCCACCTTCCAGAGCCGACGGAGATGGACTCCCGAGTACCACTTCTTCTCGGTTTCGTACCGCTCCTTCACCCGGGGCAGGCCGCGGTTCCACGTGAATCGAGCTGCTCCGGCATGGCAGCGGATCATGGGCCAGGGTGGGATCGAGCGCGTACCGGTAGCCGTGCTGCAACTTCACCTCCCCGATAGCCGCTACGATGGCCTTGGCCGCTCGGATGGCAGCCGCCCGTCGCCCGGCGAGGCGAGACTGCTGAGGATCCCGGTCACATCCTGGACAAGATCGTCATCGATCTCGGAAGGGTCACCACCAACAGCTGGCGGCCATAGGTCCGCCAAAGCGGCTTCCACGTACCAACACCGAAACGAGCGAACCGATCCCGATGTTCCGGCCACGATCGAACCAACTTCTCCCGAAGGAGTGCCAGAAACTTGCAGCGCTTACCGTGACGACCGAGATCGGGTCGACGCTCAACGCGGCCTACCACCAGGCCTTCCCGCACCGACCAGGCAGTCAATCGCGCTACCTATCGACGACCCCTCCCCGCATCGGCCGGGCGACCAGCGGGCCGGACTCACTTGATCTCTGGAAACGCCGTCCAGTCAACCCCGATCGAGGGATCGTCGTGCGGGATGCGACCCTCGTCGGAGGGATCGTAGACCCGCGAGGTGATGTACAGCAGGTGGGTCAGCTCCAGCGCCCGGCAGCCATGGGCCACCCCCGGCGGGATGCGAAGGCAGCTCGCACCGTAGCGGTCCCCCATCAGCAGCATCATCGTCTCCCCACGGGTCGGTGATCCCTCGCGCAGGTCGTGGAGCCCCACCTTCAGGGCGCCAATGCAGTACCACCAGTCGGTCTGCTTCTGGTGGATGTGCCAGGCCTTGGCCGTCCCCGGGTACATCAGCGAGTGGCTCCACTGGCCGAAGTGGGAGAAGAACCCGTCCGTCTCCCGGATGATCTCCCGGAAGAACCCGCGCTCGTCGGCGTGGGTCACCAGCTGCTTGATCTCGACGCCCTCGATCATGCACGCTCACCTCATCCAGTTGCGTCCGGGGCCTGCTCGCCCCGGCCGCATCATGGCCGGGCCCAACCCCCAACGGTAGTGGAAACCTACCCCCTCGCACGGAGCCGGGGTGGTGAGAGGGTAGGTCACCGGATACACGCTCCACGCCGGTGCCGGGGCAGATCTGCGGTACGGTTCCACGACCGGCTCCGAACGACCAGGCGCCGCCCATACTGTGGTCCATGGCAGCGCGCGAACTCCGGGTCCTGGCCCAGGGCCTCTCCTTCCTCGAAGCCCCCCGCTGGCACGAGGATCGACTCTGGGCCTCCGACTTCTACACCCACCGGGTACTCCGCTTCACCCCGGACGGCACCGCCGAGACGGTGGTGGAGGTGCCCGGCCAGCCCTCGGGGCTGGGCTGGCTGCCCGACGGCCGCCTGCTCGTCGTCTCCATGCGGGACCGGCGGCTGCTCCGGCTCGAGCCGGAGGGACTCACGCTCCACGCCGATCTGCACCACCTGGCCAGCTGGCACCTCAACGACCTGGTCGTGGACGTCCAGGGCCGGGCCTACGTGGGCAACTTCGGCTTCGACCTGATGGCGGCCGCCGACCCCGCCCCGGCCAACCTGGTCAGGGTCGACCCGGACGGGACCGCCACCGTGGCTGCGGAGCACATGCTGTTCCCCAACGGCTCGGTGATCACGCCCGACGGTCGCACCCTGATCGTGGCCGAGACCATCGGCCAGCGGCTCACCGCCTTCGACATCGCCCCGGACGGCTCGCTCGCCAACCGCCGGGTCTGGGCGGCCTTCGGCGAGCCGCCCACGGCCCCCGACTTCGCGACCGCCTTCACCCAGGTCCACGTGGCCCCGGACGGGATCTGCCTCGACGCCGAGGGCTGCGTGTGGTTCGCGGATGCGTTCGGCCAGCGGGCGGTGCGGGTCCGGGAGGGGGGCGAGATCGTGGACGAGGTGTCCACCGGTCAGCTGGGGTGCTTCGCTTGCATGCTCGGTGGCGACGACGGAACCACGCTCTTCCTCTGCTGTGCCCCCACCTTCGTGGAGCACGAGGCCAGCGCCAACCACCGTGCCCAGCTGCTCTCCTGCCGGGTCGAGGTTCCTCACGCCGGCCTGCCCTGAGCGCGATCGGAGCGATCCAGCGCGACCGGCGCCGGGAGGGTGCACGGCCGGCGAGCCATGGCGTCAGCCAGAGGACGGCCGCCGTGCGTCTCGACGACGCGCCTGGTCGGGCGCAGCGGGCGCGCGGTGGATGAGAACCGGGTATGGGCGGGCCACCGAGCGATGACGAAGCTCGAGTCGGTCACTCCACGAGAAGGGTGGCTCCGGGCGGAGCCGGCGAATCCACGGCGCCGGAGCCTCGGCCCCGATGGTGGATCGACCCCGGGCTCACTCCTCCCGGCCGCCCAGGGAGCCTCGCAGTCGACTGAGCAGGGGATGACGGCCGGCCAGCTCCATCTGGCGCCGCCGGTGGTACTCGAGGTCCGCCTCGCTCCCGAAGAGCCGGCGTGCGGAGGAGAAACGCACCCGTAGCTGCATGGCGAAGATGCGAAGGGCGTCCCGAGCGCGGATCTTCTTCCCGTCCTGGCGCGAGCGGGTGATGTACGTGATCGGGACCTCGTGGAAGCGGTACCCGAGGCGGAGCACCTTGGCCACGATCTCGGTCTCCACCTCGAAGCCACGGCTCTGCAGGTTCAACCGGCGCCACAGCTCGGTTCGGAGCACCTTGTAGCCGCTGAGCAGGTCGGTGATGTAGCAGTTGAAGAGCAGGTTGAGCAGGGTGGTCAGCAGGTGGTTGCCCTTGACGAACCAGTAGCTGTAGGCGGTATGAGCGCCGAACCCACGCACGCCGTTGACCGCGTCGGCCCGGCCGTTGAGCAACGGCGCCAGCAGCGCCGGGTAGTCGTCGGGATCGTACTCTAGGTCGGCGTCCTGGACCAGGGCGAAGGGAGCGGTCAGATGGGGGATGGCCAGCCGCAGGGCGGCCCCCTTGCCCCGGTTGCGCTCCTGGCGGAGGGCCTGCAGCCGCGGCTCTCGGGCGGCGATCTCCTGGATCACGTCCCAGCTACCGTCGGTGGAGCCGTCGTCCACGACGACCACCTCCTTCACCTCCGGCCGCCGGAGCACGTGGGCCAGGATGGTGCTGACCGTCGGAGCCTCGTTGTAGACGGGGACCACCACGGACAACACGCCGTCCGCGCTCTCAGCCCTCATTCAGACCTCGCCGGGAATAGCCTACCTGCCCTCTCCGCCGTAATCGCACCTGCCCATGGTCGATCGGTCACAACCCAAGGAGCTTCCTCCCAACGAAGTCTGGAAATCGAATTGGGTAGCGCCTTCGCCTGATCCAGCAGCGATCCCCACCGGCAGCATGCGGCTCCAGGCCGCTCACAGACGCGCCACATTGTAGCTCATGGTCTGGCCACCGCCTGAGCGTCCCAGCGGACGGCCGCCTGATGCCTGACCCACATCCTGCCCTCGGCTGTCCTCGACCGCGCCCCGGGTCCGACCCGACCGCCCAGTTCTCCGGCGGAGCAGCGCGCCGAGGCGGCTCCGGGCCGATCCCGCCGCCGAACCTCGACGCATCGCCCCTATGGCGCGGGGCGTGAAGCCCGACGGGCCGGTCGGTCAGCGCTGCCCGGTGGACCCGGCGGCGCGGGCCCGGCGATTGCCGTAGCCGCCGCCGCTATAGGCCGACAGATCCAGGACCAGGCCGATCAGCAGCACGAGCCAGTTCAGTCCGACCAGGCCCCGTGGCGCGACGACGACGTACGCCAGGGTCGTCCAGGGCAGGAAGATGAAGCCGAGCAGTGGCCAGGCGAACATGGCGAAGGTCGCCTGCCAGCGCAACGGGTCCAGCAGCCACCAGACCACGATCGCAGCGCGCGGCCCCAGGAAGACCAGTACGGTCAGCAGGCAGCACATCGCCGCTCACCTCCCCGCCATCAGGGACTCCGGCCCGGCACCGGACGAGCGGCACCCGCCGGCGTCACGGGTTCTCCGGCAGCGGGCAACCGGATGGAGACCGGCTCTCCGGGTTCACGCTCATGCCCATGGGGTCTGGTCGACGCTGGATGCGGCTCGGCGGTGAACACGCCGCGATCGTAGGGGCAGAGGTCCGCTCGGGGCCCGTGGCCGTCGCCGGCGATGCGACAAAGGGTTGCACCCATGCCCGATCGCCTCGGGCCGAGCCCACCTTCCCCATCGCGTGCGAGAGGAATCGCGGGCCCGGACCGGGGGTCGTCGAACACGACGCGTCCGGGAGGCGCACGGGCGACGCCGCCGAGCCGTCCACCCTGCTCCGGCCGGGCCCGAATTGCCGGCCACCCGCCTCGCCGGCGCGCCGACAGGGCGATCCCGAGGCCGTCCGGCCCGGTCAGCATCCTCGCAACCGGAACGGCGAGGGCACGTGGCCAGCGCCCGCCACCCGCGAAGCCACCACCTCTCGGTTGGAGAAGGGAGCCCGGCTCGGGGCATGCGCCGGGACCGGGGCGGCGAACCCGACCCTGGGCAGGCCAGGGGTGGATGCCGGACCGGCCCCAGCGCCAGAGCGCCGCGTGCCTCATTCGGTGCCGAGGTGGACGCACGGTGACGTGAAGCCAGGAGCGGTATCCGGGATCGGGATCGATCAGAGCAGCGGTGGAGGGGCGGATCGTCACCCTGCTCATGAGCTGTGCCGGGTGACGATCGGCGAGGATGAGGTCGAGATGG
>CADDZO010000090.1 GCA_902812395.1 bacterium | reverse complement strand
CTGCGACGACATGCCCGCTCTTCTCGCCCAGGTCGACCTGGTGGTCTGCCGGGCCGGGGTGGGGACCTGCGCAGAGCTCTGCGCGGTCGGGCTGCCCATGGTCTTGGTCCCTGGAACCTTCGGCGGCGGCCACCAGGAGCGCAACGCGGCCCACCTGGTCCGGGCGGGGGCGGCGGTGCGCCTGGCGGACGCCGAGCTGAGCCCGGAACGCCTGCTGGCGGTGCTGGACGGGCTGGACCCCGCCCGGCTGGAGGCGATGGCGGCCTGTGCTGCCGGTCTGGGCCGGCCCGACGCTGCCCTCCGGGTGGTCCGGGTGTTGGAGGAGGTGGCCGGGGCGGTGGCGCTGGCGCGATGAAGGTTCACCTGGTGGGCGCTGGCGGGGCCGGGGTCTCGGCCCTGGCCGCCGTCTACGTCGCCCGGGGCGACCAGGTCAGCGGCTGCGACGCCACTGCCTCCCCGACCACGCGCCGGCTGGAGGCCCAGGGAATCCCGGTCGCGGTCGGCCACGATCCCACGCACGTCGCAGGCCAGGACCTGGTCGTGTTCAGCCCGGCCGTGCCCTCGGACTGTCCCGAGCTGGAGGCGGCCCGGCGCCGGACCCGACTCTTGAGCCGGCCGCGGGCGCTGGCGGAGCTGATCGCGGAGCGTCCCTCGATCACCATCGCCGGGTCGCACGGCAAGACCACCGTGACCTGCATGCTCGGCCACGTCCTGGAGCAGGCCGGCCAGGACCCCACCGTGCTCGCCGGCGACGGCGGCTCCAGCCGGGCCGGCCGGGGCTGGCTGGTGGCGGAGGCGGACGAGTCCGACGGCAGCCTCGCTCTGCACCGGCCTCGCCACGGCATCCTGACCGGAGTGGAGTTCGATCATCCCGACCACTTCTGCGGGCTGGACGACCTGGTGGCGCTCTTCTCCGCCTACCTGGAGGCGATCCCGGGGACGGCCCTGGTCTCGGAGGACGACCCCTGCGCCCGGCGTCTGCCCGCCCGGCATCGGGTCAGCTACGGCTTCGATCCCTCGGCCGACTATCGTTGCCGGCCCGACGGCACCATCCTCCACCGGGGCCAGGCGGTGGCACGTCTGCAGCTGCGCGTCCCCGGCCGTCATAACCTGGCCAACGCCACCGCCGCCCTGGCCATGGCCACCCAGCTCGGGGTCGAGCCCGGGCGGGCGGCGGCGGCGCTCTCCTCGTTCGCCGGCGCCCGCCGGCGGCTGGAACGGCTGGGGAGCTGGCGGGGGGCCGAGCTCTACGACGACTATGGTCACCACCCGACCGAGGTCCTGGCCACCGTCCAGGCGGCACGGGAGCTGCCGGCACGGCGGCTGCTGCTGGTCTTCCAGCCCCACCGGTACTCGCGCCTCAACGCCTTGCTCGGCGAGCTGGCGGCCAGCCTAAAGCGGGCCGCCCCTGACCGCCTGTTCCTGACCCAGGTCTACCCGGCGGGGGAGGAGCCGGTGGGGCCGGGGGCCAGGGCGCTGGCCGAGCTGGTACCCGGCTGCCGTTTCTGCCCCGATCTGGCCTCGGTCCGAGCGGCGCTGGAGGAGGAGGTAGAAGTGGGTGACCTGGTGCTGTTGATGGGAGCGGGCGACATCTGGAGGCTGGGCCACGAGCTGGCGGATGCCGTCCAACCGTAGGTGGCTGGAGGGGCTGGCCGGGGTTCGGTGCGACCACCCCTTGGCGCGCTACACGTCCTTCGGCATCGGCGGTCCGGCCGACTACTTCGTCGAGTCGGCGGAGCCCGGCCGGCTGGTCGAGGCCTGCTCTCGGCGTGGCATTCCCTACCTGCTGCTGGGCGCCGGCACCAACCTGCTGGTCTCCGACCTGGGGGTGGAAGGGCTGGTGATCCGCTGCATCAATCGGGGCTGGCGGATCCAGGGCACGCGAGTCTTCGCCGAGAGCGGCCTCAAGATGATGCGGTTGGCCCGGATCTGCGCCGACCACGACCTCCGCGGTCTGGAGTGGGCGATCGGGGTGCCCGGATCGGTGGGTGGGGCCGTCTACCAGGACGCCGGCTGCTGGGGCTCGGAGCTGCGCCAGGTGCTGGCGATGGCGATCGGGCTTCGGCCAGGAGTCGGGAGACAGGAGTGGACGCCCGTCGACCTGGAGCTGGGCTACCGGACGTCGGCCCTGCGCCAGGGCCGGCTCCGGGGGGCGGTGGTAGAGGGAGTCTGGCTGGAGCTGGCCGCGGGCGACGGAGCCGAGGCCAGACGCCGCATGGCAGCCTTGGTGCGGGAGCGGTCGCGGACCCAGCCCATTGCCACCCGCAACTGCGGCAGCGTGTTCAAAAACCCGCCCGGGGACTCAGCCGGTCGTCTCATCGAGGCTGCCGGCCTGCGCGGGGAGCGGGAGGGGGCGGCCATGGTCTCGCTCCACCACGCCAACTTCATCGAGAACCTGGGTGGGGCAACCGCCGAGCAGGTCGACCGCCTGATCGAGCGGGTGAAGGCGGCGGTGGCCGAGCAGTTCGGGGTCGCACTGGAATGCGAGGTGGAGCGGGTCGGGCGCTGGCCTGAAGGGAGGGTCAGCTGAGGATCGCGGTGCTGTGCGGCGGGCGCTCGGCCGAGCGCGAGGTGTCGCTCGCCTCCGGCGCTCAGGTGGCGGCAGCGCTGGCCAGCCGAGGCCACGCGGTCGAGCGCCTGGACCTCTGCCCCGACGTGTGGGAGCGACTTCGCGACGGCGGCTACGACTGCTGCTTTGTCGCCCTCCACGGCCGACTGGGCGAGGACGGCACCGTGCAGGGGATGCTGGAGCTCCTGGGCCTGCCCTACACGGGGTCGGGGGTGCTGGCCAGCGCGCTCTGCCTGGACAAGTCGGCCGCCAACCGGATGCTGGAGGCCGAGGGGCTCATGGTGCCCCGGTTCGAGGAGGTGGCGGGGGAGCCGCTGGAGTTCGAGCTGGTTGATCGCCTTGCCGCCAAGTTGGGATTGCCGGCGGTGGTGAAGCCGGTGCGGGAGGGGTCCACCATCGGCCTGACGGTGGCCTTCGACCTCGACCAGCTGGCCAGCGGCCTGGCCCTGGCCCGGAGCTACGACCGCCGGGTGATGGTCCAGCGCTTCGTGGCCGGGACCGAGGTCACAGTCGGCGTGCTGGCCACCCCCGAGTTGCAGGTCCTGCCCACGCTCGAGATCACCTACGAGAACCCGACCTACGACTACGACGCCAAGTACACGGCCGGCAAGAGCCACCACATCATCCCTGCCCGCCTCCCCGAGCCGGCACGGCGGGCGGCCGAGGACGCGGCTGCCCGGGCCTTTACCGCCCTCGGCTGCGAGGGCATGGCCAGGGTCGACCTGATCGTCGACGCCGACGGCGTGCCCTGGGTGCTAGAGGTGAACACCGTCCCGGGCCTGACCGCGCTTTCGCTGCTCCCCGACGCCGCCCGCGCCGCGGGCGTCCCGTTCGATGAGCTTTGCGAGCGGCTGGTCCAATATGGGGTCGAGCGGCAGCGCAGGTGCCGGGGTCCCGCGCCAGCATGAGGTCGCATCCCCGGCCTCGCCCGCGGCGCCGTCCTCGCCAGCTGCCCCGGAAGCCCCTACTCGACCGGCGGCTGGGCCGGCTGGGCTCGCTCGGCCTGCTCCTGGTCCTGGTCGTGCTGGTGGTGGTCCTCCTGGCCAGCCCGCTCGCCCGGGTGAGGCGGGTGACGGTGAGCGGAGCCCGGCACCTCAGCCCGGCCCAGGTGGTGGCGCTGGCCGGCCTGGAGCACCCGGGCAGCATCTTCTTGGTCTCGCCCGGCCCGATTGAGGCCAGGCTCGAGACCTCACCCTGGGTGCGTAGCGCCCAGGTCTCGGTGGTCTTCCCCGACCAGGTTCGGATCGCCATCCAGGAGTGGCAGCCGGTGGCCGTCTACGCGGCCGGGCCGGATCGGGTCTGGCTCTCCGATCAGGCGGTGGCGATGGGGCCCGCCGGTTCCGGGGTTGGGCTGGTTCAGATCAAGGGACCGGTTCGACCCCGGCCGGAGGTAGGCAGAGTTGTCCTCGATCCCCGGCTGCTAGTGGCGCTGGTGAACATCCAGCGCCAGCTCCCGGGCCTGATCGGCCAGCAGGTTGCGCGTTTCGAGATCGACCCCTGCGGCGACCTCACACTGGTCACCCAGCGCGGCTGGCAGGTGCAGTTCGGGCGGGTTCTGACCCCGGAAGAGCTCCGCAGCCTCACGCAAAAGGTGGCCGCCCTGCGGCAGCTCCAGCTAGCGGGCGATGTCAACTATGACGACCCGAGACTCCGTTACGTCAACGTGATGAACCCGGCGGCGGTGGCCGTTGGGCTGAGCCCACGGGCGTCCGAGCCGGCACCGACCTGTGGCTGAGGCCGGCGGCGCACCGGAACTCCATCGATGCTGCCTGCCCAACACACGATCTCGGTCTTGCAAGTCAACCCGGCTATACTTACCCTGATCCCGCCAGGTATCCGGTCGTACGTTCGCGGAGGCATCCCAGCAACCCTTTGTCCGGGCGGAAGCGGCTAGTCGGACTGGACCTCGGCACCAGCAAGGTGGCCGCCGTCATCGCCGAGGCGGACGAGTACGGCGAGGTGGTGGTTGAGGGCGTGGCCGAGGTCCCAGCCGAAGGGCTGCGCAGGGGCGTGGTGGTCAACATCGAGAAGACCGTCCACGCCATCCAGACCGCACTGGTGGGGGCGGAGCGGATGGCCGGGGTCCGGGGCGAGGCGGTGGTTGCCTCGCTGGCCGGTCCCCAGATCACCTCGCAGACCAGCCGGGGGGTGGTGGCTGTCTCCCACCCCGACCGGGAGATCGGCGATGACGACGTCGAGCGGGTCGTCGAAGCCTCCCGGGCGGTCAGCGTGGCCAGCGACCGGCAGGTCATCCACGTCCTCCCCCGGGCCTTCACGGTCGACGGCCAGGAAGGGGTGCGGGATGCCGTCGGTATGACCGGCCGTCGCCTGGAGGTGGAGACCCTGATCGTGACCGCCCCCCAGACGGCGGTCCAGAACGTGGTCAAGTGCGTACGCCAGGCCGGCTTCGAGCTCGACGACGTGGTCAGCCAGGGACTGGCAGCAGGCGAGGCGGTGCTCACCCCCAACGAGCTCGATCTGGGCGTGGTCCTGATCGACATCGGGGCTGGGACCACCGACGTGGTCGTCTACACCGACGGGGCGCCGTTGCACCTGGCGGTGCTCCCGCTGGGGGGCAACCACGTCACCAACGACATTGCGATCGGCCTCAGGACCACGCTCGCCGAGGCCGAGCAGCTGAAGCTGAACTACGGACACACCTTGCCCGAGGTGATCCCGCCCGAGGAGCGGATCGATGTCCGCCAGGTCGGCGGGGATCGGTTCCAGGCCACACCCCGGCGGTTTCTGGCCGAGATCATCGGGCCGCGGATGCGGGAGATCTTCCTGATGGCCCGCGAGGAGATCCGGCGCAGCGGCCATGACGGGTTGCTGCCGGCCGGGGTGGTGGTGACGGGGGGTGGCGCCCGCCTGATGGGCATCACCGACGTCGCCCAGGGGGTGTTCGACTCGGCGGTGCGGCTCGGCCTGCCCACTGCGGTAGCTGGCCTGGCCGATCGGGTGGCGGGACCGTCCTACGCGGCGGCGGTGGGCCTGATCCGGTGGGGGGGCCGCATGCTGCCGGCCGAGGACGTGCGGGAGCGGCATCAGCCGGCGCTGGCCGGCGCCTACCAGCGAACCATGAGGTGGCTCCGTGGCTTCTTCTGAGGGGCCGGCATCGGCCCGCCAGCTGGGGAGCTCGCCTTCTTCGGGGGATCCGCGCCCGCAGGCGCGGGGAAGGGGAGCCGTGGCTGCGTGATCAGAAGTGGTCGCAGCAGACGTTCGGGCAGGAGTTGCTGAACGGATGCAGGAGGCACGAATGGAAGGGGATCGCCAGGATGGGCGCGCCCGCATCAAGGTCGTAGGCTGCGGCGGCGGCGGTGGCAACGCCGTCAACCGGATGATCTCGGCTGCCCTGAAGGGCGTCGAGTTCATCGCCGTCAACACCGACCTGCAGGCGCTCGAACGCTGCAACGCCGACGTCAAGGTCAACATCGGCCGGAAGCTGACCCGGGGGCTGGGATCGGGGGGCGACTGGACCAAAGGCCGCGACGCCGCCGACGAGAGCCGGGCCGAGCTCACCGAGCTGGTCAAGGACGCCGACATGGTCTTCATCACCGCCGGCATGGGCGGTGGCACCGGCACCGGCGCCTCGGCCGTGATCGCCGAACTAGCCAAGGCCGAAGGGGCGTTGACCATCGGGGTGGTGACCAGGCCCTTCCGTTGGGAGGGCAAGGTCCGCAACGAGACCGCCGAGATCGGGATCAAGAATCTGCGCGACAAAGTCGACGCCTTGATCGTGATCCCGAACGACCGGCTGACCCAGGTGGTGGACAAGAAGACCACCCTGGAGGACGCCTTCAAGATCGCCGACGACGTGCTCCGCCAGGGCGTGCAGGGCATTGCCGACCTGATCGTCAACCCGGGCGTGATCAACCTCGACTTCGCCGACGTCAAGGCCATCATGACCGACACCGGCGAGGCGCTGATGGGCATCGGCTTCGGCTCCGGGGACAACCGGGCCGAGGACGCGGCCAAGCAGGCGGTGGCCAGCCCGCTGCTGGAGACCTCGATCGACGGCGCCCAGGGGATCCTCTTCAACATCACCGCCGGCAAGGACATCACCCTGCACGAGTGCGAGAAGGCGGCTGAGATCGTCAAGGCGTCGGCCGATCCCAACGCCAACATCATCTTCGGGGTGGTCAACGACGATCGGATGCAGGGCGAGGTCAAGATCACCGTGATCGCGACCGGCTTCGGGCGTAAGCCGCGCGCCCAGCAGCAGGCGACGCCGGCGGCCGAGCCGGCCCCGGTGCGGGCCCCCGAACCGGTGTCGCCGCCGGAGTACTCGCGACCGGTGGTCGAACGGCCGGCGTTCACGGCCGACGAGGATGACCTCAACATCCCGGCGTTCTTGCGCAAGCGGGTGTAGGCTCGGGACGCAGCGATGAGATGCCCCTACTGCGGTCACAACGACCTGCGGGTGGTCGATTCACGGGACTCGGAGGTGGGGGAGGCGATCCGGCGTCGGCGCGAGTGCCTCAATTGCGGCCAGCGCTTCACGACCTACGAACGGATCGAGTCCGTGCCCTTCTTCGTGATCAAGAAGGACGGGCGACGGGAGGACTTCGATCCTCACAAGCTCTTCACTGGCCTCAAGAAGGCGACCGAGAAGCGGGACATCTCGCCGGAGCGGCTGAACTCGATCGTGGACCAGATCGAAGCCGAGCTGCGGCGGAGCGGGCGGGTGGAGATCCCGAGCCGAGAGATCGGGGAGATGGTCATGGAGCGACTCCGGGACCTGGACGAGGTTGCCTACATCCGCTTCGCCTCCGTGTACCGGGAGTTCATGGACCTGCGCCAGGTCCGGCGGGAGATCGACCAGGTGCTGTCGGCGCGAAGCCGTCGGCAGCAGGAGAAACAGGCGGAGACGGCCCGCGGCTAGGACGCCGGGCTATTTCGCCGGATCGGTCGGAGGCGCTCCACCCTTGCTCAGTCTGACCCGCCGTCGCGAGATCGACTTCTGTCGCTGCCGAGCCGCCCGCTGTAGTCGCTCGTGAGCACGGGCCGACCGGACTCCCGGCCGGCAGCTAACCCAGATCCGGCATCTCGCGCCTGGAGGTCTGCCACCTATGAGCATTGTCGATGAGCTGCTGGAGAACAACCGGCGGTACGCCCAAAGCTTCACCAAGGGGCAGCTCCCTGCTGCACCCGCCAAGAAGCTGGCCGTCGTCGCCTGCATGGACGCGCGGCTCGACGTTCATCGGATCCTGGGCCTGGAGGAGGGAGACGTCCACGTTATCCGCAATGCCGGCGGGGTGATCACGGAAGATGCGATCCGCTCGATCCTCATCTCCCAGCGGTTGCTCGGCACCGAGGAGATCGTGCTCATCCACCACACGACTGCGGCATGCTCACCTTCAAGGACGACGACGTTCGACGGCAGGTGCAGGAAGAGACCGGCATCCGGCCGCACTTCGCGCTCGAGGCCTTCGATGACCTCGCTGGGGACGTGCTCCAGTCGCTCGCCCGCATCCAGGCCAGTCCCTTCATCCCGCGCAAGAACGTGCGTGGGTTCATCTACGACGTGAGCACCGGGCTTTTGCGGGAGGTCAAAGTGGCCAGCTGATCTCTCCCTCGCCGCGTCGGTATGCGCGTTCTCGGGGGTCAGCTGCAGTTTGCGTCAGCCGCCTCCAAGTCCCTGGCACATAGGACGGAAGCATGGGCAGGAACACCAGCGAGAACGTGTGGTGCTCCAGGCGACGGACGTGGAGGAACGACGGGTGGGGCCGGGGCAACCCTCCGGCCCCACGCATCTCATTCAGCGGATGCTGCCGCTACGCTGACGCCGTGTCCTGTCTCCCGGCCCCAGACGGACCAGATGATGGCCGCCAGCAGTCCGAGCGCCCAGACGCCGACGTTGAAGAGGATGGTCTGGTCGAGGGTGAAGTGCGGGATAAGGAAGATGGTGCCGATGTAGATCCCGATGCTGATGAAGCGCACGATGGCCACGTAGGTAGCTCGCCTTTCGGTCGGCCAGATCTCGCCCTTGAAGGTGTCTTCGCTCAGGTAGCTGACGTTGACGAAGATGTAGAAGAGGACCAGGATCAGGATGAACAATGGCAGATCGTGCGCCCACTGATTTCTGAGAAGGTATGCCATCGCCACGAAGACGAAGGCCCCGATGAACCCGACCAGGAGCAGGATCTTACGACTCATGCGGTCCGCCCAGAGGCTGAACCACCCGGTGACGAAGCCACTGATGTTGGCGACGAACAAGAGCAGGGCGGTCAGCTTGGGGAAGTAGGTGGGTGCCATCACGTAGGTCAAGATCCCGAAGCCGGTGGTGTTGGCGAAGGCCATCGAGATCGAGGCGTAGAGCTGCAGCGGCACGTTCCGCTGCACCTTCTGCCCCTCCGGCCGACTGGCGTTGCTCCCCACCTCGGCCTCCCGCCGTCGCGCCTCCCAGAGCTCGAGCCCGCCATAGCGCTGCATCTCGGCCCGAGCCCGCTCGAACTCGCCGCGCTTCTCCAGCCAGCGGATCGACTCCGGCGTCTGGCGACGGGCCAAGAAGAGCAGGGCCAGCACCACCAGGATGGTGACCGCGATCATGCCCCGTTGGAAGTTCACGGTCGAGGCCACGGTGACCAGGCCGAGGCCGCCCAGGATCGACCCGCCCAGGCTGATGAAGTTGACCTGGGTGTACATCGCTGCGCTTCGGTGCCTGGTCGGCATCACCTCGTGGCTGGCGGCCATGATCGTGTTCATCTCGCCACCGGCCGCGAAGAGGAGCATGGC
The DNA here is from genome assembly GCA_902812395.1 of bacterium. Classification (GTDB taxonomy): domain Bacteria; phylum Chloroflexota; class Dormibacteria; order Dormibacterales; family Dormibacteraceae; genus CADDZO01. The sequence goes on along the minus strand of CADDZO010000090.1, from coordinate 4,638 downwards.
CAAGAAGAGCAGGATCAGCCAGTACGTCTGGCTGAAGGCGATGCCGATGGCACCGATGCCGTACAGCGTCATGGTGCTGTAGAAGGTGAGCTTGCGGCCCAGCCGGTCGGCGGTGGGTCCGGCCACGGCGATGCCAAGGATCAGCCAGATCGGCGCCCAGGCCAGCAATAGCGAGCGCAGCGTGGTCGGCATCGAGACCCAGCTGGTGGCGAGCGAGGCCATGCCGAAGATGAACGCTTCCAGGAGCATGCCCAGGCAGAACGAGGAGACATTCCACCAGTCCATCGATGTCCACCGATCCTGGATGTCAGGCGGAGCAGCGGCGGTGGTCTGGCTTCCGTCGTACGTCTGATCGCTGACGCTCATCGATCACCTCCAATCGAGTTCCCCGCCCCGGAACCGGGGCCCCGCTCCTCACCTCCGGCCAGCACCGCCGTCAGCATGTCGACGAAGCGCTGCCGGTCTACCTCCTCCACCACCCGGGCGTTGGGTGGCCGCCCGGATGCGCCCAGCTCGTCCACCAGGCAGTAGCCGCGGGTTAGCTCGCCCTGGGTCTCGACGTCCACGAATCGGCGCTGGCTGCGTACCGCCACCCGCTCGTCGATCGCGATCGCGCAGGTGAGGCTGTCCGGATGGGTGCTGCCCGGGATCCCATGGGCAAGGCAGAACTCCAGCGCCTTCCGATTCACGAGCCCGAAGAAACGGGAGAGCGAGGTGCCCAGGGCGGCGATGTGCTCCAGCTCGGCCGGCGCGAGCACTGCCTGGCGCAAGGTCAGGTTCCAGTCCACCAGCGTGAGCGGGAAGCCTGCCGCCAGCACCAGCCGGGCCGCCTCGGGGTCGACGTAGAAGTTGTACTCGGCGGCGGCGGTGACGTTGCCAACCCCGTTGTTGGTGCCACCCATCACGTAGAGGTGGCGGACCGCCGCGGGAAGCATGGGCTCCCGCATGACCGCCACCGCCAGGTTGGTCAGCGGCCCCTGGGCGACGATGGTGATCTCGCCGGGGGAGGCCATCACCCGCTCGACGATCGCGTCCACCGCGTGGATGGGCTCCGGCCGCTGCCGGGCACGGGGTAGCCCGGCGTCGCCCATCCCGTCCTGGCCGTGGACGTACTCGGCCCCCTCCCAGGCTCGGAGCAGCGGGCGACGGCAGCCGGGATAGACCGGCACCCGGCCGGAGCGTCCGGCGGCCTCGACCGTGGCCAGGGCGTTCTCCACCTCCTGGTCGAAGGCGACGTTGCCGGCCACCACCGTGATGGCCTCCAGCTCTACACCCGGCGTCAGGAGCGCGAGCAAGAGCGAGAAGGCGTCGTCACCGGCGGTGTCGGTGTCGACGATCAGGCGCAGGGCCATTGTCCAGGTGTGTTCATCTCGCTGCGCAGCATCGCACAGACCACGGTTACCGTCCAGAGGGAATGTGAATGGAGGCGCCGTTGACAGCGGCCTGGAACCGGGCCTAACGTGATGTAGACACAGCAGGACATATCGAGGAACGGGTGATGGAGGCGGAGCAGCAGGTCGTGCTGGGAGCCGGGGGCAAGCACTGGATGCGCCTGGACAGCGCCGCCGTGCTCAAGCGCTACCACCTGCTGGAGGCGGAGCTGGCCCGGACCTGCGCGGCTTGGATTCCGGCCGTGCGCCGTCTGGAGTCCAAGGCCGCGATGGCCCGGCTCGCCTGGCAGAGCGTCCTCTCCGCCCGCGCCCTGCGCGAGCGGGTGCTCGAGCTTCGCTATCCCTCCCGTCTGATCGAGGTCGGGGCCGACCGCCCGCTGGTGGAGCTGTTCCGGGCGGTCGTCAACGCGCCCGGTGCCGGGGCGGTGGTCAGGACCACGGCTGAGGTCCTCTGTCCGGCCCTTGCCGGCGCCTACCGGAAGTACCTGGCAGCGTCGGACGAGGTTGCCGACGGCCCCAGCCTGCGCGTCGTCGACTTGGCCCTCCGGGAGAAAGAAGAGCAGGTGCGGGCCATGGCAGCGGTCGCGGAGGTCGAGGCCGACGCCGGGTCCGACTCCTGGGTGGGGGAGGTGGCCGCGCTGTTGGCCCGTCTCGGCGGGGTGGGCCTGCGGCCACCGCCGCCAGTCGAGGTGCCCGGCGTGCTGCGCGGCGGTCGACGCTTCCGCCTGGCCCACGAGCCGGCACGCGATGACCGCTACCTGTGCTGTCGCTTCTACTGGCCCGATGTGGTGGATCCCGGCTACCCGTACGGGGAGGGCCTGCGCCTCCAGATCCGGACCGCGGTCAGCCACGTGAACGAGGTCTGGGCGGTGGAGACGGCCGCGGCCCTGCTCCACGGCCTGCCAGAGGAGCTGGCCTGGGACTTCATGCCCGACGGTGCCCGCTGGTTGTACGACGAGGCCCGGCACATGGCCATGGGCCAGCGCCGTCTCGAGGCCTGGGGCCTGCCCGCTGCCGAGGTGCCGCTCGGCACCTACATCTACCGGGCCTGCCGCGGCCAGGACCTGGTCTACCGGCTGGGTATGCTCGCCTACTTCGAAACCCGCAACATCGGCAAGAAGCGGGAGCGGGTGCGTTCCTTCCAGCGCCTCCGAGACGCAGCCAGCCAGCGGGACATGGACTTCGATTGGGCGGACGAGACCATCCACGCCAACTACGGCCGTCGGTGGCTCACCCGGCTCCTGCAGATCCGGGGCTGGGAGCAGAACTGGAGGACCGTGCTCGGGCGCTGCCAGGGGCTGGTCGCGGAGGAAGTGGCGAGCGCGACACCGCTCGAGCGCGAGGACATCCGGGAGGCGGCAGAACGCCTGATCGCTCGGGCCACTGCGATCGCGCGGGCACGGTGAGCGACCTCGGCGTCGGCCTCGAGCGTCGCGGGCCCACGCCGTTGTGGGAGCAGATCGCTGGCAGCTTCAGGGAGCGCATCCTCTCGGGCGAGTGGCCGGCCCACATGAAGCTGGACGCCGAGCCTGAGCTGGCCCGTCGCCTCGGGATCAGCCGCGGGACCCTGCGCCGGGCGCTGCGGCCCTTGATCGAGGCAGGCCTGCTGGTCCAGGCCCGGGGCCGGGGCACCTTCGTCTCCAGCACCCGGGAGATCGAGCCCCCGATCGTGGAGCGGATGCTCTCGCTGGCCGAGGCGCTGGAGCAGAGGGGGGTGGCGTTCACCACCGAGGTGTGCTCGGCCGAGCCGGTGGCGCCTCCACCCCGGATCGCCGCCCTGCTGACCCTGCCTCCCGGTGCCCGGACGGCTCGCCTGGTCCGACGCCGGACGGTGGCCGGCACCCCGATCGCGCTCCTGGTCAACTACGTCCGCTGCGATCTCTGCCCCGGCATCGAGACCAAGGACTTCGAGACCCGAACGCTCTTCGGAGTGGTGGAGCACGACTACGGGCTCCGGATCGAGTGGGGCCGGCGGACCTTCGAGGCTCGAGCGGCCCTTCCCGAGGTCGCGGCCATGCTCGAGATCGCCTCCGGCAGCCCGGTCGTCTACCTCGAGCAGGTGGCCTATCTGGGGGGTGGGGTGCCGATCGAATACTCCGACGTCTGGATCCGGGGCGACCGGGTCCGGCTCTCCTGGCTGCTGGAGCGGCCTCGGGACGCCATTGAGGTCGAGATCCGGGGCGGGCCCCTCTGATGCCGAGGTTGGCGGTGGTCGGCAGCTACGGGGTGGGGCTGACCATGACCGTGCCCCGGCTGCCCCGGCCGGGAGAGACGCTGGTCGCCGACGGCTTCGCGGCCGGTCCCGGGGGCAAGGGCTCGAACCAGGCAATCGGCGCCCGTCGGCTGGGGGCCCAGGTGGAGCTGCTCACCTGCATCGGGCCGGACGACTTCGGGGCTGCCGCCCGCCGGCTCTGGGAGCGGGAGGGCGTGGGGGCGAGCCGGGTCAAGACCGGTACCCGTCCCACCATGGTCGGCTTCATCCTGGTTGAGCCCGGAGGCGAGAACCGGATCGCGATCGCGCCCGGCGCCCTGGAGGAGCTGAGTCCAAGCGATGTGGAGGCCTTCGCCGACCAGATCGCGGCCGCCGACCTCTGTCTGGTTGGGCTGGAGATCCCGGTGGCGGCGGCGGTGACCGCCCTCAGGGTCGCCCGCGGCTGCGGCGTCCCCACCCTGCTCAACCCGGCGCCGGCGCGGCCCCTGCCCGACCAGGCCTGGCACCTGATCGACTGGATGACCCCCAACCGGGAGGAGGCGATGGCGCTGGCGGGCGCATCCGGCCCCGAGCGGGCACTGCGTCGGCTGCGGGCGCGCAGCCGGGCCGCGGTGGTGATGACGATGGGGGCGGACGGCGCGCTGGTGGCCCGGCCGCAGGGGCCGGTGGTGCGGATTCCCGGATCTCGGCCGCGGCAGGTGATGGACACAACTGGCGCCGGCGATGCCTTCAACGCCGCCCTGGCGGTGGCGCTGGCGGAGGGCACCGGACTGGAAGAAGCGGTCGAGCTGGCCAACCTGGCCGGCGCCTGGGCAGTCGAGCGGCCAGGGGTGGTGCCGGCCCTGCCCACCCGGGAACAGCTGACGCGTCGGGCGGCGCTGACCGCCGACGCACCGGCCGCCCCCTGACCAAAAATCTCGGCGGCGCAAGCCCCGCGCTTCCGCGCTGGGGAGAAGCCGCCTGTTCGAATTGGGTTGCTCCACGGGCTTGGCGCGTGAGCGCCGGCCGGGTGCGGAACCGCTCCTGCGGGCGGCG
>CADDZO010000089.1 GCA_902812395.1 bacterium | reverse complement strand
CACCACCCCCGCCAGCTCCCGCCACTGCCCCTCGGAGAGCGGCTCCCCGAAGCCGGCGATCGTGACCAACAGCGCGGCGGTGGCGCCGGTGATGGTGTCGGGCAGGATGTGTTCCTGCTTGGCCCGGTTGATGATTTCCCGGCCCTGCTCGATGATGGCTGCGATCCGGTCCCGACGGACGCCGATGATGTCGCGACCGCTGCCCACCGTCGTTCCTTCCAGGTACCGGGGCCCGCCGTCCATGGCGCACGTATTTTAGGTGCGCCATGCGGCTCGAACTTGACGGAGACCGGCGGCGCTTCCGTGAGTGGGTACGTGAGTTCGCGGCCGCCGTGGTCGCGCCCCAGGCCGCCGACGTTGATTCCCGCCACCGCTTCCCAGAGGAGTCAATCCGCGGTGCCGGCGAGCTGGGGCTGATGGGGCTGCTCGTTCCCCCTGAATACGGCGGTGCCGGCCGCGACCACCTCGACTTCGTGGTTTGCGTGGAGGAGCTGGCCCGGGCCTGCGCCTCCACCGCCGTGATCGTCGACGTTCACGCCTCGGTCGCCACCGAGCCCATCCTGTTCTTCGGCACCGCCGAGCAACGCCGCCGTTGGCTGCCCTCGCTTGCCCGGGGCGAGGTGCTGGGGGCCTTCGCGCTGACCGAGCCGCAGAGCGGTTCCGATGCCGCCGCGCTCCGCACCCGGGCCGAGCGACGAGGTGACGGCTGGGTGTTGCGCGGCACCAAGGTCTTCATCACCAACGTTGGGCGTGCCGGGCTTTACGTGGTCTTCGCCCGCACCGGAGGAGAACGCGCCGCCGGTATCAGCGCCTTCCTGGTCCCTGGCGACGCTCCCGGGATGCGGGTGGGTCAGGTCTTCGACAAGATGGGCCTCAACGGCTCCCCCACTGGCGAGCTGGTGCTGGAGGAGGTGGCGCTGGGCCCGGATGCTCTCCTGGGCGAGGAGGGCAAGGGGTTCCAGGTGGCGATGCGGGCCCTGGATTCAGGTCGGATCGGTATCTCCGGCCAGGCTCTGGGAATCGCCGCCGCAGCCCTGGAGGCAGGGCTGCAACTGCCCTGCGCAGCAGAGCAGGGCAGCTCCTTCGAGCTGGCCGATATGGCCACCCGGTTGGAGGCGGGTCGGCTGCTCGCCCGCCATGCCGCCTGGTTGTGCGATCGTGGCCTCCCCTTCACCCGGGAGGCGTCGATGGCCAAGCTGTTCTGCACGGACACCGCCATGGACGTGGCCTCCGGGGTGCTGGCCCTGGCCCCGCAGGCGACGGAGGGATCGGTCCTGGAGCGATGTTTCCGCGATGCCAAGGCCCTGCAGATCTACGAGGGCTCCAACCAGATCCAGCGGATGGTGATTGCCCGTCGCTTGCTCGGGGAGCGGAGCCGAGTCTCCGGATAATCGGACCATGGACTTCAGCTTCTCCGAGGAGCAGCTCGCGATCCGGGACACCATCCGGGAGCTGGTCCAGGACAAGGTGGCGCCCCGTGCCGCCGAGATCGACGAGACCGCCGAGTACCCCCAGGACATCGAGCGACTGTTCGCGGAGAACGGCGTGCTCGCCATCCCCTTCCCGGAGGCCTACGGAGGGATCAGCGGATCGAGCGTCACCATCTGCATGGGGATCGAGGAGATCGCCCGTGCCTGCGCCACCTCTTCCTTGATCCTGGCGGTGCAGGCGCTGGGCTCCTATCCGATCCTGATCGCCGGCACCGAGGAGCAGAAGCGGCGGCTCTGCCCGCCTCTGGCCCAGGGGGCGGTCTGCGCCTATGCCCTCTCCGAGCCAGGCTCCGGCTCGGACGCCGCGGCTATGAAGACCACCGCCCGCCGATATGGGCAGGAGTACGTGCTCCAGGGAACCAAGATCTTCTGCACCCACGGCAACATCGCCCAAACCCTGGTCGTCTTCGCAGTCACCGACCCCGACGCAGGCTCGCGCGGGATCACCGCCTTCGTGCTGGAGCGGGAGCGCAGCCCCTGGTCGGTGCTGAAGCTCGAGCACAAGATGGGGATCCGGGGCTCGCCCACTGCCCTGCTGGCCTTCGACGAGGTCCGGGTGCCGGTCGAGAACCGTCTCGGGGATGAGGGTTACGGCTTCAAGATCGCGCTCCAAGTCCTGGACCGCTCCCGGCCCGGGATCGGCGCCCAGGCCCTGGGCATCGCCCAGGGGGCGCTGGACTATGCGATCGGCTATGCCAAGGAGCGCAAGCAGTTCGGGCAGCCGATCTCGGCCTTCCAGGGCATCCAGTTCATGCTCGCGGACATGGCCACCCAGATCGAAGCTGCGCGGCACCTCGTCTACCTGGCTGCCACCAAGGTCGACACCTCAGCCCCCGACCTGACCAAGGTGGCGGCGATGGCCAAGCTGTTCGCCTCCGACATGGCCATGCGGGTGACCACCGACGCGGTCCAGATCCTCGGCGGCTACGGATACATCAAGGACTACCCGGTGGAGCGGATGATGCGGGACGCCAAGATCACCCAGATCTACGAGGGCACCAACCAGATCCAGAGGGTAGTGATCTCCCGGCAGCTGCTGCGCTGACACCCCAGGGTTCTCGGCCGACGATGGGGGTGCCAGGCGGGGTTTCATCCGGCGCCCGCTCACGGGCTCCGGACGCCCTCGAGGTTGGGCGCCGGCTTAGGGCCCCGGGCCGCGGAGGCGGGCCCGTACAATCGGAGCGCGATGTGGAGGGCCCCAGCCAGGGCCCGGCGGCCGCCGCCTCGGCGGCGGCGGGCGCTGGCCACCGTAGCCATCCTCTGCGTGGTCGCGATCCTGGGCGTGATCGCCTATGGGGCCAATCGGGTCTACTCCTTCCTCGGCAGCGTGGCGAACGTGGGCAATCCCTTCCAGGTCATCCGGGATCAGGTGGCCCCACCACCCGGCTCGGTGGCCTACATGCTGGACCATGGACAGCAGGTCAACATCCTGGTTCTCGGGTACGGCGGGTCCGAGAACGACGCCCCGCTGCTCACCGACACCATCATGGGGGTCGAGCTCGATCCCACCACCCACCAGGTAGCGCTGATCTCGGTCCCCCGCGATCTCTGGGTCTCGATCTCCGCCGACCAGAACGGCAGCCCCTACCAGGAGAAGATCAACGCCGCCTTCGAAATCCCCCAGATGCCGAACGCCTTCCCGGGCGCGCTGAAGCCAGCCTACCGGGGCCGCTACGGGGGCGGGAGGCTGGCCGAGGCCACGGTGGGGGCGCTGACCGGTATCCATTTCGACTCCTACGCCGGAGTCGACTTCGAGGCCTTCCGGGACGCGGTCAACGCCCTGGGCGGGATCACGGTGCACATGAGTTCGCCCCTGGACGACTGCCACTATCCCAACTACGGACACGGCTACCTCAACCACGGGGTGCCGCCAGGTGAGCCCTGCCCTCCCGGCGCCGGCATCCACTTCCCGGCCGGGACCTATCAGGTGAATGGCGAGCAAGCGCTGGAGCTGGCCCGCTCCCGCCATGCCAGCGAGCCCGCCCAGGCCAGCGACTTCGCCCGGGCCCAGCGCCAGCAGATGATCATCGAGGCGATCAAGCAGAAGGCGATGTCGGTGAATGGGTTGGCCAAGCTGCCGGCGCTGATGTCGGCACTCCAGGGCCAGTTCCAGACCGACATGAGCCTGACCGACATCCACGCCGTCTACGATTTCATGGCCAGGGTCCCCAACCGCTCGATCCGGCACTTCTCGATCTCCGACCAGAACCTGGTCGACGACTACGGTCCAGGCACTCCAGGCAGCTGCGGCCCCAGCGACCAGTTCGTGCTCTGTCCTGAGGACCCCACCTACCAGATGTGGCACCAGATCTTCAGTCGGCTCTTCGTCCCATCCTCGACCCTGGCCGAGCACGTACCGCTGGAGTTGGTCAACGCGAGCGACAACGCCACCGGCCTTGAGGGCCGGGTGGGCGACGTCCTCTCCCAGCTCGGCTTCGACGTCGCCTCCGAGGTCCGGGGCCAGCCCGCACCCACCTCGGTGATCTACGACTACACCGGCGGCCACGCCGCCGCCACGGACGCCTGGCTGGCATCCTTCATCGGCGCCCGGGTGGTGCACGAGCCGCCCAGCTCCACCCAGCACGGTCTGGTCGTGGTGCTGGGCCACGACTTCGCCTTGCGCTGGTACGGGCTCGCCTGAGCGCGGCATGCCGGAGCGGGACCTGGCGGCCGAGTTCCGGGCTGGCAACGTGCGTGGCCTGGCCCGGGCCATCACCCTGGTCGAGCGTCGCGACCCGGCGGTACGCCGGCTGCTGGCCGAACTCGGCCAGCCCCGGCCGCCGGTGGTCGGCTTCACCGGGGCGCCCGGGACCGGTAAGTCGACGCTGGTGGACGCGCTCATCCGGCACTGGCGTGCTCTCGGCCGCAAGGTGGCGGTGATCGCGGTCGACCCCAACTCCCCCTACTCGGGGGGAGCAATCCTGGGCGATCGCATCCGGATGCAGGGACATGCCCTCGACCCTGGCGTGTACATCCGCTCGATGGGGGCACGCGGGCACCTGGGCGGGCTCTCGCTCGCCACCCGGGAGGCGGTGCGGTTGCTGGGCGCGTTCGGCTTCGACGAGGTGGTGTTGGAGACGGTGGGCGTGGGCCAGTCGGAGCTGGAGGTGGCGGCGGTAGCCGACACCACCGTGGTGGTGATGGCCCCAGGCCTCGGGGACGGGGTGCAGATGATCAAGGCCGGGATCCTGGAGATCGCGGATGTGCTGGTGGTCAACAAGGCCGATCTGGCCGGCGCCCAGCGCGCCGCCCAGGAGCTGCGGACCATGCTCAATCTGGCTCCGCGCACGGAGTGGAAACCCCCGATCGTGATGACGGTGGCGTTGAGCGGCGAGGGGATGGACGAGCTGGAGCAGGCCCTGGCCCGGCACCGCCACTACCTCGAGGGGAGCGGCGAGGGCCGTCGTCGGATGCAGGCCCGGCTCCGGGAGGAAGCGGCCGACCTGGTCGGGCAGTGGGCGCGGGAGGCTGCGCTGCGCTTGCTGGAGGCCGACGGCGAACTCGGGCGTCTGGCCGACGAATCGCCATACGTGGCCGCTGAGCAGATCCTCTCCCGGTTGGGGACCGGCGGGGAGCGAGCCGAGGCGCGGGCATAATGGATCGGAGATGAGGGTGCTCCGATCCCGGGCCCACGAGGAGTGGGAACAGGCCTACGAGGCCTCGCCCAGGCGTGATGACGGGCTGGAGACGTCGACCCTCTCCGGCCAGGAGCTGGCTCCCCTCTACACGGTCGAGGACCTGCCCGAGGGGGTGGAGGGAGAGTACCCGGGCCGTTACCCCTACCTGCGCGGCATCCACCCCGGCGGCTATCGGGGAAAGCTCTGGACCATGCGCCAGTTCTCCGGCTTCGCCAGTGCCGCTGAGACCAACCGGCGCTACAAGTACCTGCTGGAGAACGGCCAGACCGGGCTCTCGGTGGCCTTCGACATGCCCACCCTGATGGGCCTGGACTCGGACCACCCCGAGAGCCGGGGCGAGATCGGCTACTGCGGGGTGGCGATCGACTCGCTGGCCGACATGGACCGCCTCTTCGAGGGGATCCCGCTGGACCGGGTCTCCACGTCGATGACGATCAACTCGCCCGCCGCCATCCTGCTCTGCATGTATCTGGCCGTCGCCGAGCGCCAGGGGGTGCCGTTCTCGCGCCTGGAGGGGACGCTGCAGAACGACATCCTGAAGGAGTTCATCGCCCAGAAGGAGTTCGTGTTCCCGCCCGGCCCCTCGATGCGGCTGGTGGTGGACTCGATCGAGTTCTGCACCCGTGAGGTGCCGCGCTGGAACACGGTCTCGATCTCCGGCTATCACATCCGCGAGGCCGGCTCGACCGCGGTCCAGGAGCTGGCCTTCACCCTCGCCGACGGCTTCGCCTACGTGGACGCCTGTCTGGAGCGGGGGCTCAAGATCGATGACTTCGCCCCTCGACTCTCGTTCTTCTTCGACGCCCACATCGACTTCTTCGAGGAGATCGCCAAGTTCCGGGCGGCACGACGGCTGTGGGCCCGGCACCTGCGCGAGCGCTACGGTGCCACCTCCGAGCGGTCCTGGAAGCTTCGCTTCCACACCCAGACTGCGGGCGTCTCCCTCACCGCCCAGCAGCCGGAGATCAACGTGGCCCGGACTGCGATCGAGGCCCTGGCCGCGGTGCTGGGCGGGACCCAGTCGCTGCACACCAACGCCATGGACGAGGTCCTGGCACTCCCCACCGACCGCGCAGCCCGGATTGCGCTGCGCACCCAGCAGGTCATCGCCTACGAGACCGGGGTGGCCAACACCGTCGACCCGCTGGGCGGCTCCTATTTGGTGGAGAGCCTGACCCGGCGAATGGAGGAAGAGGCGGAGCGCTACTTCCAGCGGATCGAGGAGCTGGGGGGCGTGATTCCGGCGATCGAGGCTGGCTTCATGCAGCGCGAGATCGCCGACGCCGCCTTCCGCCACCAGCAGGAGCTGGAGCAGCGCCGCCGGATCATGGTCGGCGTCAACGAGTTCACCCAGGGCAACGAGGAGGACACGATTGAGTTGCTCCGGATCCGTCCTGAGCTGGAGGAGGAGCAGATCGAGCGGGTCCGCGAGGTGCGCCGGCGGCGGGACCGGGGGCGGGCCGAGCGGGCGCTGGAGCAGGTGCGCAAGGCGGCAGCCGACCCCAAGGAAAACCTGATGCCCCACATCCTGGAGGCGGTCCGGGCCTACTGCACCGAGGGTGAGATCATGGCCGCCATGGAGGAGGTCTTCGGCCGCTACACCGAGACCCCGGTGATCTGATGGCGACGCGTGCCGCACCGCCCAGGCCGGTCCGGATCGTCCTCGCCAAGGTCGGGCTGGACGGGCATGACCGGGGGGTCAAGGTCGTGGCCCGAGCACTGCGCGACGCGGGCTACGAGGTCATCTATACCGGGCTGCGGCAGACGCCGGCGATGGTGGTGGACGCGGCCCTGCAGGAGGACGCCCAGGCGATCGGGCTCTCGCTCCACTCCGGTGCCCACATGACGCTGATCCCGGCCGTGCTGGAGGAGCTGCGCCGGCGCCAGGCCACGGACATCCTGGTCTTCGCGGGTGGGATCATCCCCGACGAGGACATTGCCGAGCTGAAGCGCATGGGGGTGGCCGAGATCTTCACGCCGGGGGCCCCTCTGCAGGGGATCGTGGAATGGCTTCGGGAGCGGTTCCCCGAAGTCGAGTCCTGAGGGCGGAACCGGCCGACTGTGGGGTGAGCTGGTATCGTTGCCGCTCGACGCGAGCGCTCGTAGTTTGCAGCGGGGCGGCGCGCTGGTTGGGGGCGAGGGTGGTAGTCACCATCGAGGGGCGCGATCCATGCAACTGAAGGCGACCAAGCGAGAGACGATCGGGAAGGCGGCGCGACGGCTCCGGCACCGGGGCCGGCTGCCGGCAGTGCTCTACGGACAGCATCGGGGGGCGGTACCGCTGGAGCTCGACGGCCACGAGTTCGAGCGTGTGTACGTCCGCACGGGGAAGACCCAGCTGATCGATCTGGTCGTCGATGGCGGGCGGCCGCACAAGGTGCTGATTAAAGAGGTACAGGTGTCGCCTCGGCGCAACACCCTGGTGCACGTCGACTTCCACCAGGTCAGCCTGCGCGAGAAGCTGCAGGTGGAGGTGCCGGTCACGGTCGTCGGCGAGGCGGAGCCGGTCCGGAACGGGCTGGCCGACGTCCTGCTCGTCCTCCACAACGTCCGGGTGGAGTGCGTCCCCACCCGCATCCCCGAGACGATCGAGGTGTCGGTCTCGGGCCTGGAGCGGGTGGACGACGCCGTTCGGCTCGGCGACCTTGAGTTGCCCGACGGGGTGGAGGCGGTCGGTGATCCCGACGAGATCGTGGTCAAGCTGGCCGCTCGGCGGGTGGGTGCCGAGGTGGAGGCGCCGGCCGAGGCGGAGTCGGCCGAGGGCACGGCGGAGGCCCAGGCCTCCGAGTCCTGAGCCGGCGAGGGTCATGCTGCCCGCCGCCTCGGCGTCGCGGATGGCCGGGCTCCAGGTTCCGCTCGGGGGGCTCATCAACCTCATCAAGGGGGCGGCGGTCTTCGCCGCCTTCTGTCTTGCCGCCTGGCTCCTCTGGCGGCTGGTGACGGCGGCGCTGGCGCGTCGCAGCGTGCATCCGGATGCGGTCCACCTGGTGGTCCGGGTCATCTCCGGGGTGCTGGTCGGGCTGGGCGCCTTCATGTTCGCTTCGATCGCCCTGGGCAACGCCATCTACGGTCTGACCGGGGTGCTGGTGGCGGTGTTCTCCGCCAGCCTGGGGCTGCAGGATCTCTTCAAGAACTACGTATCTGGCTTCTATGTGCTGCTGGAGCGGAACGTGCGGGTGGGCGAGCTGGTGGAGGTGGGTGGTTACCGTGGGGTGGTGAGCGAGATTCGGATGAGGGTTACCTACATGCGGGGCACCGACGGGGCGCTGATCGTGGTGCCCAACAGCGAGTTCTTCACCAAGACGTTGACGGTAGCGCCGGCACCACAGCAGCTGGGCGGAGATGGCGCGGCCGACCGACCCTCGCCCTGACCACGCCTCTCTCTCGCTCTTCTTTTCTCGAGGCTGTGCTCATCGCTGCTCGGGGTGCTACCGGGGCGGTGGATCCCACTGGCTGGACCACCTCTGTCGCCAGAGGCCATGGCAACGAGTCCGCTGGGGGGTCATCGTGGTGGACGATGGCGGTCGCGCCGACCGATAGATTGGCTGGCCCGCTGAGGACGCGATTCCGACCTGACATCGCCTACAATCCCGGTGTGAATCGCCTCTCTGCCGGGCTGGCGGTTTTCATCCCGTCCGCCCTCTTGCCGGGCTGTGCCCCTACTCATGAGCCTGGCCACATCGCGACCGGCGAAGCACCTTCGCCCGTACCGCCAACTGCGCCCCAGAGCGCGTGGCTGCGCCACTTCTATAGGATCAACTTCGATCTGGCAGGTTTCGAGTCTTTTGCCTCGGTGGACATCGGTCCCCCTGCTGGCGGCGCTTGAGCCATCCACCATTCGCTGGCGGGGCGGCACCGAGGCTGATTTTTACGACTGGCGCACCGGCAACAGCGAAGAGAAGCCGGACCAGGCGGCCTTTACCTTGGGGGATCTGGCCGCGGCCTGCCGGGCTGCCGGTGCCGTCCCCGTCTTCGATCTGAATGTCCTCGCTCCAGGCCTGGGTTCAACCGGTCGAAGCAACACAGGTTGTTTCGTCTGATTGTAGAAGAGCATCGAGTGCCTCTGCTGGAGTGCGCCAACTGAGCGTCTTTCGCGGGCGTCCGTTGAGAGTGAACGCGATCGCGTCGAGGTCTCCCGACCCCAGCGGTAGAGATCGGTGCCCTTCGGGAAGTAGTGGCGCAAGAGCCGTTCATGTTCTCGTTCGTCCCACGTATCCACGACGAATGGGGCTTGGCGAAGTAGACGGCGAGGCCGCTTGCGGAAGCGGTGCCCGTTGACCTGATCGGTCTTCTCCCGGATGGCCTGGTTCCACTCCGCGCATTACCAGCAATGGCTGAAGCGACAGGTCACCCCTACATGCTATCATAGGTTCAACCGCCAACAGTTTCAGCCCCCAGCCGGTGACGGGAAGAAGCATCGTTCATAGCTGATCTCCGAGCACCACCGGTGCCCGCCGCTGGGGCCAGCACTCCTCCAGCCGCCGCCTGGCCTCCTCACCGCTCAAGTAGGGGATCTGGCACTCCTCCCGCTCGGACCCGAAGGCGGGTGCTGCCCCGTCCGTTGTGTAAAAAGGGCACGGACGTAGGTTCCTCCCGAGCAGTTCGGAACTCACGGAAGGAGGCCTACACCCGTGACTGCACGAGTATCCCCCACCGAGCGGCTGCGTGCCGAGATCGACGAGCTGTTCGCCCGCGAGGGCGATCTGGGCAAGGTGCTGGAGGAGGTGACCCAGGTCTCGGTCCGCCTGCTCCTGCAGGCGGCGCTCGAGGCTGAGGTCACCGAGTTCCTGGGCCGGCAGCGCTTCGCAAGGGGCGGCCGTCAAGCTGATACCGAGGGTTCCCTGCAGCCTTCAACCGGCCGGCCAGGACCAGTCGGGGAGGCCGAGCTCGCGGAGTCCCTGCTTGGCCTCCTCGGTCCGCTCGGAGTACAGCCCTCCAAAAGGCTTCGCCTCGAACTCCACGCGGAGCTCCAGGCCACCCTGGGACACGAGCCGCTGCAGCACCCTCGTGTAGAAGGTCGTCCACTTCTGGTGCGGGACTTCACCCGCCCAGCGGAGAGCCGCGATCTTCTTCCCGGTGAAGATGCGATCTGGGAACGGGTGCCCCAGGCCGGGCGGATGACGCGCATTCCGGCCAATCGACCACTACCCCGGATCCAGAGACAGGCAAGCCGCTGCCTACGATGAGAATTGGCATGCAGTCCGACACCGGGGCCAGGTCACGGCGGCCGCGCTCGTGGCTTGAGCACGTCGCACTCATCGCCGAGCGGGGACGCGAGGTCCTGAACCTCACCACCTCGGCGCGTACCAGGGCTGGGGTGGCTGATCTCTCCCGGCGCCTGCTGGCCGAGCGCGGTGAGGCCTCGGGGCTGGCCCTGGCCAGCGAACTGGTGGGGCGCCTGTCGGCGATGAGCCCAGAGGAGCTGGACGCCTACCTCGAGACCCTGGCCGCCGACTTCTCCCCCGACCCGAGGGAGGTGAGGAGGGCGGTGGAGCGGTGGTCCTCTGCCGAGGGTGACATCGACTGCCTGCTGGGGTTGGCGGCAACCGTGGAGCCGCCCCGTCAGGAACTCTTCCGCCGCTTGAACATGGCCCCCGGCGGCACCGCCGCCATCCTTCGGCTCCGGGCTCGGCTCCTCCAGTTGCTGCCCGGGCGCGCGCACCTGCGGGCGGTGGACGCGGACTTACGGCACCTGCTCCACTCATGGTTCAACCGGGGCTTCCTGCGTCTGGAGGCCATCGACTGGCGCTCGCCGGCCGCCCTGCTGGAGCGGCTGATCCCCTGTGAGTCGGTGCACCGAATCACGGACTGGGAGGACCTGAGGCGGCGTCTGGAGGCTGACCGCAGGTGCTTCGCCTTCTTCCACCCCGCCCTGCCGGACGAGCCCCTGATCTTCGTCGAGGTCGCTCTCACCCGAGGCCTCGCCACCGCCATCGCCCCCTTGCTCGATCAGGGACGGCCAGCAGCCGATCCCACCGGCGCCACCACCGCGATCTTCTACTCCATCAACAGCTGTCAGCCAGGGCTCAGGGGCATCTCCTTCGGGAACTTCCTCATCAAGCAAGTGGTCGACGAGCTCTCGGCCGAGTTCCCGAACCTGACCACCTTCGCCACCCTCTCCCCCCTCCCCCGCTTCGCCGAGGCGCTACGGTGCAGAGGTACGAAGGGGTTCACCGCCGCTCGCCTGGGTGCTCTGCTGGGGGATCAGGCGGCTGCGCTCTGCCGGCGGGCGGGCACCACCGATCCGGTGGCTGCGGTGGAGTGGGCCCTGCCTCGTGACGATCTGGACCGGGGGTCGGCGCGGGTGTTGCGGCGGGTCGTGCTCGCCTACCTGACCGAGGTCCGGATTGGGCGGCGGGTGCTGGATCCGGTGGCCCACTTCCACCTCTCCAACGGAGCCCGCCTGGAACGCATCAACCTCGGCGCGGACTGTTCAGCCAAGGGGCTCCGGGAGTCCCACGGCGTGATGGTCAACTACGTGTACGACCTGGGCCGGGTCGAGCTCAACCACGAGTGTTACGTGGGCTCGGGGCTGGTGGCTACCTCGCGCTCGCTTGCCTCCGAACGGGCGCGGGTCCAGGCGGCCTGGCGGATACCCGACTGAGAGACCTAGGGCGTCGGAGTCGGCGTCGGGGCCAGCTTGCCGCCTCGGGAGCGGTGGCCGAGAAGGAGGAGGTGGAGCTGACTGGAGCTGATTGGGCCCGTCGGTGGCGAGCTCAGGCTCAGCCACATGACCGCTCGAACACCAAGGAGAGGGCGTGATCTGCCACCTGGTGACGCTCGGCCGCGTTCGTCTGCAGCCGCACCCCAGAGAGAACACCGACTCGATCGGGTTGCTGGTCCGCAGGTGCTGCCCAAGCTCCTGAGGGAAGTCAGAGAAGGTGGTCCACTCTTCCCAATCCCGCTCCAGACACTCCGCTGCCGGCCCCTGCTGGACACCCGCAGCTCCCGCAGGAGGCCTGCTGCAGCACCGTCGCCTCGGACTCGCTCGGAGCCTCCCGGATCTCCGCCAGTCGCTGCTTGGCCTCGCCTGCAGCCGCTTGGGGAGCTTGTCCAGCAGGTTCATCGCCTGGTAGCCAGCACTTGTGGTGCCGGGTGCAGGTCACGCACCTGCCCGCCTGGACGACGACGTCTCCGGGCGGGCGCGACAGCTCGACACTTCGACGAGCCGGTTGGGGGTCCTGGCCTTCAGATCACCCCACTGGCAGCCGGACGCCGAAAGTCTGCAGGAGGAGATAGATGTTGAGGACGGTGATCACCGCCGCCACCACCGCGGCCGTCCAGGTGGTGAGAACGGCGATTCGCCAGGCTGCCCATCAGGTGCCGGTCAGCCTGGATGGTGACTCCAGTGGCGTCAACAATGGCGTCAGGGCCGCCGGGCGGTGGGCAGAGGCCTTGCTGGCATCGGCCTCCGAATACGAGATCCGGGCTGGCCATGGGGAGTAGGCGGCCGAATGACAGCGGGTTCCAAAAACGCCATCGACCGAAGGAGATCGCGCCCGGATCGAGTCCGTCTCCTGGAAGGTCGGTCGCATCCCATTCGATTGGTGCTGCCATCGCTGACCGGGCCAGCGGCCGGCTGGCCAGGCCCGTTTCCGCCCCCTGTCGTCCCCCGCCCCGTCCCTGGCGCAGCTCATCTGCTGAAGCGGTCGCTACGGCGAGATCCTGCCCCCTGGTGGCCGGTGTCGAGCCGGTCCAACGATCGTGTCAGACGACAAGGGGCGGTGCGTCGCATCGTCCCTTGAGCGAGGGGGAGGAGCTGGCGGATTGCTTCCGGAAGGAGGTCGTACGACCAGCCTGGCTATGGCTCCTTCACTCTCAACGGGCATGCTTGGCCACACCGCACCCGGCCCTGGCTGTCTTCCTCCCGAGCCAGGGTTCAGGGGTGCAGGTCGCGGGGGTTCGGTTCGTAGAGCCGGCGGCCATGGATCTGATCGGGGAGGTGCTGCTGCTCCACCACCCCGCCCTCGTAGTCGTGGGCGTACCGGTAGCCACGGCCGTATCCCATCTCCCGCGCCAGGCGGCTCACGGCGTTGCGCAGGTGCAGGGGGACGGGCAGGTTGCCGGTCTCCTGGATCACCTCTCTGGCGGCCCGGTAGGCCCGCAAGGCGCTGTTGGACTTGGGTGCTCGGGCCAGGTAGAGGGTGGCCTCGCTGAGCGGGAGGACCGCCTCGGGCATGCCCACGAGGTGGGCGGCCTGCTGGGCTGCGACCGCCACCAGGAGGGCTTGGGGGTCGGCCAGACCCACGTCCTCGGCAGCCAGGATCACCAGGCGGCGGGCGACGAAGTCCGGGTCCTCGCCCGCCTCCAGCATCCGCGCCAGCCAGTAGACGGCGGCGTCGCAATCGCTGCCCCTGACGCTCTTGATCAGGGCCGAGGCCAGGTCGTAGTGCATGTCGCCGGCCCGGTCGTAGAGCAGGACCGGATTCCGGATCGCCTGCTCGACGGAGGCGGCGGTGACGGTGCCGCCACTCAGGGCGGCTGCGGTTTCCAGGGCGTTGAGCGCTACCCGAGCATCTCCCCGGGCCGCGGTCAACACCAGCTCCATTGCCCCCTCCTCGATCGATGCTGACAGCTCCTCCAGCCCACGGCGAACGAGCACCGCCAGCTCCTCCCTGGAAAGGGCCTCCAGCCTGACCACCCTCGCCCGCGACAGGAGCGGCGCGATCACCTCGAACGATGGGTTCTCGGTAGTGGCGCCGATGAGGATCACGGTTCCGTCCTCGATATGGGGGAGGACCGCGTCCTGCTGGGCCTTGTTGAAGCGGTGGATCTCGTCGATGAAGAGGACGGTGCGGCGGCCGCGGCGGCGGGCCTGGCGGGCGTCGGCCACCACCCGACGCCCGCCAGGC